>DASSEM010000187.1:0-12564 GCA_035695265.1 Solirubrobacterales bacterium
CTCCTGCGCGCTCTGTGCGATGGCGATCTGGGATCTCGGCCACCAGGCGATCTCGCTGACCGGCTCGCAGGCGGGGATCGTCACCGACTCGTCGCACACGAAGGCGCGGATCGTCGACGTCCGCGCCGGCCGGATCGAGCAGGCGCTCGAGCAGGACAACATCGTCCTGGTCGCCGGCTTCCAAGGCGTCTCGACCGACTCCAAGGACGTGACCACGCTGGGCCGCGGCGGCTCCGACACGACCGCTGTCGCCCTCGCCGCCGCGCTCGACGCCTCGGTTTGCGAGATCTACACCGACGTCGCCGGCGTCTTCAGCGCCGACCCGCGAATCGTTTCCGACGCTCGCAAGCTCCCGGTCGTCTCGTTTGAGGAGATGCTCGAGATGGCCGCTTCCGGAGCGCGGGTCCTGCAGCTCCGCAGCGTCGAGTACGCCCGTAACCACGACGTCAGGATCCATTGCCGCTCCTCGTTCGAGCAGGGCACCGGTACCCTCGTGATCGCCGAGGACGAAACCATGGAGAACCCCTTCGTCACCGCCGTCACCCACTCCGCCGACGAGGCGCGCGTGACCCTGTCCGGGGTCCGCAACGAGCCCGGCATCGCCGGCCGCATCTTCACCGCGCTCGCCGGCGCCAACGTCAACGTCGACGTGATCATCCAGAACGAGCCGGTCTCGACCGAGCACGGCGCCGACCTCTCGTTCACGGTCGCCCGCGACGACCTCGCAGCCGCGGTCGATGCGATCCAGGGCATCAGCGCCGCCGGCGACGTCCTGACCGACGATCAGATCGGCAAGGTCTCGATCATCGGCGCCGGCATGCGCAGCCACCCGGGCGTCGCCGCCAAGGTCTTCGAGGTGCTGGGCGAGGAGGGGATCAACATCGAGATGATCTCGACCTCGCCGATCAAGATCTCCTGTGTGATCGCCGCCGACCGCGTCGACGACGCGGTCCGGGCGCTGCACGGCGCGTTCGAGCTCGGCGCCGACACCGTCTTCGATGAGGACTCGACCGGCGAGCACGAGGCTCGCGCCGGCAGCCGATGAACGCGGCGAGCGCCGGCTTCCGAGTCGGTGTTGTGGGCGCGACCGGCGCCGTCGGCTCGACCGTCCTCGACGTGCTCGCCGAGCGCTCGTTCCCCCTCGCCGAGCTGCGGCCGCTCGCCTCCGCGCGGTCGGCGGGACGGAAGCTGCCGTTCGACGGCGGCGAGGTCGAGTGCCGCGAGCTCTCCGATGAGGCGATTGCCGGGCTCGACATCGTCATCTCCTCGGCCGGTGGCGCGGTCAGCTCCGAGTGGGCGCCGCGGATCGCAGCAGCCGGCGCCGTCGTCGTCGACAACACGAGCTACTGGCGCATGCACGAGCAGGTCCCGCTCGTCGTCAGCGAGGTCAACCCGGAGGCGGCCGACGCCCATCGCGGCCTCGTCGCCAACCCGAACTGCTCGACGATGCAGATGGTCGTAGCGCTGAAGCCGATCCTCGACGCCGTCGGGATCGAGCGCCTCGTCGTCTCCACCTACCAGTCGGTCTCCGGCACCGGCCGGCGCGCGATCGAGGAGCTGCGGGAGCAGTCGGCCGCCGCGCTCGGTGGCGACGAGATCGAGGCCGAGGTCTACCCGCACCAGATCGCCTTCAACGTCCTACCGCAGGTCGAGACGTTCAAGGGCGGCGACGACTACACCACCGAGGAGCGCAAGATGATGGCCGAGACGCGGAAGATCCTCGGCGTCGGCGAGGAGGTCGGGATCTCCGCGACCTGCGTCCGGGTGCCGGTGTTCAGCGCGCATTCGGAGTCGGTCAACGTCCAGACCCGCGAGCGGCTCGAGCCCGAGCGCTGCCGGGAGCTGCTCGCCGCCGCGCCCGGCGTCGTCGTCCTCGACGACCCGGCCGAGGGCATCTATCCGCTCGCCACCGCGGCCGCCGGCCGCGACGACGTGCTGGTCGGCCGGATCCGCCGCGATCCCTCGCACGAGCGCTGCCTCAACCTCTGGGTGGTCGGCGACAACCTGCGCAAGGGGGCGGCCACGAACGCTGTCCAGGTCGCCGAGGTCCTCGTCGAGCGCGACCTCGTCCGCGTCCCCGAGCCGGCGTTGGCCGCCGCCTGAGCAGAGCGCTCCGCGGCGCCGGCGACCGCGGGGTCCGTCCGGTGGGAGCGAGACCGTGATCGGCCGATGATCGGCGCCGCCGCATCCCTGCTCATAGTCCTCGTCCTGGCGCTGATTCTCGGCCAGGCGCTCGCGGCGCTCGCCGCCGGCGCCGGCCGCGAGCGTCCGCTCCCACCTACCCCGCTCGCCCCCGCCTACGGCATCGCGGCGATGCTGCTCGTCGCCGGCATCGCGATCCGCCTTCCGGGGCACGCGACGACCGCTGCGATCGCCCTCGCCCTCGCCGCGGTCGCCGCCGCCGTTTACCTGCGCGGTCGCGTCGGCAGCGGGCGGGAAGCGGTCGCCACCGGCCTCCCGGTCGTTGCGATCACCACCGTCGCGGCATCGCTGCCGTTCGCGATCGCCGGTTTCGTCGGGATCCTCGGGGTGGGCCTCGTCAACGACGACATGGCCTCGCACCTGATCATCGCCGACTACGTGAGCGACTACGCGGGCACGGTCCCGAGCTTCATCAAGGGCGGCTATCCGATCGGGCCTCATGCGGTCGTCGCCGCGATCTCGCGTGTCACCGGGACCGGCCTCGTCGACGTCTTCGCCGGCTTCACCGTCGCGCTCGCGCCGCTCCTCGGCCTGCTCGCGATCGGCCTGCTCGGACGGATGCCCCGGGGCCGGCTGATCGCCGGCGCCGCGCTCGTCGCCCTGCCCTACCTCGGCGCCGCCTATCTGACCCAGGGCGCCTTCAAGGAGCCGCTTCAGGCGATGCTCCTGATCGCCTTCGCGCTCGCCCTCGCGGCGCTGGTCGGCGTCCGCTCGCCGCTCACGGAGCGCACGGTGGAGGCCGGTGCGCGAGACGTCCACCCACTGCTCCGGGTCCTGCCGCTGGCGGTCCTCGCCGCCGCCTCGGTCTTCAACTACAGCCTCCCCGGGCTGCTCTGGATCGGGGCCGTCGGGGCGGTCGTCCTGCTCGTTCGCTGGTTCATCGTCCAGCCACGGCCGACCCTGCCCGCGGACTGGCTGCGCCGGCTCGCGCCCTACCTGCTCGGGCTGATCGTCGTCGTCGCGATCGCCACCGCCGGCGAGTGGAGCCGGATTGCCGACTTCAGCAGGCTCTCGGCGCTCAACCCCGACCGGTTCGGCTCCGACCTCGGCAACCTCGCGCAGGCGCTTTCGCCACTCGAGGCGCTCGGGATCTGGCCGGCCGGCGAATTCGACGCGACGCCGAGCTCGGCGGGAGCGCCCGCCGCGCTGTTCTATCTCGGCGCCCTGATCGGGCTCGCGGCGCTTACCCTCGGGCTGCTTCGCGACCGACGCGAAGGGAGCTGGACGCTGCCGGCACTGCTCGTCGCGATGGCCGCCGTCTACGTCCTCGCGGCCCTCTTCTCGAGCCCCTACATCTCCGCCAAGGCGCTCGCGATCGTCGCGCCGGTGGCGATGGCGATCGCGCTCCGCGGCACCCTCGCCCGTCACGGGCCCGCGCTCGCCCTAGGCGTGGTCCTCGTCGTCCTCGCGGCGGGCTCGTCCTTCCTCGTCATCCGCAACGCCCCGGTCGGCCCCGATTCGCACTCCCGCCAGCTCGAGTCGATGCGCGCGCTCGTCGCCGGCGAGCCGGTGCTGTTCCTGGGCCGCGACGACTTCATCGGCTGGGAGCTGCGCGGGTCGGGACCGATCACCGGCATCGTCACCAACTTCTATGACGTCGAGGACGCCCGGCCCCGGTTCAAGAAGGGCGAGGGCGGCGGCGAGAAGTTCGACGTCGACGCAGTCTTCCCGGCGACGCTCGACAGCTTCCGCTACGTGCTCGCGACGACAGGCGGTCCGGCATCGGGCGTACCGCCGCGCTTCCGCGAGCTCGCGCGCACGAACGACTACGTCCTCTACGAGAACACCGGCCGGACCGGGCGCCGGCACACGCTCGACGAGGGGACCGCCCCGGGCGCGGTCCTTGACTGCACCGATCCCGCCCAGCGGCCGATCGCGAAGGGGAAGGGCACGGCCCTGGTCTGGAACGAGCCGCCGGTGATCGCCGAGCCGGATGGCTGGGAGCCCGACCCGACCGCGTCGGACGGCGCGCCGGCGACGATGCGGATCGAGATCCCGGCCGCGGGCCGGTGGCTGATCTCGCTCGAGTACGACAGCCGCCGCCCGCTGCGGGTCAGATCGACCGAGCTCGGGATCGACACGACGATGGCCGCCAACCTCGACTTCCGCGGCGAGACGCCGACGTTCCCGGTCGCGACGGTCGACGTCGAGCGGCC
Source organism: Solirubrobacterales bacterium (assembly GCA_035695265.1). Taxonomy (GTDB): domain Bacteria; phylum Actinomycetota; class Thermoleophilia; order Solirubrobacterales; family 70-9; genus RHKX01. The sequence continues at coordinate 4,359 of DASSEM010000187.1, forward strand.
GACGACGGCGGCGCTCACGGTCGAGCCGGAAGCCCCGAACGTGATCGCCCGCCTGCTGCGAGCGCCGAACGACGCCCACCTGCGCTCGTTGACCGCGACCCCGGTCGGGCCCGGAGCGGTCGAGCGGATCCCGGTCCGCCAGACCTGCGGCCACTACGTCGACTGGTACCGCGAGCGCTGACCCGATTCCCCGGGGAAACCTTGGGGTCGGGGTCTAGGGGTTTCCTCGATGGCAGAGGGCGCGATCTCGCGCAGGATCGAATCACCGATTCCGATTCGAGCCGAGGAGGCACCAGATGACACCGACGACAGCCAGCACCGACACGACGATCGACCTGAGCACGCTCCGAGCCGAGTTCTCGGGGGCGCTCCACACCGCAGCGGACCCGGACTGGGACTCGGCGCGGAGCGCCTGGAACCTGGCCGTCGACCAGCATCCGGCCGCGGTCGCGATCCCGGCCGACGCCGGCGACGTCGCCCGGGCCGTCCGCTTCGCCCGCGACCGCGGGCTCCGCGTGGCGGTGCAGGGCACCGGTCACAACGCGGCCGCCCACGGCGACCTCGACGGCGTCCTGCTGATCAAGACCGAGCGGCTGCGCGACGTCCGGATCGAGCCGGCGACACGGACCGCCCGCGTCGGCGCCGGGGTCACCTGGGGCGAGGTCGTCGGACCGGCGGCCGAGCACGGGCTCGCGGCGCTGGCCGGCTCCTCCCACGACGTCGGCGTCGTCGGCTACTCGCTCGGCGGTGGCGTGAGCTGGCTCGCCCGCAAGCACGGCCTCGCAGCCGAGCGGATCACCGCGGTCGAGTTCGTCTCGGCCCACGGCGACCTCCGCGAGGTCACGGCGCTGACCGATCCCGACCTGTTCTGGGCGCTGCGCGGCGGCGGCGGGAACTTCGGCGTGATCACGGCGATGGAACTCGAGCTGCTGCCGATCACCGAGCTCTACGCGGGGACGCTGTTCTTCCCCTTCGAGCGTGCCGGCGAGGTGCTCGAGGCGTGGCGGCAGTGGACGCGATCGCTGCCCGACGAGGTCACCTCGGTCGGGCGGATGCTCCAGTTCCCGCCGCTCCCGGAGATCCCGGAGCCGCTCCGCGGCCGCTCGTTCGCCGTTGTCGAGGTCGCGTTCCTCGGACCCGAGGAGCAGGGCGCCGAGCTGATCGCTCCGTTGCGGGCGCTCGAGCCGGAGATGGACACGTTCGCGACCATCGCGCCTCCGGAGCTGCTCGGCCTGCACATGGATCCCCCCGGGCCGGTGCCGGGCCTCGGCGATCACCAGATGCTCGCCGACCTCGACGCCGAGTCGCTGGCGCGCCTCGTCGAGGCGGTCGGCCCGGGATCGGGCTCGCCGCTTCTGTCGTTCGAGTTCCGCCACCTCGGTGGCGCGCTCGGCCGGCGCGGCGAGGACAGCGGCGCGCTGGGCGGGCTCAGCGGCAGGTTCATGACGTTCGCCGTCGGCATGCTCCCGGATCAGGCGATGGCGCCGGCCCTGGAGGCGTCGTTCGCGGCCGCCCGGCAGGCGCTCGACGTCGTCGACAACGGCGACGCGTACCTGAACTTCGCCGAGTCCCCGGTCGGGGCCGAGACGATCTTCGGGGAGCGGACGCTGCGGCGGCTGCGCGGGGTGCGGGCCAACGTGGACCCCGAGGGCATGTTCCTCGCCAACCACTCGATCGACCCATGAGGCCGGTCCCGGTCAGCGCCGAGCTGATCCTGGCGGTGGGGCTGGCGGCGGCGCTGCTGGCCTTCGCCGTCCTGATCAGCGGCTGAAGCTCCGCCCGCTCAGCTCCGCCTCGCGCTTTGTAGGGTCGCGGCTGTGAGCCGCGAAGTCGAAGCCCTCGTCGAGCGCGAGGCGGAGCTTGGCAGCGCCGGTGCCGCGCTCGAGGGGGTCGCCGCCGGGACCGGCGGTGTGATCTCCGTCGAGGGGCCGGCGGGGATCGGCAAGACCGCCCTGATCGCCGCGCTGGTGGAGCGCGCGAGCGACGAGGGGTTCGCGATCCGCACAGCCCGGGGAAGCGAGCTCGAGATCGACTACGCGTTCGGCGTCGTTCGCCAGCTCTTCGAGGGCGCGGTGGCCGAGCTCGGAGCCGATGTCGCCCTGGCCGGCTCGGCTGCGCCCGCCGCGAGCCTGTTCGAGGCGGCCGCGGCGCCCGCTGAGGCGGTGGCCGCGGGCAACGTTTCCTTCGCGGTCCTCCACGGCCTCTACTGGATGGCACTCAACGTCGCCGGCGACGAGCCGCTGCTCCTCGTCGTGGACGACCTGCAGTGGTGCGACCGGCCATCGCTCCGGTTTCTGGCCTACGTCGCCAACCGCCTCGACGGGACCCGGATCGGCCTGCTGACCGGCTATCGCTCGACCGAGCCCGGAGTCGATCCGGCGCTCGTCGCCGGGATCGCGGCGGGGCCGGCGACGACCGTGATCAGCCCGCGCCCGCTCTCGCTCGACGGCATCGGCGCGCTGATCGAGCGCCGCTTCGAGCGGCCCGGGGATGCCGAGTTCAGCGACGCCTGCCGGCGTGCCTCCGGCGGCAATCCGCTGCTGCTCGAGCAGACGCTCGAGGCGCTTGCCATGGACGGCCGCTCCCCGACCGCCCGCGATGCCGCCGCGGTAACCGACGTCGGCTCGCGCGCCGTGTCGCGAACGGTGATCGCCCGGCTGCGCGGGCTGCCCCCGGAGGCGGGCGAGGTCGCCCGCGCGGTGGCGATCCTCGGCGACGGCAGCGACGTCGCCACGGTCGCCCGCTACGCGGATCGCGAGCCCGAGGCAATCGCCGAGTCGACCGCCGCACTCGCGCGGGCCGGGATCCTGGCGCCGCGCACCCCGCTCGAGTTCGCCCATCCGCTGGTCCGCGCCGCGATCGTCGAGGACGTCCCGCCCGGCGAGCGCGAGCTCGCCCATGCCCGGGCTGCTCGGTTGATGCGCGAGCTCGAGGCGGCGCCGGAACGGGTCGCCGCGCAGCTCCTCGCCGCGCCTCCGGTCGCCGAGCCGTGGGCCGCCGAGGTCCTCGATCGGGCCGCCCAGGTCGCGGTGGCGAGCGGCGCCGCCGACAGCGCCGTCACCTACCTGACCCGGATGCTCGCCGAGCCGATCGAGTCGGAGCGGCGCCCGGGCGTGCTGCTGCAGCTCGGCATGGCCGAGGCGGGCACCGGCGGTGTCGCGGCGCCCGGCCATCTGCTCGAGGCCTACCGCGAGCTCGACGTCCCCGAGCTCCGGGTCGCCGCTGCCTACGCGCTCGCACGGGTCCTGCTCTTCGTCGGGGAGCCTCAGCGAGCCGCCGAGCTCGCCGCCGGGGCGCAACGTGAGCTCGCCGCCGATGCCCCCGACCTGATCCCGATCGTCGAGTCGGTCGAGCTGATCTCGATCTACTTCGGCGCCGACGTTCCCGATGCCGAGGAGCGCTTCCGGCGGCTCCGCGAGCTGCCCGCCGACCCGAGCCCGGGGGAGAGCGTGCTCGCCGCGGCCGCCTCCTACGACTGGCTCTACCGCGGCGGATCGGCCGAGGAGTGCGCGGCGCTCGCCTCGGCGGCGATCGAACGGGCGGCGCAGATGGAGGTGGACACCGGCCTCACCTGGATCGTCGCGAACGTCGTGCTCGTCGCCGCCGAGCGCCCCGAGGCGCTCGAGGTCTGGGACCGGGCGCTCGCCCGCTCCCACCGCCAGGGCTCGATGTTCGGGGTGATGAGCGTGCAGCTCTGGCGCGGGTTCACCGAGCTCCACCACGGCGAGCTCGAGGACGCCGAGCTGTCGCTGCGGGCCGGGGTCGAGCAGATCCGGCTGCTCGGTGGATCGACCCTCCACTACGCCTACGGGCTGCTCGCCTCGACACTGATCCGGCGCGGCCGGGTCGAGGACGCGGAGCGCGAGCTACACACGATCGAGCGGCCCGAGGGGATCGGCGATGGGGCGCTGGTCTGGAAGGTGGCGGAGATCGAGCTGCTGCTCGAGCGCGGCCGCGACGAGGAGGCGCTCGCCGCCGCGGAGCGACACGTCGAGCTCTGCGGCTGGCGGGTCAACCCGGCGTTCGCGCCCGGCCGGCGGCTGCCGGCCCGGGCTCTGGTCCGGCTCGACCGCGCCGGTGAGGCCGCGGAGGCCCTGCGCGAGGACCTCGAGCTCGCCGAGCTCTGGGGGGCTCCGGGCACGGTCGGCCGCGCGCTCGCGCAGCTCGGCGAGCTCCGCGGACCCGACGGGATCGAGGATCTCGAGCGCGGTGTCGAGCTGCTCGATGCCTCGCCGCTGAAGCTCGATCGCGCTCGCGCGCTGGCGGCGCTCGGCGGCGCCCTCCGCCGGTCCCGCCGCCCGAGTGACGCCCGCGATCCGCTCCGCCGCGCCTACGAGCTCGCCGAGGCGTGCGGGGCGGAGCCGCTCGCGGCCGAGATCCGCACCGAGCTCCACGCCACCGGCGCCCGCCCGCGCTCGAGCGCCCTCTCCGGCCCCGACTCGCTGACCGCCTCCGAGCGCCGCGTCGCTGACATCGCCGCCGACGGCAAGACCAACAAGCAGATCGCCCAGGAGCTCTTCGTCACCCCGAAGACCGTCGAGGTCCACCTCTCCAACGCCTACCGCAAGCTCGACATCAGCGGCCGCCGCGAGCTCGCCGGCGCGCTCGCCGGCGACTGAGCCCCCGCCGAAACCTTGGGGTTCGGAATTGGGGGTTCACCCGATGCGGCGGTGCCCACACGCGGCGAGGATGACCGCGTTCAATCCGACAAGGGAGACCGATCATGACCAGGATGAAGAGAGCACTCGCAGCGACCGTCGCAATCGGCGCGCTGGCGCTCGCCGGCGCCGGCTGCGGCGACACCGTCGACGCCGCCGACCTCGAGGGGCAGCTCGCCGACCAGCTCGCGCCCCAGGCGAACGTCGATCCGGCCGACGTCAGCGTCGACTGCCCCGACGACCAGGAGGCCAAGGAGGGGTCGGAGTTCCAGTGCACCCTGACCGCGCCGAACGGCGACGAGGTCCAGGTCGACGTCACGCTGACCGACGACGAGGGCGGCTACGACGCCGTCATCCCGCCGCAGCAGTTCGACTAGGCGTAGGCCGGCGCCGATCTGCGGGTGCATTCCGGGCTCTCTGAGAACCCGGGGTGCACCCGCAGCCGTTCGAGGTGCACGAGGTGGGCAGCGCGGCGCAGATATTCCACCTCCTGGGTGGTAAATCTGCGCCGGGTGGCTCGGATGGCCGATTTGTCCCACCAGATGGGACAAATCGGCCGCAAGGTGGCATTGACGTTTGGCCTCGCTTCAAGATTCTGCCGTCGCCGGATGGGTGGGTGCGTCACAGGCACACGCTTGGTGCGACTACATGGTGATGATGCGATCGAGATTCTCCAGGGCAGCTAATCCCCTCGCGAGCTCGGATGGCTTTGCGGCGTTCTATGAACGCAATGCCAAGCAGCTCCTGATCTGGTTCGTCAAGCGGGTCGTGGAACCCGAGATCGCCATGGATCTCACCGCGGAGACGTTTGCCCAAGCGTTCCGGTCGCGCGGTCGATTTCGAGGATCTACCGAGGGGGAAGCCACCGGGTGGCTGTTCGGCATCGCTCGCCATCAGCTCGGTTCCTTCATCAGAAGAGGGAAAGCTGAGCGGGCTGCGGTGGAGCGGCTGAAGATCCAGGTCCCTGCCCTCAGTGAGTTTGAGCATCATCAAGCGCTCGATCTCGCGGACGCCCCCCGGATTCGCTCGGCAGTGCGCGAAGCGCTCACCGGAATTAGCACCGAGCAGCAGCGTGCGGTGTGGCTACGGATCGTCGAGGAGCGCGAGTATGGCGAGGTGGCAGACCGGCTCGCGATCTCTCCGGACGCGGCCCGGGCTCGGGTGCATCGGGGCCTGCGCACCCTTGCCAAGCATCTCGCGGATCACTACGACCGAAGGGAGTTGGCCTAGATGAAGTCGAAAGAGGAGTCGAGCTTTGCCGCTCTGGATGCGCTCGGTGCCGAGTTTCGGAGAGTTGCATCCGAGCAACCGACGGTCCGCAGGTACTCGTCGCGGGCTGTCGCGAGCCTCATTGGTGCTATCGCGGTGGCGTGCTTCATCGCCTTCTCCGGACCCGGTCAGGCGGTCGCCGAGGACGTGGCGGAGTTCGTGGGGATCGATAACCCCGAAGACCGACCGGACGTCAGGGAGATCAACGAGGTCCTCTCAACGCCCGGCAGCGGGAGCGCGGAGTCGAGCCTGATCACCCCCACGCTCATCGACCGGTGCGCGGAACTGCTGGAGACCGGCGGCTACAACATCCCCTGTATCGAGATCCTGGGCCGCGATGCGCCGGAGCGGTTGCCGCAAAAGCTCCCGGAGGCGCCCTAAGGAGCCCTACGCCAACGCCGCGATTCGGTCGTCGACTGCCACCGTCGAGGCGATGTGCTTCGGCATCCCGAGCTGCTTCGGGTCGAAGCCGAGCGCGAGCCCGACGAGCTGGGGGAGGTGGAGGACGGCCAGACCGAGGTCGCGGCCGACGACCTTCGCCGCCTCGGGCTGCTGCATGTCGAGGTTGAGGTGACATAGCGGGCAGGGGGTGACGAGGCAGTCGGCGCCGGCGTCGAGCGCGTCGCCGAGGTGGGTGCCGGCCTGCCGCAGCGAGGTCTCGCGGTTCATCGTGATGATCGGGAACCCGCAGCAGCGGCGAGAGCCGTCGTAGTCGACGACCTCGCCGCCGAGCACCTCGATGAGCTGCTCGAGGTAGAGGTCGCGGTCGGGGTGCTCGTCGTAGCCGAGGCGCGTCTTGGGGCGCAGCACGTAGCAGCCGTAGAAGGGGCCGACCCGGAGGCCGGCGAGCGGTCGCTTGACCTTCTCGGCGAGCTTGTCGAGCCCGTAGTCCTCGACGAGCAGCCAGAGGAAGTTCTTGTTCGTGAACCCGTCCTTGTCCTTGGTGTAGGCGAGGCCCTCGCCGCCGAGCGCCTCGTTGACGTGGGCCCGGTAGGCGGCGTCGGCGTCGAGCCGCTCCTGGCACTCCGACTGCGCCCCCTGGCAGGTCGAGCAGATGTTCATCATCGCCAGCCCGGTCTGCTGGGCGAGCGCGAAGGTGCGGGCGTTGAGGGTGTCGGCGAGCTCCTGGTTGTGCTCGGCGATGACGCCGGCGCCGCAGCAGTTGGCGCGGTCGAGGGTGACCAGCTCGATCCCGAGCGCCTCGGCGGTCAGCGCCATCGAGCCGTGCAGCTCGGGCGTGAAGCCGCGGGAGACGCAGCCGGGCCAGTAGGCAAGCTTCATTCGGTGCTCCTGTTCGCGGGGTTCATGCGGTGCTCGGCTCCTCCGAGACGGACTCGGGCTCGACGGCCTCGGCGGTCATGTCCTCCTCGCCGCCTTCGCCGATCACGTAGAGGTTGAGCTGGATGCGGCTCTCCTCGGCCCGGTCGTAGATCGCCTCGACGTGGTCCTGGGCGTCGCCTGGGAGCTTGTGGTGGACGCCCGGGATCAGCTTCGGCAGCGAGCGCATCTTGCCGGTGCGGATGCCGCGGACTGCGGTCGGGAGCGACTCGAGCAGCCCCTTGATCGAGGCCACCGTGGGCTTCAGCTTGCCCTTGATTCCCGGCGCGAACGACTCCTGCAGCAGCGCCGCCTCGTCGAGCGTGCCCTTCTTCTCGATCAGCTTCACGAACGCCTTCTCGTGGCGGCGGCCGTTGTTGACATCGTCGATGTCGTGCTCGTCGCCGGCCAGGCGGCGCAGCCTCATGATCTGGTTCATCGGCGCCACCCCCTTCGGGCAGGCGTCGATGCAGGAGAAGCAGTGGGTGCAGTCGTACATCCCGTGCGGATCGTTGGCGAGGTCGTAGAGCCGCTCGGTCGTCTGCCCGTCGCGCGGGTCGCCGACGAACCGGTACGCCTTGGCGAGGGCGGCGGGCCCGACGAACTCGGGGTCGGCCTCCATTGACAGGCAGGAGGACACGCAGGCGCCGCACTGGATGCAGGCGACCGACTGGGTGACGTCGACCATCGCCTCGGCCGGGACGATGTACTCGCGCTCCGGCGGCGGGCCGCTCGGCAGCAGCCACGGCGTCACCCGGCGGAATTTCTTCCAGTGGGTCGACTCCATGTCGGTGACGAGGTCCTTGATCACCGGCATGTTCCCCATCGGCTCGACCGTGATCGCGACCGGCGCCTCCTCGGCGTCGCCCTCCCTGCGGCCGTGGCGGGCGGTCCTCGCCGCCTCGGCCGCTGCCTCGCCGAGCTGCGTCTTGCAGGCGAGTGTGGAGTTGCCGTTGATGCGC
>DASSEM010000188.1:0-17575 GCA_035695265.1 Solirubrobacterales bacterium
TGGGCGATCTCGCCGCCCATCGTGCCGGCGCCGACGACTGCAGCCTTGAAGACGAACATTCCGCTCCTAACGTGGATTCCGGGGGCCGGAAGGCTACCCGTTCGCCTCGAGGCCGAGGGCGCCGAGCGAGCGCTCGAGCGAACGCCGCATCTGGGTCCGGATGAACAGCAGATCGGCGATGGCGCCGAACGGGCCGCCGCCCCGCAGCTCGTAGGTGAGCCGCTGGATGACCCGGGTGGTGCGATCGGGGCCGGGCACGATCTCGAACCGGGTCTCCAGCGTGCCCCGCGTTTCCGGGTCCTCGAACTCGACTCGGTGCAGCGTGCGGGGCTCGTGCGCCGTGACCCGTTCGCGGACCTCGCCCCGTCCGGCCGCATTCGAGCGCCAGGTCAGCGACCCGCCGGTTCCCGGATAGCCCTCGGCGGCGATCACGGCCTCGAACCCGTCCACCCAGGATGCCCAACGGTCGCCGTCGAAGTAGAGGTCCCAGACGTCGGCGGGCGGCACCGCGATCTCGACCGCGGCCTCAACCGTCGCCATAGATCTCGCGCTGGATCAGCGAGACGGTGCTGATCATCGACTCGAGGAAGGGGGCGAGCTCCTCGCGCAGGCGCTCGTACTCCGCGAGCCCGTCGTCGGTGATCGAGTAGAAGCGGCGGGTGCGGCGGTCGGGGTGCTCCCAGCGCCCCTCGATCAGCCCGCGTCCCTCGAGGTCGCGGAGCAGCGGATACATGGTGTTCGGGTTGACGGAGATCACGCCGCCGGTGATCGACTCGATCGACTCGATCAGGCGGTTCCCGTAGGCCGGCTCGCGCGCCACCAGGTGGAGAACGAGGAGCGGGAAGACGTCGCGGCGGCGGAGCTCGCCGCCGAAGACGTCCGAGGGGCGGCCGCCACGGGCGCCCTTGCGGCGGGGGCCGCCCGCCCGGGTGGCCTCCGCGACCGCCTCGGCCATCGGCTTCGATCGACGTTCGGCCATCGCGCCGACTATATGGCTCGCATCACTTCTTTCAGTCCGTCCAGGGACCGGCGGCGCCGCTCAAGGGCGGGCCCCACGTCCCCGATAGGGCGCCTGTAGAGGTCGGCGGATCGCCTGTAGGGCGCGCTCACGGAGGGAGCGTGACCAGGGTCACGATGACCTCGGGTGAGCGGTCAGACAGGGAAGTCCAGCCGGCCCACCAGTCGAACCGCCGGCCTCTACGCTGCGACGACCTCTTCGACGCCCTTGTCGTCGTCCTTCTCCATCGCCTCCGGGATGCGCTCGTCGACGTTGCGGCCCATCAGCACCTCCTTGGCGATCACGAGGCGCTGAATCTGCGAGGTGCCCTCGTAGAGCTGCATGATCTTCGCGTCGCGCATGATCTTCTCGACCGGGTACTCCTTGATGAACCCGTAGCCGCCGTACACCTGGACGGCGTCGGTCGCGACTTCCATCGCCGAGTCAGCGGCGAAGCGCTTCGCGTGCGAGGCCTCGAGCGTGTTCCGCAGGCCGTTGTCGAGCCGCGCACCTGACTGCCAGGTGAGCAGCCGGCCGGCCTCGATCTTCGTCGCCATGTCGGCGATCATGAACGCGACCGCCTGGTGCATCGCGATCGGCACGCCGAACTGCTGGCGCTCCTTCGCGTAGTCGCAGGCGAACTCGAACGCCGAACGGGCGATCCCGACCGCCATCGCGGCGACGCCGGGACGGGTCCGGTCGAGGGTCATCATCGCCAGCTTGAACCCCTTGTTCTCCCCGCCGAGCAGGTTGCCGGCGGGGACCTCGGTCTCGTTGAAGGTGACCGTGGCGGTGTTCGAGGCGCGCTGCCCGAGCTTGTCCTCCTTCTTGTCGATCACGATCGAGTCGTCACGTGGAACGACGAAGGCGGAGATGCCGCGATGGCCGGCCTCCTTGTCGGTCTTCGCGTAGACCGTGTACCAGTCGGCGTACTGGCCGTTGGTGATGAAGCACTTGGAGCCGGTGATGACCCACTTGTCGCCCTGCTTTGTGGCGGTCGTCTTCATCCCCGAGACGTCGGAGCCGGCGTCGGGCTCGGTCAGACAGAAGCTCGCGAGCTTCGGCCCCTCGGTCAGCATCCCGAGGAACTCCTTCTTGATCTCCTCGCTGCCTCCGAGCGCGACCGGCGCCGAGGCGAGGCCGTTGGCGGCGAGCGAGGTGCCGATGCCCGAGCAGCCCCAGCCGAGCTCCTCCTCGATCAGGCAGCCGGAGAGGTAGTCGAGGCCCGGCCCGCCGTACTTCTCCGGCGTGTGGGTGTTCATCAAGCCGACCTCCCAGGCCTTCTCGATGATCTCCTGCGGCCAGGTGCCGTCCCGGTCGTACTCCCAGGCGACCTTCCGCATCTCCTTCTCGGCGAAGTTGTGCGCCATCTCGCGCAGATCCTTCTGCTCGTCGGTGAGGGTGAAGTCAACCACCGTGGATCGCTCCTTGTAAGTCGTTGTCGGTGCGCGTCGGACGGGACGCGAAGGGCTTATGGCCACATGAACCGAGGCCTCGTCCGGAAACCGATTGACTGGTCAGTCAACCATTGGAAAGGATAGCTGCTGGACCCGGCGGACGCAACGAGCACGCGGCCCACCCCACCCCACGCCCCTGGGGCGTCTGAGCGCAACATACGGTGGTCAAAATGCCCCACGCCACGGGCAACGCTGCATCTGGGGCATCTCAGCGCACCATACGGTGGTCAGAATGCCCCAGGGTGGGTCAGCGGAGGAGGGCCGCGACGGCGGCGCGGCCGCTTCGGATCGCGCCCTCCATCAGGGCGCTCATCTCACCGCCGAGGTGCTCGCCGGCGAAGGCGATCCGGCCGTGCGGCCGGGTCAGGGCCTCGACGGCCGCGGCGGGAGCCGCGACCGAGTAGGCGCCGCGGACCCACTCGTCGTCGTCCCAGGTCGAGAGCACCGCGCGGCCGGGATCGATCTCGAGGTCGGGACGGAGCGCGGCGAGCGACTCCGCCCACCGCCCCGCCCCCGCCTCGACTCCGAGCCGCCCGAGCGCCTGCGGGGAGCCGGCGAAGGCGCTGACGAGCGGCTGCGCGACGCCGTCGTCGGCGCCGCTCGCCGTCCACGCCCAGTAGCGGTCGGGGACGGCGAGGGTAGCGCTGAGCGGGACCGGGCCCGGGAGCGGCACGAAGAGCTTGGCCGCATGGCCGTAGGCGATCTCCCGGAGCGCCGCCGCGACCGGCTCGGCAAGCGACGGTCGGAGATCGATCCGGTCGATGATGCTCGCCGGCACCGCGATCAGGCAGCGGTCGGCCGCGAGCTCGCCGGCGCCGGTGACGACGGTGAGCTGCTCGCCGTCCTCGGTGATCGCTCGCACCGGATCGCCGAGATGGATCCGCTCACGGCCGACGGCGTCGGCGAGCGCTTCGGCGAGGAGCTGGTTGCCACCGGCGATTCCCGGCGCCGGCAGGTCGCTGACCCGCGCGAGCAGGGCGAGCTCGCCTGCCGGGACGAGATCCCCCGATGCGGCCGCGGATACCTCGGCGCGAGCGAGGATCGCCTCCCGCGCGCCGGGCTCGAGGTCGAGCCGGGCAAGCAGCCCGCGGACGCTCTCCCCCTCCCCGTCGCCCGCGGTGAGCGCCAGGTCGATCGCCGCGACAGCGGTCTCGAGCGCCCCCGCCGGCACCTCGACGCCGCGCGGCTCGCGCCTTCCGTAGCGCATCCCCTTGTCCCAGAGCCCGAGACCGAGGCGCTCCGCGAGTGCCAGCGCCTCGGTGCAGCCGGGGAGGATGAATTCAGCACCCATCTCGACGACGGCGCCGTTGTCGAGGGTGCGCGAGTGGACGCGGCCGCCGACCCGGTCGCGGGCCTCGAGGACGATCGGCTCGTGTCCGGCCGCGACGAGGGCGTCCGCCGCCGCCAGGCCGGCAAGTCCCGCGCCGACTACCGCTACGCGCACGATCGGATGACGAGACCCGGAGCGTCCTGGTCGTGGGACGCAGGAGCCGATGTGGCCAAGAGGGCCATGAGGCGACGAGGACCTCGAGCAGGGCGCTCCGGGGCCGTCATCGCAGGACCAGGCAGTTCTCGGGGTGCCAGCCGACCCTAACCTCCATGCCCTCCTCCCAGCGGTCGTCAGCCCGGGCGCGGTAGGTGGCCTGCTCGAGCGCGACGAGGCGGGCGCCGTCGCCGAGCGAGACCGTGATCTGGGTGCTGACCCCGAGGTAGACGCGGCTCTCGACGCTGCCGGTCAGCGAGACCATCTGCTCGTCGATGTCCTCGTCGACCGCGATCTTCTCGGGCCGGACGGAGAGCTGGACCGTGTCGCCGCTTTCACATTCAGCCGGAAGCGGCGCCGGCAGCACCGCTCCGGAGGCGATCCGGACGCGATCCGGACCCTCGACCGTGCCCTCGATCAGGTTCGAGATGCCGATGAAGCCGGCGACGAACTCGCCCCCGGGCCGCTCGTAGACGTCCTCGGGCTGGCCACACTGCTTGACGATCCCGGCCTCCATCACGGCGATCCGGTCCGACATCGAAAGCGCCTCCTCCTGGTCATGGGTCACGTAGACGAACGTGATCCCGACCTCGCGCTGGATCTGCTTGAGCTCGGTCTGCATCTGCCGGCGCAGCTTCAGGTCGAGGGCACCGAGCGGCTCGTCGAGCAGCAGCACCGCCGGCCGGTTGACGAGCGCCCGCGCCAGCGCCACCCGCTGCTTCTGCCCGCCCGAGAGCTCGTTCGGCTTCGCGTCGGAACGCCCGGGGAGCTGGACGAGCTCGAGCGCCTCGTTGACGCGGGTGCGGATCTCGTCCTTGCCGACCTTGCGCCGCTTTAGCCCGAAGGCCACGTTCTCGAAGACGTCGAGGTTCTCGAACAGCGCATAGCTCTGGAAGACCGTGTTGACGTTGCGGCGGTAGGGCGGCACCGACTCGACCGACTCGCCCTCGAGGTAGATCGCCCCGGCGCTCGGCTGCTCGAAGCCGGCGACCATCCGCAGCGTGGTCGTCTTCCCGCACCCCGAGGGCCCGAGGAGCGAGAAGAACTCGCCCTCCCTGATCGTCAGGTTCATGTCGTCGACGGCGGTCATCTCGCCGAACCGCTTCGTCACCCCATCGAAGCGGATCGCTTCGCCGGCCTCACTCATACAGCGTCCTTTCCGATCAAGACAGTCTGACCTCGTCGCCCGAGCAGCCGCGGCAGCGCCAGCGCCAGCACGATCGTGCTGACCGACACCAGCAGCATCAGCGCCCCGATCGCGTTGATCACCGGCGTCACCCCGAAGCGGATCGCCGAGTAGATCCGCACCGGCAGGGGCTGCACCTGCTCACCGGTGGTGAAGAAGGAGAGGACGAAGTCGTCGAAGCTGAGCGCGAACGTCAGCAGGCCCGCGGCGAGGATCGCCGGCCAGAGCGCGGGCAGGACGACGAGCCGCAGGGTCTGAAGCCGGGTCGCACCGAGATCCATCGCCGCCTCCTCGACCTCGCGGTTGAGGGCCGAGAGCCGGCCCCGGACGATCACCGTGACGTAGGAGATCGAGAAGGTGATGTGGGCGAGGATGATCGTCGTCAGCGAGAGCTGCATGCCGATCTGGGTGAACAGCAGCAGCGCCGTGACGCCGGCGACGATCTCGGGGACGACGAGCGGGACGAGCATCATCACGTTCGTGACCGGGCTGAGCCGGTTGCGCGAGCGGACCAGTCCGAAGGCGAGCAGCGAGCCGAGCAGGGTCGCGACGATCATCGTCACGAGCGCGATCTCGAGGCTGGCGACGAGCGAGTCGCGGAGCTGCTGGTCGTCGAAGAACTCGCTGTACCACTGGGTGCTGAAGCCATCGAAGTTCTGCAGCGACTTGCCGGAGTTGAACGAGAACAGGACGACGATCGCGATCGGGGCGAACGTCCAGAGCAGGAAGAGCCCCATCACGAGCTTCAAGAACCGCGGCCGGTCGAACGGCTTGGCGGCCCGGTCGCGCCGGCCCGGCCCGCGGAGGCGCTCCCCGATCGCCCTCATGCCCGCGCCTCCGCCGCCGCGCGGCCGGCCGAGCGCAGGTAGAAGACCATGAAGACCAGCAAGAAGGCCATCAGCACGGTCGTCAGCGCGGCCCCGAACGGGAAGTTGTTGGCCTCGAAGAACTGCTGCTGGATCAGGTTGCCGACCATGTAGGTGTCGGGGCCGCCGAGCAGCTGGGCGCTGACGAAGTCGCCGACGGTCGGCAGGAAGACGAGCACCGAGCCGGCCAGCACGCCCTGGAAGGTGGCCGGCCAGGTGACGTGGCGGAAGGTCTGCCAGCCGTTCGCGTAGAGGTCCTTGCCGGCCTCGATCAGCGACGGGTCCATGCGGTCGAGCGCGGCGTAGACGGGCAGGATCATGAACGCCATGTAGCCGTAAACGAGCCCCCCGATCACCGCGTAGGGCGTGTTCAGGAAGCGGATCCCGTCGCTCGTCAGCCCGAGGTCGACAAGCACTCCGTTGACGAGGCCCTCGTCGGAGAGGATCGCGGTCCAGGCATAGACCCGGATCAGGTAGTTGACGAGGAACGGCAGCACCACCAGCGCGACCAGCAGGTACTTGTAGCGGCCGCCGAAGCGGGCGATGTAGTAGGCGATCGGGTAGCCGATCAACAGACACAGCGCGACGGTCCCGAACGCGTAGGCGACCGAGCGGAGCAGCACCGGCGCGAACAGCGGGTCGAAGACCCGGCTGTAGTTCTCGGGATTCCACCCGTAGAGGGCGTTCCCGAGCTCGTCGGTGGTGCCGAACGAGATCGCCAGCGTGATCGCCAGCGGGACCAGGAACAGGAGGACCAGCCACGCCGCCCCCGGCAGCAGCGTCAGGCTCGCGAAACGGCGTTCGCTCAATGCACCCTCGATCGGCTCATCGGGACGGCGCCGCGCCCGGTCAGGCGGCCTTCACCTCGGTCCAGGTGCGGTCCCAGGCCTCGCGATCCTCGCCCTCGAGGTTGGCGTACTGCTGACCCTCGTCGAGGTCCTCGATCGTCACCTGCAGCTCCGGCTCGTTCTTGGTCAGCTCCGCGTAGGGCTTGGTGGCGCTGTTCGTCGGCATCGGGTAGCCGGTCCAGGTCGAGTTCTTGGCCGAGTTCTCGAGGATGAAGTCGATGAACATCAGCGCCGTCCCGGGATGCTCGGCGTTCACCGGGATCGCGAACACGTCGCTGCCGACCGGGAACCCCTCCTTGTTCTTCTGGAACTGGATCGAGCTCGGATCGTCGACCCGGTAGCGGATGTTGATCACGTCGCCGTTCCAGAGGTGCTGGATCCAGGCGTTGCCCGAGGACATGTTGGTGATCGTGTCGGTGCTGAAGCCGCGCAGGTCCGGCTTCAGTCCGATCAGGTAGTCCGCCGCCTCGTCGAGCTGCTCGGGCTCGACCGCGTTCAGGTCGTAGCCGTTGACCAGGTTCGCCATCCCGATCCCCTCCTGGAAGTCGTCGAGGATGAACGATCGGCCGTCGGCCTGCGGATTGATGATGTCGCGCCAGGAGCCCGTCATCGTGTCGATCTTGTCGGCGCGGTAGCCGAGCCCGGTCAGATACAGCGAGTACGGGAGCGTGTGCTCGGAGCCCGGGTCGTACCAGGGGTCGTCGTAGAACGGGTAGATGTCGGCCGCCGCCGGGATCTTGTCGCGGGGAATCTGCATGAGCTGGTTCCCCTTGATCAGCTTGTCGGCGAACTCGGCGCTCGGGAAGACGAGGTCGTAGGCGTTGCCGGAGCCGAGCTTCGCCATCATCGCCGGCATCGAGTCGAAGTACGACTCGCGCACCTGGATCCCGTGCTTCTTCTCGAACTGCTTGACCAGGCTCGGGTTGACGTACTGGGCGTAGTTGAAGTAAACGAGGTCGCCGTCGATCTTCGGCTCGATGTTGGCCGCCGTCGCGCTCTCGTCGCCGGCGTCGGCGCCGTTGCCGACGCCGCAGGCGCTGAGGCCCGCCGCCACGGCCAGGCCGCCCCCGACCTTGAGCGCGTCGCGCCTCGACATCCGATCCGCCAGCCAGAGCCGGTCGATGTTCCTGCCCGTCATCCTCATCCTCCTTCGGCGAGCACCTCGCGCTCGCGGTTGTCGGGTTCATCGTCAAGCTCAGGCAGCACGGATCCGAGGAACCGCTCGACCGCCTCGATCGTCAGCTCGTGAAGCCGCTCGGGGGCGACCTCCGGGTCGCCGAGCGTTGCCTGCAGCGCCAGGCCGTCGAGCAGCGACGCCGCGAGCAGGGCGACCTCCCCGGGATCGCGGCTGGAGTCGAACTCGCCCGCCGCCTGCCCCTCGCGGACGTGCATGGCGATCTCACGGCGCCAGCGCTCATCGAGCCGGCGCCGCGTCTCCTGCCCCTGCGAGTCGCGCAGCGCGTGGGTCCAGAGCTCCATCCAGAGGGTCCAGTCGGGATCGGCGATCGACGCCTCGAAGAGGAGCCGCAGCCGCTCGCCCGGGGTGCTGAGCGCGGCGAGGCGCTCGGTCAGCGAGTCGTAGAAGCGGTCCTCGGAGAACCCCAGTGCCTCGTTGAGGAGCTGGTCGCGGTCGTCGAACCAGTACAGGACGGCCGGCGGGCTGGTTCCCGCCCGCGACGCCACGTCGGCGATCCGGGTCGCAGCCATGCCGCGCTCGGAGATCACCTCGCCGGCGGCGGCGAGGATCTGGGGCTTGCGGATGTGCTCCAGGTTCGGGCGCGGGCTGATGGCCTCGGCTCCTTCCGCGGTTCTCCTCCAAAACTGAACCGCGGTTCAGACTACTCCACGCGCCTCCGGTAACGCAAGGGCCATCCGCTCAGCGGCCGGACCGCGACAGCAGCGCCGCCGGCTCGACCCCGAGCTCGGCCGCGAGCGCGGTGGCGATCAGCCCCCGGGCCGCCTCGAGCTCCATGCTCGGGTCCCCGAGCAGCGCCCTGACGCCGGCGCCGTCGAGCAGCGCGATCGCCAGGCTGGCGACCCGCTCGACGTCGACGTCGGAGCGGAACTCGCCGCTGGCGATCCCGGCGACGATCACGTCGCTCATCCAGCTCCGGTAGCGCTCGTACATGCGCGCCGCCACCGGTCGCAGGTCGGGCTCGCGGACGGCCCGCAGCCAGAGCTCGACCCAGAGCACCCATTCGCGCTCCTGGGTGCCGGGGTACGGCAGACTGTCGCGGATCGCGGCGGCGAGGCCGTCGCCGGCGCTGCCCTCCACGTCCGCCACCTCCTCGCTGAAGCGGTCGTCGCCGGCCTGCTCGAAGGAGTGGATCAGCGCCTGCTCGAGCAGCTCCTCGCGGGTCGAGAAGTAGTGGTGGACGAGCGAGGTCGAAGCACCGGCCCGCTGCGCGACGCGGGCGATCCGGACCTCGTCGATCCCCTCGGCGGCGATCAGCTCACAGGCCGCATCGAGGATCCGCGCCGCCGCCGGCGGGTCCGACTCGGCGGCATTAGGATCCTCGGCGCTCACGAGGCGAGCCTAACCGTCGCGAAGGAGGTCAGATTGGGGTACCGGGAGCTGAAGGCCGGCGAGGCGCACTGGCGTCCGTCGAACCAGATGGGCGTGCTCAACACCGATCTCGGCCGCCAGCTCGGCGCCGAGACGTTCGGCACCCGGCTGTGGCGGATCGCACCGGGGCAGGCATCGACCAAGCACCGCCACTACGAGACGACGGAGATCTACGTCCTGCTGGAGGGCACCGGGCGGATCAGGATCGGTGATGAAGTCCTGACGCTGGGTCCGCTCGACTCCCTGCTCGTCGAGCCCGACACCGTCCGTCAGCCCTTCAACGACACCGACACCGATCAGCTCTGGCTGGTGATGGGCGCCCCGAACGAGGCGGTCGCGAGCACGCTCGAGATGACGCCCGAGATGCTCGACCACATGTACCCGGACGGCCCGAAGGCGCTGCCGCCGGAGCTCGAGGGCCGGGCCTAGGACGCGAGGACGGCCGCGGCGGCGTTGCGGCCGTTGGTGGCGATGACGCTGCCGCCGGGATGAGTGGCGGCGCCGCAGAGCCAGAAGCCGGGGATCGGGGTGCGGGGCGCGAGGCGCCGATCCCACATCTGCTCGGGGAGGACCGAACCCTGGAAGATCTGGCCGCCGGTGAGGCCGATCCGCGCCTCGATGTCGGGCGGGCCGAGCACCTCGTAATCGATCAGGCGGTCGTCGATGCCGGGGGCGAAGCGGTCGATCAGGTCGAGGATCATCCGGCCGACCTCGTCGCGGCGGGCCTCCCAGCCGCCGGTGAGCTCATAGGGGGCGTACTGGGCGAAGACCGTCATCGAGTGCTTGCCGGCCGGTGCCGGGCTCGGGTCGAAGCCGGTCTGCGTGTAGACCTCGGCGAAGCCGATCGCCGGCTCGCCCTCGCGGCAGCGCTCGAACGCGGCCTGGGCGGCGTCGATCCCGTCGGTGAGCTCGATCATCGCCCGCGCCGGCCAGGTTTCGCCGGCGGCGGCGCTCCAATCGGGAAGCTCGTCGAGGGCGGCGTTGAGCTTGACGACCGGGCTGCGCACGTCCCAGGCCTCGAGCCGCTCGCGGAACCCGGAGTCGAAGGAGTCGATCGCGGCGGCGCCGAGCAGCCCCAGCGCGACCTTCGGGTCGGCGTTGCAGACCACGTGGGCCGCGCGGATCGTCGTCCCGTCGGTGAGCTCGACGCCCTCGCCGGGCTCGACCCGGCCGACCGGGACGCCGCAGGCGAGCTCGGCGCCCGCCTCCCGGGCCGCATCGGCGATCGCGAAGCTGACCATCCCCATCCCGCCCTCGACGTAGGCCCAGTTCGAGCCGCGGCCGTCGAGGTCGCCCTGGTGGTGCATGAGCTTGACCGACGCGGTGCCGGAGTCGCGCGGTCCCGCCCAGGTCCCGATCACGCCGCCGCCGAAGAGCGCGTCGTGGAGGCGCCGGTCGCTGAAGTGGTCGGTCATGACGTCGGCGATCGAGGCATCGAAGACGATGTCGATCAGCGCCTGGTCGCCGCCGAGCATCTCCTCGATCTCCGCCCGGTCGGGCGAGTCGCCCTCCCAGGCGTCACGCTCCCCCTTGCGCAGGAGCTTGCGTGCATCGTCGTAGAGCTTCTGGTGGCGCCAGTAGCCGTCGATGTCAGCCGCGGAGACGCCGAGGGCCTCGAGGCTCTGCTGCGTCTGCGCGTCGTCGACGAACTGGCCGAGCGAGCTGCCGTCGGCAAACGGGATCCAGAGGTTCGGGTCGGCGAGCCACCAGTTCAGGCCGCGCCGCTTGAGGCCGAGCTCGGCGATCACCCGCTCGTCGAGCAGGCCGAGCACGTACGCGCAGGGGCTGACCCTGAAGCGCTCGTCGGCGAACGGCCGCTCGAGCGTGCAGGCGCCACCGAGCCGCTCGCGCCGCTCGAGCACCAGCACAGAGCGCCCCGCCCGGGCCAGGTAAGCCGCTGCGGTCAGCCCGTTGTGGCCGCCGCCGATGACGACCACGTCCCAATCGCGCGCCGCGAGCTCGCTCACGGGGGCCGGCAGTCCGACCTCGCCGAGCTGCGCAGCGACCTCGTTCATGCCGAAAGCCTCTCAGGTGTCGGCGAGGACGGCCTCGGCGGCGTTGCGCCCGTTCAGCGCGATCACGCTCCCGGCCGGATGGGTGGCGGCGCCACACAGATATAGGCCCACGACCGGGGTCCGCGAGGGGAAGCGGCCCTCCCAGAGTTGATCGGGGGTGACCTCGCCCTGGAAGATGTTGCCGCCCGTGAGCCCGATCCGCTCCTCTATGTCGGGCGGCCCGAGCACCTCGTGGTCGGCCAGGACGTCCTCGAAGTCGGGGGCGAAGCGGGAGATCAGGTCGATGAACTGCCGGGCGACTCCGTCCCGGGCGGAGTCCCAGTCCCCGTCGGCGATGTCGTAGGGCGCGTACTGGCCGAAGACGCTCATCAGCTGCTTGCCGTCCGGCGCCGGGCTCGGGTCGTATCCGGTCTGGACGTAGATCTCGCCGAACGCGACAGCGGGCTCCCCGGCCGCGCAGCGCTCGAAGGCACGTTGCGCCTCCTCCATCGGCCCGCAGGCGTCGACGGTCGCCCGCGCCGGCCAGTCCTCGCCGGGGGCCGCGGTCCAGCTCGGCAGCCGGTCGAGCGCGGCGTTGAACTTGACGACCGGGCTGCGGATCTTCCAGTGCTCGAGCCGGTCGAGGAAGGCCGGGTCGGCGTCGCGGAACGCGTCGGCGCCGACGAGGTCGAGCGTCCGCTTCGGGTCGGCGTTCGAGATCACGGTCCCCGACCGGATCACGGTGCCGTCCTCGAGCTCGACGCCCTCGCCGGGGATGATCCGGGCGACCGGGACGTCGCAGGCGAGCTGGGCGCCCGCCTCCCGCGCGGCGTCGGCGATCGCGAAGCTGACCATCCCCATCCCGCCCTCGACGTATCCCCAGACGGGGCCCTGCCCGCCCATGTCGCCCTGGTAGTGCATGAGCTTGATCGACGCGGTGCCGGGTTCGTACGGTCCGCCCCAGGTGCCGATGATCCCCTGCCCGTACAGCGCCGTCTTGATCCGCTCGTCGTCGATGTAGCGGTCGAGGACGTCGGCGATCGAGTCCTCGAAGACCAGAGCGATCTTCTCCTCGTCGCCGCCGAGCATCGCCTCGATCTCCTCGCGGGCGGGCGACTCTCCCCGCCAGGCGTCCCGCTCGCCCTTGCGGAGCAGCTTGCGGACGTCATCGAAGAGCTCCTCGTAGGCCCAGTAGCCGTCGATGTCCTTCTTCGAGAGGCCGAGGGCGTCGAGGCTCTTCTGGGTCTCGGTGTCGTCTAGGAACTGGCCGAAGGATGTCCCGTCGTCGAACGGCACCCAGAGGTTGGGGTCCGCCATCCAGTAGCGGAACCCGCGCTTGGCGAGGTCGAGCTCGTCGATCACGATGTCGTCGAGGAGGCCGACGACGTAGGCGCACGGCGAGACGACGAAACGATCGTCAGCGAACGGTCGCTCCAGCGTGCAGGCGCCACCAAGCCGCTCACGGCGCTCGAGCACCAGCACCGAGCGACCCGCCCGCGCCAGATAGGCCGCCGCGGTGAGCCCGTTGTGGCCGCCGCCGACGACGACCACGTCCCAGTCCCGCGAGGCCATCTCGGCGACCGGCATCGGCAGCCCGACCTCGCCGAGCTTCGCCGCGATCTCGTTCATCTCTGCTCACCGCCCACGGAGTGGCAGCCTAGTTCGATCAGCCCAGAGCTTCCAGGTAGCGCTCGGCGACCAGCGTGTCGAAGGCGTGGACGTCGCCCTCGTGGCTGGAGTAGCGGCCGGCGAGGTAGCCCTTCGAGCGCACGCCCATCTGGGCGAGCTCGCAGACCCGCCAGTCCTGGCGGTTGACGGTATCCCAGAACTCGACCGCGTCGCTCGGGTCGAAGTCGTCGCGGGCCATGGTGTCCGGCTCGAAGAACCACTCGCAGGTGACCTCGGTCCGATCGACGGCCAGCGGCCAGAGGGTGTGCAGCATCACGTAGTCGGGGTGGAGTGAGATGAGCGCGTTCGGAAACAGCGAGAAGTAGTAGACGGAGTTGACCTCCTGCTCGCCGAGGCCGGCGATCGCCTGACGGTGGCCGGCATGGCCGTTCCCCGTGCCCATCGTCTCGGCGCCCTCATTGAGGGTCATCGAGCCGCCGCACCAGCGGCCGGCTCCTTGCTGGGAGTCGCCGCTGCGGTAGTCGCTGAGCCGGTTCAGCTCCGGGTGGACCCCGGGGCAGTGGAGGCACTCGTTGTAGTTCTCGGCGATCGCCTTCCAGTTGGCGGCGACGTCGTACACGGTCCCGCTCGCGCGCTCGAGCTCAGCCACGCGCCAGCGCTCGAGGCGACCGAGCAGGTCGCCGACGTGGTCGGCGGGGTCCGGCGCCTCGCCGCTCAGGTCGACGAGGACGAGGCCGGCGGCGACCGCCGAGCGGACCTCGATCAGGCCGTTGCAGGCATGGTCGAAGTCCTCGACCTCATCCATGTGCGGGGCGGCGACGAGCGAGCCGTCGAGGTCGTAGGACCAGGCGTGGTAGGGACACTGGATGCGGCGGCGCACGGCGCCCTCGGTCTCATCGACGAGCCGGGAGCCGCGATGGCGGCAGGCGTTCAGGAAAGCTCGGACCTCGCCGTCGGCGCCGGTCATCGCGAAGACGCTGGTCGGCCCGATCTCGCGCATCAGCCACTGCCCGGGCTCGCCGAGCGTCGCCACGTGCCCGAGACAGACCCAGCCGCCGAACAGGTGCTCGACCTCCCAGGCGAGGACGGCCGGATCGGCGAAGGCGGCCGGCGGCAGCATCGAAGCGCGCTCGAGCGGTCGCAGGGTCGCCTCGACTCCGGCGCGGTCGAGCTCCAACCTCCCGTTCGTGACAACCGCTTCGCTCATCGGTCCCGCTTCCTCTCTTCGCCTGCTCGCGTCGGTCTGCCGTTGACCTTGTAGTCAATTGCTCAAACCCATGTTAGAGTGCTGGTCAAGTGGAGGCCGCCACCGAACAGACGGAGGAGCTGGGCATGGAAGAGATCCCCTTCGAGCTCGACGATCGTGCCCGCGACATCCAGTCGCGCGCGCGAACGTTCACCGAGGATGTCCTGATCCCGCTCGAAGAGGAGGCGGAACGCCGTGATGGCATCCTCCCCGACGACGTCATCGAGGACGTCAAGCGGGCCGCGACCGATGCCGGCCTGATCGGCGGCCTGCACCGGCCCGAGTACGGTGGCCAGGGCTGGAGCCGGCTCGAGTGGGCGCTGGTCGAGGAGCAGTGGGGCCGGAGCACGAACGCGATCCACTGGCACGTCCCGAATGCCTACAACGTCTGGCATCACGCCTCCGAGGAGCAGATCCAGCGCTGGCTCGTCCCGGCGCTGCGCGGTGAGGTCCGGGACGCCTACGCCGTCACCGAGCGCGACGCGGGCTCGGACCCGAGCCGGATCGCCACCGTCGCCGAGCCGAACGGCAGTGGCTACCGGATCAACGGCGAGAAATGGTTCGTGACGACCGGCGACGTCGCCGCCGTCTACGTCGTGATGGCGAACGTGGTCGAGGGCGGCGAGAAGCTGCCGACCCTGTTCGTCGTCGACCGCGACGCCGACGGCGTCGAGATCGTCGACGACCCCCCCTTCACCCACTCCTACCCCGACGGGCACCCGACGATCGTCTTCCGCGACGTCGAGGTCAGCGCCGACGACGCGATCGGCGGGATCGGCGCCGGCGACGATCTGCAGCGGGCCTGGTTCATGGAGGAGCGCCTCGGGATCGCCGCGCGCTGCATCGGCGCGATGTGGCGGCTGCTCGACGAGACCGTCGATTGGGCGGCGAACCGCGAGCAGGGCGGCAGCCGCATCCTCGACTACCAAGGGGTCTCCTTCCCGCTCGCCGACTCGGCCGCCGACGCCGCCGCCGGCCGCCTGCTGACCCTCACCGTCGCCGAGCTCGCCGACCGCGGCGTCGATCTCAAAGTCGTCCACGGCAAGGCGTCGATGGCGAAGCTGTTCACCAGCGAGGCCGCCTGGCGCTGCGCCGACCGCTGCGTGCAGGCCTTCGGCGGGCGCGGCTACCTGCGCTCGAACGTCGCCGAGCGCTTCCTCCGCGAGCTCCGGGTCGACCGGATCTGGGAGGGGACGAGCGAGATCCAGCGGCTCATCACCGTTCGCGGGCTCGAGCGCCGCGGCGTCGAGCGGATGCTGCACTAGATGACCTCTGACGCGGGATCGAGCACCTAGGACCGGCCCGGGTGACGGCGAACGGTCTCACCCGCCTGCTCGCGCCCCGCTCGATCGCCGTCGTCGGCGCAACCGACCGCGAGGGCGCCTACGGCGACACGCTGCTCCGCAACCTCGAGCGGCTCGGATACGACGGCGAGCTCTGGGGCGTGAACCCGGGGCGGGAGCGGATCCGCGACGTCCCCTGCGTGCCGACGCTCCGCGAGCTGCCCGGCCCGGTCGATGCCGTCGCCGTCGCCGTCCCGGCCCGGGCCGTGCCGGAGGCGATCGAGGATGCGGTCGCGATGGAGTGCGGCGGGGCCGTGGTCGTCTCCGCCGGCCTCGGCGAGGTCGAGAGCGGCCGCGAGCTCGAGCGCCGTCTGGTCGCGGCCGCGACCGCCGCCTCGTTCCCGGTCTGCGGGCCGAACGGCAACGGCATCGTCAACTTCCCCGCCGGCGCCGGCCTCTGGGGGGACTCGGTCCAGCGCCTGCCGGCCGGGCCCGTCGCGATGATCTCGCAGAGCGGCAACGTCGCCGTGAACGCACTCGGATCGCGCCGCGGGATCGGCTTTCACACCGTGATCTCGACCGGCAACCAGGCGGTCTGCGACGCCAGCGACTGGCTCGGGGCGCTGAGCGCAAGCGAGGGCGTGCGCTCGATCGCGATGTTCCTCGAGTCCGATGGCGACGGCGAGCGGCTCGCCGGCGCGCTCGCCGACTGCGCCGAGCGCGGCATCGGGGTCGTCATCCTCAAGGTCGGCTCCTCCGAGGCAGGGGCCGGCGCGGCCGCCGCCCACACCGGGTCGCTCGCCGGCGACCAGCGGATCTTCCGGGCGCTGATCGAGGAGGCCGGTGCCTGCTGGGCCCGCGACCCGCACGAGCTGCTCGAGCTGGCCCGCGTCCTCGCCGAGCCTCATGCCCGCCCGGATCGAAGCGGCGGGCTCGCGTTTCTGACCTGCTCCGGCGGCGACTCCGGCATCGCCGCCGACGAGGCGGAGCGGGTCGGGCTCGAGCTGCCGCCGCTCGGCCCGGCGACCCGCCGGCGGCTTGCCGAGCTTCTGCCGGAGGCGGCGACGATCGCCAACCCGCTCGACTACACGTCGCAGATCTGGGCCGAGAGCGAGCGACTCGCGGCGATCGTCGCGGCGGTCGGCGACGACCCTGCGATCGACCAGATGGTGGTCTTCCACGACACGCCCGCCGGACTCGGCGCCGAGGCCGAGCCGGGCTGGCGGGCGACCCGGCACGGCCTCGCCGACGGCGCCGAGCGCGCTGCCGCGGCATCGCTCTTCGCCTCCACCCTGCCCGACCTGATCGCCGAGGAGCAGATCACCGACCTGTCGGCGCGTGGTGTCGCTTCGGTCGGGGGGCTGATCACCGCCGTCCATTGCGCCGCCGAGCTGCGGCGCCCGCCCGCCGATCCCGAGCGCCTGCGGGCGATCGCGACGGCGGCAGCTCGACCGGCCGGGGGCGAATCGGCTGGGGAATGGATCGCCGAGGTGGAGGCGAAGCTGATGCTGCGCCGAGCCGGCGTCCCGGTGCCCGAGCTCCTCACCGTCGCCGACCCCGACGGGGCGGCGGCGGCGGCGGCGCGGCTCGGCCTCCCGGTCGCGCTCAAGCTCTCCTCCCCCGCCCTCCGGCACAAGAGCGACGCCGGCGCGATTGCGCTCGGCCTCGAGGCCGAGGACGCGGTAGCGGTTGCGGCCGAGCGGCTCCTCGCGCTGCCGGCGGCGGCGGATGCCGAGCTGCTGGTCGAGCGGATGGCCGCGCCCGGCGTCGAGCTGCTCGTCGCCGCCCGTGCCGACGCGGTCGTGCCGGCCCTCGTCGTCGGCCTCGGCGGGATCTGGACGGAGACCTTCGCCGACGTCGCGATCGTGCCCCTCCCGGCTACACCGGAGCGGGTCGAGGCGGCGCTCCGCGGGTTGCGTGCAGCCCCCCTCTTGACCGGCGGGCGGGGCACCGAGCCGGTCGACCTGGCGGCGGTCGCGACGGCGGCCGCGCGGGTCGGCGAGCTCCTCCTCGACGAGGG
>DASSEM010000189.1:0-17909 GCA_035695265.1 Solirubrobacterales bacterium
CCGCCCCGTCCCCTCCCCAGCTCGCCAGCAGGGCGCAGCGCTCACGCCGCGGCGCTCCGGGAGCGAGCCAGACCCAGACGGCAACGTTGATCCCGTCGCGGGGACGCAGCACCTCCGCATGGGGGATCTCGACCGATGCTCCCGTGCGCACCGGCTGCAGGCGCGCCGGACCGAGGCGGACGGCGGCGATCCCGGTCGGCCGGCGGCCCGGCATCCTCACGACCGTCGCCTCGAACTCGCTCGCGCACGAGACCATCACCCGGAGGCGCTCGCCGGGCCGGACCGAGAGCCGGTCCGCGTACCCGACCAGGCGATCCCAGTCGACCGTCAGCCTCAGCCGCCTTCGGCGGGAGGTTCGGCGCTGATCTCGTCGATCGCGTCGGCGACCTGCTCGCAGGACCAGCGGAACAGCTCGATCGGCTGGTTCAACGCCGGCTGGAGCCGGTAGACCCACTTGCCTTCCTGGGTGATGCCGAGCACCCCGCGGCGCAGCGCCGCGTGGTGGACCGCGAGCTGGAAGGCGGGGGCCGGGTTGATCGTCTCCATGTCGGTGACGAACTCGACCCCGATCAGCCCGCCGGCGGCACGGACGTCGCCGACCTGCTCGTAGCGATCGACGAGTGGCCCGAGCACCTCGAGGGCGACACGCTCCATCTCCCGGACGTTGTCGAGGACCCCGTCCCGGATGATGTTCTCGATGTTGGTCAGCGCCCCCTCGCACGCGGCGGGCGGCCAAGCGAAGGTACCGCCGACGTGCATGGTCGAGTCGCGCATCATCGCCTCGGTGCCGAGCGTCCCGCCGATCGGCATGACGCCGCCGGCGAAGCCCTTGCCGAGGAGCAGCAGATCCGGCTCGAGGTCCCAGCGCTCGACCGCGAACATCGTCCCGCAGCGCCCGATGCCGGTCTGCACCTCGTCGGCGATCAGGGCCCAGCCGTAGCGCTTGCAGAGCCCCGTCAGCCGCGACCAGAACGCCGCCGAGGGGATCACGATCCCGCCCTCGCCGAGCACCGGCTCGATCAGCACGCCGGCGATCTGCTCCGGGTCGACCTGATGGCGCAACAGCACCTCCTCGAGGTAGTCGACGTAGATCGTGTCGTCGTAGGGGCCCGGTCCCTTGTGGAAGGGCGCCCGGAAGCTGTTCGGGTAGGGGGCGAAGACCAGGCCGGAGACGTACTGGGCGGAGTTCGAGGTGACCTCGGAGAGGTCGGTCGAGCCCGCCGCCGTCAGGTAGGTGGTCTCGCCGTGGTACTGCCCGAGGAAGCCGAGGATCATCGGCCGCCCGGTCGCCTCGCGGGCGAGCTTGACGGCGCCCTCGACGACCTCGGTCCCGGTGATCCCGGTGGCGACCCGGCTGATCCCCGGCGGCGCCAGCTCGACGAGCCGCTCGGCCAGCCGGATCGGCGGCTCCGAGCGCACGTAGTCGGTGATCTCGAAGCCCCACTTGCGCATCGCCGCGGTCGTGCTCTGCAGGGTCTCGGCGGGCTGCGCGCCGAGTGGGTTCGAGCCCCAGGCGGAGACGTGGTCGACGAAGCTGTTGCCGTCGACGTCCTCGATCAGCCAGTCGCTCTTGCGCTCGATGTAGAGCGGGACGGTCTCGTGCTCGCGGTAGGGCCCGTACATCACCCGGTCGTTGCGGGCCATCAGCTCGGCGCTCAGCGGCCCCGGCAGCACGGTCTTGACGCTCGGGTACTCGATTCGACTCGTCTTCGTGGTCATCCTCCGGCCCTCCCGGATCGTTCCTGTGGCGGCGGTCTCTGACCCTTCACTCGCAAGATCGAGGCCCTTGATTGGTAGCAGATTGACGCATTGTTGAACTGTGTGACATGATGTGATCGATGCTCGGGAGAGGGAGCTTGGTAGCGGCGGCCGCTGTCCTCGCGGCGATTGCCGGCGGCTGCGGTGGCTCGGAGGGCAACGATGACATCGCCCCCGCCCCGAACGACCCCAACGCCGAAGTCACCGGGGAGCTGCGCGTCTTCGCGTATGAGGACAGCGTCGTGCCGGAGCTGCTCGACCCGGTCACGGAGGCCAACCCCGGACTCGAGATCAAGACCGCGACCTTCGACTCCAACGAGGAGGCCGCGGCCAAGCTCGCCGGCGGCTTCGAGGCGGACGTCGTCGAGATCTGCCTCGACGAGATGAAGCCGCTCGTCGACCAGAGCATGCTGCGGCCGCTCGACGTCGACGGCCTCGTCCACTGGGACGACCTCAACTACACCGACGCCGAGGGGATCGTCATCGACGGCGACGTGTACGGGGTTCCGCTCTCGGCCGGCCTCGAGGGCCTGGTCTACAACCCCGACGAGGTTCCCGGGGGCATCGATGAGCTTGCCGACCTCTGGGACCCCCAGTTCAAGGGCCGCGCGACGATCCCGGGCAGCTACGCCCTGATCCCGCTCGCGACCGCAGCCCTCGCGATCGGGATCGAGGACCCGATGAACATGAGCGCCGAGGACCTCGAGCGCGCGAAGCAGCACCTGATGGACAACCCCGACCAGTTCCGGACGTACTGGGGATCGGACTCGGACCTGGTCAACCTCTTCAAGTCGGGTGAGGTCGTGGTCGCTTCGGCCGGACCGCAGCTCGCCGATCGGATCCAGGACGCCAACGCTCCCGCGAAGTGGGCGCCCGCGAAGGACGGGACGCTGTCGTGGGTCTGCGGCTTCGCGATCACGTCGAAGGCGCAGAACATCCCCGCCGCCTACGCGCTGATGAACTGGCAGTCCTCGCCCGAGGCTCAGGCGATCAGGGCACGCGACGGCTACCTGGTCACCAACCGCGAGGCGCTCGACCTCGCGCCCAAGGGCTACGAGCGGAAGTCCGGGGTCGACACGGCCGCCGATGCGATCCCCGAGACCTACCCGCCGAGCTACCGCCCCGACTGGGTCCACGCCTGGCAAGAGGTCAAAGCGGGCTGACGGGCTGACGGGCCGGGAGGGCCCAGCTCGGCGTCATCGGCCGCCTCGCGGCCAACTGGCCGCGTCGGCGACCTCTTCCTTGATCTGGACCCTCCCGACCTCGTCAGGACCTCCCGAGCTGTTCAGGCCTTCATCCCCTCCAGATCTCGGCGTAGCTCCTTGAGCTCGTCGCGGAGCCGGCCGGCCTCCTCGAAGCGCAGCTCCTCGGCGGCGGCGAGCATCTCCTCCTCGATCGAGACGATCACCTTCTCGAGGTCCTCGGGGCTCTCGATCGTGCGGCCGTCCAGCTTCGCGCTCGTCCGTCGCCGCTTGCGGGGCGCGTTCGACTCCATCGCGAGAAAGTCGGACATGTCGCTGATCCCCTTGCGGACGGTCTCCGGCGTGATCCCGTGCTCGCGGTTGTAGGCGAGCTGGATCTCGCGGCGGCGGTCCGTCTCCGCGATCGCGGTACGCATCGCCTCGCTCTCGCGGTCGGCGTACATCAGCACCCGCCCCTCCACGTTGCGCGCCGCCCGCCCGATCGTCTGGATCAGGCTGGTCGAGCCGCGCAGGAAGCCCTCCTTGTCCGCGTCGAGGATCGCGACCAGGCCGACCTCCGGGATGTCGAGGCCCTCGCGCAGCAGGTTGACCCCGACGAGGACGTCGTACTCGCCGAGCCTCAGGTCGCGGATGATCTGGATCCGCTCGATCGTGTCGACCTCGGAGTGCAGGTAGCGGACCCGGAAGCCGTGCTCGAGCAGGTACTCGGTCAGGTCCTCCGACATCTTCTTGGTCAGCGTCGTCACCAGGCACCGCTCCTTGCGCTCGACCCGGAGGCGGACCTCGTTCATCAGGTCGTCGATCTGGTTCTTGGTCTCGCGGACCTCGACGGCGGGATCGACGATCCCGGTCGGGCGCACGATCTGCTCGACGATCCGCTCCGACCGCGTTCGCTCGAACTCGCCCGGGGTCGCCGAGACCATCACCACCTGACCGACCCGGTCGAGGAACTCGTCGAACTTGAGCGGCCGGTTGTCGATCGCGCTGGGCAGCCGGAACCCGTGGTCGACCAGCGTCAGCTTCCGGGACCGGTCGCCCTCGTACATGCCGCCGATCTGGGGCACGGTCTGGTGGGACTCGTCGATGAAGACGACGAAGTCGCTCGGGAAGTAGTCGATCAGCGTGTGCGGAGCGCTGCCCTGCGGGCGATCGTCGAGGATCCGCGAGTAGTTCTCGATCCCGTTGCAGAACCCGAGCTCCTTCAGCATCTCGAGGTCGTATTGGGTGCGCTGCCGGAGTCGGTGGGCCTCGAGGTCCTTGCCCTGTTCCTCGAACTCGGCGGTCCGCGTGTCGAGCTCCAGCCGGATCTCGTCAACGGCGCGCTCGATCGTCTCCTCCTTGGTCACGTAGTGGGTCGCCGGCCAGACCGAGACGTGCCCGACCTCGTCGAGGACCTCGCCGCTGAGCGGGTCGAAGTGGGTGATCGCCTCGACCTCGTCCCCGAACAGGTTGATCCGGTACGCGGACTCGGCGTAGGCGGGGAATACCTCGAGCACCTCCCCCATCACCCGGAAGCTGCCGCGGGTCAGGATCGTGTCATTGCGCTGATACTGCATCGCGACGAGCTGGCGGAACAGGGTCTCGCGCTCGATCCACTCGCCGACCTTGAACAGGACCATCTGCTCGCGGTAGAGCTCGGGCGAGCCGATCCCGTAGATGCAGGAGACCGAGGCGACGATGATCACGTCGCGGCGCGCGAACAGGCTCGCCGTGGCGGCATGCCGGAGCCGATCGATCTCGTCGTTGATCGTCGCGTCCTTCTCGATGTAGAGGTCTTGCGCGGGCACGTAGGCCTCGGGCTGGTAGTAGTCGTAGTAGGAGACGAAGTACTCGACCGCCGCCGTCGGGAAGAACTCGCGGAACTCGTTGCAGAGCTGAGCCGCCAGCGTCTTGTTGTGGGCGATCACCAGCGCCGGTCGGCCGAGCTGCTCGATCGTCGCCGCCATCGTGAAGGTCTTGCCGGTCCCGGTCGCCCCGAGCAGGGTCAGAAACCGCTCGTCCGCCTCGACCCCGGCGGCCAGCGAGGCGATCGCCTGCGGCTGGTCGGCGGTCGCGGTATAGGCGGAGTTGAGGTGGAAGTCGGGCACCGGGCGAGGTTAGCGGCCGCCGCCAACGGCCCCGCGCGCGACCGGGGTGGCGGCGGGCTATGGAGCCGGGGCCAGATCGGCCACGGCGACGGTGCCGGCGTCGCGTCGCGCCTTCTCGCCGGCGCCCTCGATCTCGCCGAGGATCTCGTAGGCGATCGCGTCGGGGTCGACGCCGAGCTCCGCAGCCGCCTCCGGCTCGAGGCGCTCGAGGACGTCCTTGCTGACCAGCGTCCGGCCACCGCTGCAGACCTCCTGGATCCGCGCCGCCTGGTTGACCTCGTCGCCGAGCGCGGTCACCTCGAGCCGGCCGCCGGTAACGACCTGGCCGATGACCAGCGTCGCTCCCCAGTGGATGCCGATGTTGACCTGGACCGGCCCGCTCTCCGACTTCAGCTCGGCCACGACCCGCTGGATCCGCCGGGCCGCCTCAATCACGCCCCGGGCGGCGCCCGCCTCCCCGTTGCACTGCGCGGCGAGGAAGAACGCCGAGACGCCGTCGCCGACGTGCTTGCCGACGATGCCGCCGCCGTCGATCACGGCCTCGTCGATCGCCGTCGTCAGCTCGCGGATCATCTCGAAGTACGCCTTCGAGGGCAATCGGCGGCTATGCACCCCGGACTCCTCGAGGTCGCAGAAGAGCACGACGCCGGGTCGCCGCGCCGGCTCGGTCAGCGCCGCCATCCGCTCGAACATCCGGTCGTCCCCGCGGGACAGCATCGCCTGGACGCTGCCGCGCAGATCGCCGCCGACGTAGAGAGCGAGGATCCCGGCGAGGTCGCCGTCGGAGCGGACGAGCCGGATGGCGAGGCGGCCGACATTCACCGGCGAGGCGTCGGCGAACGTGGTCTCGAAGCTGCCGGCCCAGGCGATCGGCGCCTCGACCGGCTCGAGATCGTCGAAGGGCCCTGCCAGCCGTCCGAGGTCGGGAACGATCCGCCCCTCGATCCCATCGAGGTCATGGCGCATGTACGGGCCCTCGCGCAGCCACCACTCCCGTGCCGACTGCTCGCTCAGCCGCCATACCTCGGGTGCCTTTGCGGCGCGGATGGTCGAGATCACCCCGTACCCGAGCCCTTCGTCGTCGTGGACGCCGACCAGGTTGCGGAGCTCGGAGCTGACATAGCGAAGCCTCCAGTCGGCGTCGAGCACCTCACCGGCGAGCCGCCCGTCCTCCAGCGCCCGTGCTGCCTCGGCGAGGACCGGATCCTCCGGCAGCGCGTGCGGATACTCCTCTCCGTCCACAGCAGGTGCAATCTAGCCGCCCCGGTCGGGACGCGGATATCGTCCCGGCGATGACCACCTCCCAACGCCTGCTCGCCGCGTTCTGGGTCCTCGCCGGGCTCAACCACTTCCGGATCCCGCGTGCCTACGAGTCGATCGTGCCCGACTACCTGCCGGCCCACCGCGAGCTGGTCGTGTGGAGCGGCATCGCCGAGATCGCCGGTGGAGTCGCGGTGATCCCGCCGCCGACCCGGCGGTTCGCCCGCTGGTGGCTGCTCGGCGTCCTCGCCGCTGTCTATCCGGCGAACGTCCACATGGCGCTGCACCCGGAGCGCTACGCGCGGATCCCGCCGGCGGCGCTGTGGGCGCGACTGCCGCTGCAGTTCCTCTGCGCCTGGTGGGTTTGGCGGGCCACTGGATAAGCGCGCGACTCGCAGCCCTCTGGGCCGTTATTCACAGTCCGAGCTCCTCGCCGTACTTCTCCCGATATTGCTCGCGCCTGTCCAGGACGTCTTGGACGTAGCCGTAGGTCTCCGGGAACTTGATGTCGTCGATCGTCATCGCGGCGCCACCCCACTCCTCGGCCTGCTCGGGCCCGGCGTTGTAGGCGGCGAGGGCGGCGACGTCGTTGCCGTCGAAGCGGTCGAGAAGGTGCCCGAGGTAGAAGGTCCCGTAGCGGATGTTCAGCTCGGGGTCGGCGAGGTCCTCGTAGACGAACGTCTCGCCGCCGGAGAGCGTCTCGATCGTGTCGGCGGTGTCGGGCGTTATCTGCATCAGCCCGCGCGCCCCCGCCGACGAGGTCTGGTCGACGAACTTCGACTCCTCGTAGATCACAGCGGCGATCAGCTCGGCCGGGACCCCCTTCTCCTTCGCCTGCTGGCGGATGACGTCGTCGTGCCGCAACGGCAGGGTCAGCTCGTCGATCGTGCCGCCGATGTCGAAGCGGGAGACGGCGACCGCGATCGCGATCGCGAGCACGATGGCGAGGAGCAGGAACATGCGGCGCAGCCGGACCACACCGGCCGCCTCGGTGCGCGCCACCGGGCTCATTGCGCCGCGACGAGCTCCGGGAACAGCCGCTCGAGCTCGCCGGCGAGGTCCGCAAGCGACCCGTGGTTCTCGACCACGTGGGTGGCCTTTGCGGCCTTCTCGTCCTGGCTGAGCTGACGGCCGGCTCGGCCTTCGAAGCCGTCGTGGCCGCGGACCGCCGCCCGCGCCAGCCGCTCCTCGTCGGCGGCGACGACGGCGATCGTCGCGTCGAAGACCGGCTCCATCCCGCCCTCGAAGAGCAACGGGACCTCGACGACGGCGACCGCGGTTCCCTCCGGCAGCTCGTGCGCCCAAGCCTGGACGCGCTCGCGGACCAGTGGGTGCAGGAGCGACTCCAGCCACTGGAGCTCGTCGGGGCGCTCGAAGACGATCGCCGCCACCGCCGCCCGGTCGACCTCGCCGTCCTGGACAACGGCCTCGCCCCAGCGTTCGACGAGGCGGTCGCGGACCGCGGCGGTCGCGAGCAGCTCGTGGACGAGCCCGTCGGTGGAGATCGTCTCGGCGCCGAGCCCGGCGAGGATCCGGAGCGCCTCAGACTTGCCGGCGGCGATGCCTCCCGTCAACCCGATCAGCGAGGGACCGGGCACGGGCTCAGGAGTCTTGGGCCTCTGGGTCGGCGTCGGGATCGGCGTCGCCCTCGGAGCCGGCGTCGGCGGCATCGGGCTCGGGCTCGGGCTCGGCGTCGGCCTCGGGACCGGGATCGGCGTCGGCCTCGGGACCGGGATCGGCGGCGCTCGCCTCCGGCTCCTCGGGCGCAGCCTCCGGCTCCTCCGCAGCGGCGGCCGCATCGGCTTCGACCGCGGCGTGCGCGGCGGCGATGGCCTCGTCGGTGATCTCGAGTCCCTCCTGCTTCGGCGCCGCCTCCTCGGCGAAGACCTCCTCGGAGAGGCCCAGCTCGGTGCCGGAGTCGTCATCGGACGGGCCCTGGCCGGCCTGGGTCGCGGCGGCCTGGAAGGCATCGCGAAGCGGCAGCCCGCCCTCGCCGACCCGCTTGATCGAGAGCGAGATCCGGCGGCGCTCCTCGTCGATCTCGAGGATCTTGACGCGGACCTCCTCACCGGGCTGGACGACCTCACCAGGGGTCTCGACGTGATGCTCGGCGAGCTCGGAGATGTGGACCAGCCCCTCGACCCCGGGGACGATCTCGACGAAGGCGCCGAAGGCGACGACCTTGGTGACCTTGCCGGAGAGCGAGGAACCGGGGCCGTAAGAGTTGAGGACCGTCTGCCACGGGTCCTCCTGCGTCTGCTTGAGGCCGAGCGAGATCCGCTGGCGGTCGCGGTCGATGTCGAGCACCTTCACCTTGACCGTCTCGCCGATCTCGAGCACTTCGGAGGGATGGTTGACGTGGCTCCAGGAGATCTCCGAGATGTGGATCAGCCCGTCGATCCCGTCGAGGTCGACGAACGCGCCGAAGTCGACGATGTTGGAGACCTTGCCCTCGACGATCTGCCCGGGCTGCAGACGGGTGAGGATCTGCTCGCGGACCTCCTTGCGCTCGTCCTCGAGGACGGCGCGGCGCGAGAGCACGACGTTGTTGCGGCTCCGGTTCAGCTCGATCACCTTGCACTCGATCGCCTGGCCGGTGAACTCGTCGAGGTTGTGGACGCGGCGGATGTCGACGAGCGAAGCGGGCAGGAACCCACGGACACCGAGGTCGAGGATGAGGCCGCCCTTGACGACCTCGATCACGGTGCCCTCGACGGGCTCGCCGGACTCGGCGGCGGCCTCGATCCGTCGCCACGCCTTCTCGAAGCGGGCTCGCTTCTTGGAGAGGATCAGGCGCCCCTCCTGGTCCTCCTTGGTGAGGACGAGCGCGTCGACCTGCTCACTGAGCGAGACCTCGTCGGCGGGATCGACCGAGCGCCGGATCGAGAGCTCGTGGGCGGGGATGACGCCCTCCGACTTCCAGCCGATGTCGAGCAGCACCTCGTCCTTGTCGATCCGGACGATGGTGCCGCTGACGACCTCGCCCTCGTCGAAGTGGGTGATCGTCGCGTCGTAATTGGGGAAGACCTTGCCGTCGAGCTCGAGCAGAAGACCGTCCGAGCCCTCGACGGGAGTGGCGCCTTCGGGCGCGAGAAGCGCGCCGCCGGCTGTGTCAGTCGCGGACATGGACGCGGGATGATTGCAGAGGCGCCCGGCCGGCGCAGCTATGCGCGTCGGCGGTGATCAGCGACCGCAGCTCCGCGGCGATGGCGGCCGGATGCGCCGTCATTGCCGCGGGCGCAGCCGTGAGACCCGGAAGCCGGCGGCCCCGAGCTGGTCGTCCCGGGCCGCGTCCTGCGACCGCGAGCGCGGATCGTCGTGGTGCGAGCTGTCCATCTCGACGACGAGCCTGCCCGCCGGCCAGAGGAAGTCGACCTCGTAGCCGAGCAGCGACACGTTGACGAGCGGGATCGACAGCCCGTGCTCGGCGCAGAATCGCAGGAAGCGCCGCTCGGGCCTGGACCTGGTCCGCTCGAACGGCAGGTGGGGCTCGCGGGCGAGGGCCAGCAGCACGTCCGTCCCGGGCCGCCCGCCCGAGCGCAGGCAGGCGGCGCGGACCCCTCCGGCGTCCACGAGGCCGAGACGCCCTGCCCTCGTCGAAGGCCGCGGTCAGCCGGCGCTCGGTCAGCTCGCCGGCGATGTCGACGAGCGTCCGGGCCGGCGAGGTGACCCGCATCGGGCCGCGGACCCACCGTTCGTCGGCATGAAGATGCCGCGTCCGGTGAACAACGATTCCGTCGCGTCGAAGCCTCCGCCGATGGGCGATCGTCACGTGAACGGGGCCTGGGATCGGGGTCAAGATCCCGAAGTGCTCCAGCGCGTCGCGATGGCTGATGAAGGAGGGGGCGGTCGAAAGCAGGGCAGCGATCCGGATGGCTTGGATGGACGAGGCCGGAACGCCGACGGCATACGCGCCGGGGAACACCGAGTGGAGCGAGCCATTGGCGAGCCGCTTCCGGATCGCTCCGCGGCTTAGCGGCAACGAGAGGAGCTGGGCGTGACCGACGATCCCGGCCTGTCGCGCGGCGATGACGGCTATCCGGGCATCGACCGGGTGCATATCCGGCTCCCTGGGAGCCTCGATCGCACCCGCAGATTCCACGGAGCGATCGTGCCCGCCCGTTCTCAGCCATTCAAGACGTCCGTGTGACAAGCCGTCCCGACGGTCGCACGGGAGCGTGACGACTGATCTACGCTGCCCGGCGATGCCGGTGCGGAAGACGAAGCGCGGAGCCGAGCGGACGCCGCTCGACGGCGAGTGGGACGTGATCGTCTGCGGCGCCAGCTTCGCCGGGCTCACGATCGCCCGCGAGCTCGCCGACACGAGCGCTCGGGTGCTCGTCCTCGACCGCTACGAGATCGGCGAGCGGCAGACGTCGGCCTGCGCGGCGCCGACGACGTGGCTCGAGGCGCTCGGGCTGGGCTCGTCGATCCGGCAGACCTTCGACGAGCTCGTCTTCCACACCCCCTACGCCGACACGCGGATGCGTTTGCCGTGGAGCTTCTCGACGTTCGACTACCCCGAGCTGTGCGGACTGCTGTGGGCCCAGTCCGACGCCGAGTTCGAGACCGCCAAGGTCGAGGGGCGGGCGCCCGGGCCGGCGGCGGTGAACGGCTCGCGGGCGCCGATCGCGGTCGAGACCGACCGCGGGGTCGTCGCGGCTCCCCTCGTCGTCGACGCGCTCGGTTGGCGCCGCGTCCTCGGCGCCGGCTACCAGCCGCCCGATGCGCCGCTCTCGCGCGGGCTCGAGGTCCATCCCGGGGGCACGGGCGCCGACCTCGAGCTCTGGATCGAGCGCGGCGTCGTCCCGGCCGGATACGGCTGGAGCTTCCCCGCCGGCGACGAGCTCCGGGTCGGCGTCGGCAGCTTCGACCCCCGCCACCACGTCCGCCGGCCGACCGTCGAGCTCGCCGAGCGCCTCGAGCTGCCGGCGGAGCGCTATCAGGGCAACTGGATCCCGCACAGACTCCGCGACGGCGCCGAGCGCGACGTCTTCTTCTGCGGCGACTCGGCCGGCCACTGCCTGCCGGTCACCGCCGAGGGGATCCGCCCGGCCTTCTACTTCGGTGTCGCCTGCGGCTGCGAGCTGCGCGCGGTGATCGCAGGGCGTTCGAGCCGCGACGCCGCGCTCGCGCGCTACGGGGCGTTCAACGACTCGCACCGCTGGAAGTACGAGTGGATGCTGAAGGTGCAGAGGCTCGTGCCGAAGGTCCCGCCGCGGATCCTCGGCCCGGCTCTGAGAGGGATGTCGACCGACGGCTTCGTCCGCTGGTCGTTCAACCACTACCTGAACATCTGCGCGCCGCCGATCGCGACCGCGGCACCCGGCGAACGCCGGCCGGTCGCCGCCTAGCCCCGAGGCTCAAGCGACGATCAGGCAGGTTCCGCCGATCAGCAGGCCGACGGCGGCGATCCGCACGGCGGTCAGCGGTCGCCGCTCGAGCCCGAGGGCGCCGACCCGGTCGAGCGCAACCGAGCAGGCGAGCTGGCCGGTGACGGTGGTCGCGGCGATGCCTCCGGCACCGATCTCGCGGACGAGCAGCACCGACGCGGCCACGTAGATCGCGCCGATGACGCCGCCGAGCAGATAGCGACGCGGCACCTCGAGCGCGACCGGCACGGCGGGCATGCCGCCGACCGCGAGCGCCGCTAGGGCGAGGACCAGCGAGCCGACGACGAAGTTGACGAGGGCGGCCTCGAGCCCGCCGATCGAGTCGCCGAGGCCGGCGTTGATCGGCGCCTGCGTGGCCAGCGCGAGTCCGGCGACGACGATGAACGCGGCCGCGAGCCGGCGGCGGGTCGAGGCGCCCGCCTCCGCCCGGCGGTCGCCACGGTGGAGGATCAGCAGCGTCCCCGCGAGCAGCAGCACCGGGCCGACCACGCGGGCGACGGTGACCGGCTCGGGATCGAGGCCGAGCGCGCCGGCGGCGTCGAGCGCGATCGAGCCGACCATCTGCCCGGTGATCGTCGCCGCGGCGACGCCGCCGGCGCCGACGATCGGCACCGCCACGAGCGCGGTCAGCACGAACGCCGCGCCGATCAGCCCGCCGGTGAACTGCCACGCCGATGCGTCGTCGATGTCGGCGAACCCGCCGGCGCCGCCGCTGAGGAGGACCGCGAGGCCCAGGGCGACCAGCCCGACGAGGAAGCTGACCAGCGCCGCCGGGACCGGGCCGGTGGCGACGGCGAGCCGGGCGTTGAGCGGCGCTTGCAGCGCGAACTGGGCGCTCACGGCGA
Organism: Solirubrobacterales bacterium; assembly: GCA_035695265.1. GTDB lineage: Bacteria > Actinomycetota > Thermoleophilia > Solirubrobacterales > 70-9 > RHKX01. Next base: position 12,546 of record DASSEM010000189.1, read on the forward strand.
GCATGATCAGGACGGCCGGAGCGGCGCTCACCCGGCTCATTGAAGCGGGCCGGCGGCGCCGTGGGCGCCCGAGGCTTCCGCCGGGGGGCGCTCAGTCAATCGAGCAGGCGGCGCTCGACCGCCCAGCGGCTGAGCTCGTGGCGGTTCGAGAGCTGCAGCTTGCGGAGGACGGCGCTGACGTGCGCCTCGACCGTACGTGGCGAGATGCTGAGCCGCTGCGCCACCTCCTTGTACATGTAGCCGCGGGCGATCAGGCGCAGGACCTCGCGCTCCCGCAGCGTCAGCTGGTCGAGCTCGGGGTCGATCTCGGCGGCGGGGACGCTGCCGGCGAACGCGTCGAGCACGAAGCCGGCGAGGCGCGGCGAGAAGACCGCATCCCCGTCGCGGACGCGCTCGATCGCGGCCGCGAGCTCCTCGCCCGAGATCGACTTGGTGACGTAGCCGCGGGCGCCGGCGCGAACCACTGCGATCACGTCCTCGGCGGCGTCCGACACCGACAGCGCCAGGAAACGCTGCCCGGGATCGCTGGCCGCCACCCGCCGGATCACCTCGACCCCGCCTCCAGCCGGCATGTGGACGTCGAGGAGGACGACCTCGGGGCGCCGCTCGGCGATCACCCGAACAGCCTCCTCGACCGAGCCCGCCTCGCCGACCACCTCGACCAGGCCCTCGACCTCGGAGCGGACCCCGCTCCGAAAGAGCGCGTGGTCGTCGACGATCACGATCGTCGCCGGAGAGCTCATCGGCCCTCCCGCGCGATCGTAAGCGCCACCTCGGTCCCGGAGCCCGGCACGGCTGAGATCGTCGCATCGCCGCCGTGACGGCGCATCCGTCCGACGATCGACTCCCGTACTCCGTGACGGTCGCCGGGGATCCGCTCGCGGTCGAATCCGGGCCCGCGGTCGCGGACGAAGGCCTCGACGAGATCGGGCCCGACCTCGGCGTAGACCGATACCGGCCCCGCTTCGCCGGCGAACTTGGCGGCATTGGTGAGCGCCTCGCGAGCCGCGGCGACGAGGGCTGTGGTGCCCTCGTCGAGCTCGCAATCGCCGACCGTGACGAGGTCGATCTCGATCCGGTGGGCGTCTTCGACCTCCTCCGCGGTCCGGCGGAGCGCCGCCGCGAACCCGCCGCTGCCCGCCGGCCGACCCGCGGTGAGCCAACCGCGGAGCTCGCGCTCCTGGCGCCGGGCGAGCGCCGCGACCTCGCGCGGATCCCCAGCCCGCTTCTGCATCAGGGTCAGGGTCTGCAGGACCGAATCGTGCAGGTGCGCCGCCATCTCCGCCCGCTCCTGTGAGCGGATCCGCTCGGCCCGCTCGGCGGCGAGGTTGCGCCCGAGCCGCCAGATGAACGGCGCCAGGATCAGCGCCAGCGCGAGGATCGCCGCGATCGCGGTCAGCGCGGCGTCGCGGGCACCGCCGAGAGCGTCGACTCGAAACAGGAAGAGGAGCGCCGCGCCGACCACCAGCGCGACGCCGAACCCGCCCCGGTAGAGGTCGCGGAGGCGAGCGCCCCCGGAGGAAGCGCGGCCGGCCGCGGGTGCGGTCGGGCGGGGCGAGGCGGCGGGCGCGGCGGGCGGCGGGTCGTCCTTGCCCCCGCGCGACTGCGCCCAGAGCAGTGCAGCGCCCGCAGCGGCGAGGACGACCGGGCCAAGGACCGCGGCGCTCCACCAGATCCCGAGCTCACGGAAGAGGCTCGGGCTGAGCGCCACCAGGTCGAGCTGGTCGAGGCAGAGCAGGGCGCCGATAAGGGCGAACCCGATCCCCGCCGCAAGCGAGACCCGATCGGCTCGCCCCCGCCTCACTCCTGGCAGGCCCTCGCGTTGGCCGCCCGCATGGCGTCGGTGTCGCCGTAGCCGCCGTCGTCCCAGTCGTGATCCCAGTCGCGGCCGGGATCGGAGATGTCGGCGTCGTCGTCGTTGACGACCTTGATCTGGCCGAGGTCGGCTTCGGCGTCGAGCAGGAGACGCGGCGCCCCGCGCGCCCCCTCGGCGGTCGCGAGCTCGATATCGACGCCGTCGGCGCGCTGTCCGGCCACCATCAGGTCCCCGGCGCCGACGTGGGCGTCGGCGACGACGCAGACCTCGGCCGGGACCGCGACCACGAGCTGGCCGGCGCCGATCCTCGTCTCGAGGCTCAGGGTCCGGTCGGCGCGCCAGTCGATGCCTCGGAGGTCGACCGCGAGGCGGCCGACGCCGAGCTCGTAGCCGTCAGCGGGGATCGCCGCGGCCGAGACCGGGCGGTAGTCACGGTCGCCGACGCCACCCTCGAGGTCGAGATCGGCCGCGGCGGCGACCCCGACCCCGATCGACAATGCCAGGGCCGGCACGAGCAGCCAGCGGGCACCACCGCGGAACGACAGCACCGCCAGCACGATCCCTATCAGGACGATCAGAACGGCGACCGGGAGGCCGAAGCCGAGCCCGGTCGCGAACGCGGCGCCGGCCGCGAGCAGACCGAAGGCCGCAAGCGCCGCGATCGCGATCACGACGAAACCGAGGATCTGCGCGATCTCGCGCCCACGACCGCCCTGAGCGGGCGCGCCGCTGCCGTCGTCGGAGGGGACGAACAGCGCCACCGCGAGGTAGGCGAGGACGCCGAGCCCGCCGAACAGCACCGACACCGCGAACGCGATGCGGATGATCACCGGATCGATGTCGAAGTAGCGACCGAGCCCGCCGCAGACGCCGGCGATGATGCGGTCGTCGCGACTCCGCAGAAACCGGCGGGGCGACTCCCCGACCGCTGGGGCCGGCGTCGTCGGCACCTCGTCGGGAGCCGGCTCGCCGGGGCCGCGCCCGGCAGGATCTTCGTCTCTCTCATTCATCTGTTGGCCTCCTCAGTCGGATGGATCTCTTGCCTCCATCCAGGCTGACCGTGACGCCGCCATCCGTCTATTGGGGATGTCCCGGATCGACCCCGCGGCGACCACGGGTGCGACGACCGTGATCTTCGCGGTCGGCTGGTGTTTCGGGTGTATCGGGCCGGACGGTCCGAGCCGGGGGACGACGGTCACGATAATCAGGAGGCGATGGCGATTCCGCTGAAACCGATCGCGAGGCGCGCGCTCGCGGCACAATCCGACGACCGCCTCGTGCGCCTCGCGCGCGACGGCCACGAGCCCGCTTTCGAGGAGATCGTCCGCCGCTATCGCGCACCGCTGATCGCGTTCGCCACCGCGATCGCAGGCGCCGGCGGCGCCGAGGACGTCGTCCAGGCCGGGTTGATGCGGGCTCACAAGGCGCTGCTCGCCGATCAGCGCGAGATCGCGCTGCGGCCGTGGCTCTTCGCGATCGTCCGCAACGCGGCGCTCAACGCGGCCCGCGACGAGCCCGCCTGGCGCGAGCTCGATCCCGAGCTCCACGAGACGGAGCGAGAGCCGGCGAGCGCCGAGCGGCGCGAGGAGCTCGAGCATCTCGTCAACGCGATCTGCGCGCTACCGGAGTCACAGCGGCAGGCGCTGGTGATGCGCGAGATGGAGGGCGTCGGCCACGCCGGGATCGCCGCCAAGCTCCACACGAGTCCGACCGCCGTCCGCGGGCTCATCTTTCGCGCCCGGACGACGCTGCGGAACGCGCTCGGCGTCCTCATCCCGCTGCCGCTGCTTCGCTGGCTGCTCACCGACCCGACGGCGGCAGCGGCGGCGACCGCCGGCGCCGGCGCGGGCGCCGGTGGCGGTGCGCTGCTCGGCGGCGTGTTCGGCAAGGCGGCGATCGGCGTGACCGCGGCGGTCGTCGCGGTCGGCGCCGGCAAGGCGATCAAGGACGGACGCTCGGGCGACGAGGGACCGGATTCGGGCCCGAGCGTCGCCCGTGCAGCCGACGGCGGCGGGGGCGGGCCGCGAGGTTCGGGCGGCGGAGGCGGCCACGGTCCCGGCAAGGCGAGCGCCGGATCGGGCCGGGCGGGGGACCGCGACGAGCGCGGTGAGGAGGGCCACGAGCGCCGCATCGAGGCTCGCGAGGAGATGCGCGAGGCGCGCCGCGAGCACCATGACGACGCACGGGACGCCCGCGAGGACCGGCGCGAGGGGCGCGAGGACCGGCGCGACGACATCGACGACGCCCGCGATGACGGGCACGACGGGGACGGCGGGAGCAGTTCTGGCGGCTCGTCGGGCAGCTCCGGCTCGTCGGGCAGCTCACACGGCGGCCACTCCGGCGGCTCCGATGACGACGACGATGACGAGGGTCACGATGAGGATCGCGTCGAGGTCGAGGAGCCGGAGACCGACGATGACGACGATCATTCCGGCTCGTCGTCAGGCCCCTCCGGGTCCTCCGGCTCCTCGGACGACGTCGAGGACGGCGACGACTGAGCTCAGCCGCGGCGCGGCTTGAGCCGCCCGAGTCGCGGTCGCGGCAGCGTCTCGAGCACCGCCTCGAAGGCCACGGCGACCTCGGCCGGCGCCGGGCGCGCGCCGGGATCGGCGGCGATGCAGGCCTCGATCGCGGCAGCGGCAGCGGGCGGCAGGTCGGCCTCCAGCGGAAGCGGCGGCGCGGCGAGCTGCGGCCAGCGCTCCTCGGGGCGCTCGGCGTCGTCGCGGCCGCGCTCGAACGGACGGCTGCCGCTCGCCGCGCGGAACAGCGTTACCCCGAGCCCGAAGACGTCGGCCGCAGGACCGACCGGTGCCCCCGCACCCGCCAGGCACTGCTCCGGCGCCATATAGGAATCGGTGCCGATCGGTTCGGCGATCGCCGCCGCCGCTTCGACCCGGTGCGCGACGCTCAGGTCGATCAGGCGCGGCGGCGCTCCCATGATCACGTTGGCCGGCTTGATGTCGAGATGGACCCAGCCCTCGGCGTGCATGTAATGGACGGCCGCGGCGAGCTGGATCGCCAGCGGCACGAGCTGCTCGTGACCAAGCGGGCCGTAGCGGCGGATCAGGCTCGAGAGCCGCGGGCCCTCGAGGTGCTCGAGCAGGAGCTGGGGACGCGCACCGGCGAGCTCGGCCCCGAATCCGCGGACGATCACCGGATGGTTGAGCGCGGCGAGCGCCTCCGCCTCGTCGGCGAGGCCCCGCAGGGTCGCCGCCTCGTCAACCCGGTCGGGGCGAACGAGCTTGGCGACGACCGTCGTTCGCAGGTGGTCGTCCCAGGCGAGGAACGCCTCGTAGCGGCGCCCGCCGCCGAGCTTGGCGAGCATGCTGCGGCCCGGACGAAGCTCGTCGCCCTCCTCGAAGCCCCAGCTGTCCGCGGCCTCATCGGACGCGGCGGGGCGGCTCTGTCGGGCCGCCCCGCCCGCCTCTGCTCCCTCGGGAAGTGCGATCAGCGCGCTCCCGTGCGGGTCCCGGTCTTGGTGTCGTTGGTCGCCGTGTTCGACGCCCCGGTGCCCTTCGTCGTGCCGGTGGCGGTGCCGCCGCCGGTCC
>DASSEM010000190.1:0-6651 GCA_035695265.1 Solirubrobacterales bacterium
GTAGCGATGCGGGACGTAGCGGTCGGGCGTGACCCGGAGCTCGGGCCACGGGTCGCCGGCGGTGCAGCCGGCGACCGACCCGGCACCGCGCGTCGCCGCTGACGCCACGGACCCGACGGCTCGCGCAGCCTCCCCGACCGCGCCGGCCGCATCCGGGCTCCGCCGCTTGCCGCCGGGCGCCGGGACGACCCCCTCATAGCGTCCCTCGAGCACCAGCTCGCCGTCCTGGTTGACCGACTCCGACGCGAAGGTCCGGTGGCTGGCGCCGTCGCGCTCGGTGGCCTCGGCGAGCCGCGCGACGGTCTCGATCCGGTCGCCGGCGCAGACCGGCTCGTGCCAGCGGAACCACTGGCGCCGCTGGACGAACCGGTAGCCGGCGAGCCCCGCGGCGGGGTCGAAGATCCCCGAGTCGGGGTCGAACATCGCCCCGGCCAGCGAGCGGGCTACGTAGACCGCGGCGAAGACCGGCGGCGCCACCGCAGCGTGGAAGCCGGCGGCGCGGGCGGCCTCGTGGTCGCGGTGGATCGACGCGTCGAGCGCGAGCGCGTCGGCGTACTCACGGATCTTCTCGCGGCCGACCTCATAGACGGTCGCCGGCCACTGCTTGCCGACCGCGGCGGGCGCTGCCGCCACGCTCACATCTAGACGGCGCTGCCCGCCGTCGCCCGGTCGAGCGCCCGGACGAGGGCGTCGACGACGGCGCCGTCGAACTGGCTGCCGGCGTAGCGGCCCATCTCGGCGATCGCCTCGTCGCTGCTCATCGCGGCGCGGTAGGGGCGCTCGCTGGTCATCGCGTCATAGGACTCGGCGACGGCGAGGATCCGCGATTCGAGCGGGATCTCCTCCTCGGCGAGTCCGCGTGGGTAGCCATGGCCGTCGGGCTGCTCGTGACGGGCCAGGACCCACTCGCGGATGTCGGTCAGCTCGCGCGCGGCGAGGATCCGAGCGGCCATCTCCGGGTGGCGGCGCACCTGGTCCCACTCCGAGGGCGACAGCGGGCCGGGCTTGTCGAGGATCGAGTCGGGGATGCCGACCTTGCCGATGTCGTGGAGCATCCCGGCCAGTCGGAGGCGCTGGATGCGTTGGTCGGAGAGCCCCATGTCACGGCCGATCATCTCGCAATAGCCGGCGACGGCGGTCGAGTGGCTGGCGTTGTCCTCGTCGCGGAGGTCGAGCACCTCGGCGAGGCTGAGGACCGTCCCGAGCTGGGCGCGCCCCTCGCCGGGCATGCTCACGCCCTCGCCCTCGATCGCTCCCTCGAGGTCGGGGCTGTAGACGACGACGCGATCGGAGCCCAGCGCCATCGCCGCGTTGGTGGCGGCGGTGGTCGCCTGCAACAGCTCGTCGACGTTGCTCGCGTGCTTGGGGAAGACGGCGACGCCGAGGCTGGCGCTGAGGTTGAAACCGCGCTCGCGGTACGCGCGCCGCATCCGGGTCAGGATCTGCTCGGCGAGCAGGAAGCCGGTGTGCTCGTCGGTCTGCGGCAGGGCGATCACGAACTCCGAGGCGCCGGTGCGGCCGACCGTGTCGATCCGCCGCGTCGACTCGTCGAGCATCCGCGCGAGCTGGCGCAGCACCTCGTCGCCGGCCTCGTATCCGAACTCCTTGTTGAGCTGGCGCAGCCCGCTCAGGTGGACTGCGACCAGGCCGACCCGCTGCGTGTTGATCCGGGCCCGCTCGATCTCGTTGGTGAGGATCTCGTTGATGCCGTGGCTGTTGACGAACCCGGTCAGGAGGTCGGTGCGGGCGGCCGAGCTGAGCGAGCCCCAGAGCCGGTTCACGCGGGTCCGCAGCGCGTGGAGCATCAGGCCGGCCACCGCGAGGCTGCCGACGGTGACGACGAACTGGTAGGTCAGGACCCCGGGCTCGGTCTCGACCGCATGGTCGGATCCGGCCATCACGACCATCGCCCCGCCGTAGCAGAGGCCGAGGAAGATGACGTCGGCGACGGCGTCGATCCGCGGCAGGAAGTAGAAGGCGTAGAAGCAGGGCCAGAGGTAGAAGAGGCTGAAGGCGCTCGTCGGGTCGTTGGTGAAGTAGACGCCGGCGGTGACCTGGAGGATCCCCATCGCGGGCGTCAGCCGCACCAGCCACATCGGCACCCGGTTGGCGAAGATCAGGAAGAAGGCGGCGAACAGCCCCGTCGAGGCCTGCACGAGAAGCATCGACTGGACGTCGAAGTAGTCGGGGTGAGGGAGCAGGACGCCGAGGATCCCGAGCCCCATCCCGGCGAGCGACACGTAGGCGCCGGCGCGGGCGAGGGGCGCGACCTCGCGGCTGTCGGACCGCTGGCCGTAGCCGGGATCGATGGCAGCGGCGCCTGCACCGGTGCCGGTGTTCGCGCCTTCAAACACTGCCAAGCCCACAGTCGAACCTTCGAACCTTCCTGATCGTGTCACCGCCGGCGCCCGAGCCGGGCGGCTCACCGCCCTACCTATCGCCAGATCGCCCGCGGAACCTGAATCCGCAAGCCATCTACCGGGCGCTGCTCGGCACCGTGCGCGGGACCGCGATACCCCGGCGGCCGCGCAGGATCGCGGTCGCCCCCCGTCCGGGCGCGAGCGTCATGTTGTTGCGGACGATCGGCTCCGGCTCCGGATCGGACTCCAGCACCGCGCGCGAGAGCACCACCCTGAGCACCGACTTGATCGTCATCAGCGCGAGGTGCGAGCCGACGCAATGCCGGGAGCCCGCCCCGAACGGCAGGTAGACGCGCGAGCTCGGCTTCGGCTCCTCGAGAAACCGCTCGGGCAGGAACCGCTCGGGCTCCGGGAAGACCTCAGGATCGTGATGGAGCAGGAAGAAGCAGGGCAGCAGCGTCCAGCCGGCCGGAAACTCGTATTTCCCCACCCGTTGCTCGGAGCTGATGCGGCGCGCCGTCACCGGCAGCACCGGACGCTGCCGCAGGGTCTCCTTGACGACCGCGTCGAGGTAGACGCCGTCGTCGCTGTCGAGCTCGGCGAGCAGCCGGTCGTGGATGACGGGATGGCGAAGCAGCCGCTCGAACGCCCATGAGAGCGCGTTCGCGGTCGTTTCGTGGCCGGCGATCAGAAGCGTCAGGCACTCGTCGCGGATCTCGTGGTCGGTCATGAAGCCGTCCTCGTGCGGCTCGGGCCCGGCGAGCGTCGAGAGCACGTCGGTGCCGCGCTCGTCCGCTCGCAGCAGGCGGCGCAGCCCGATCTCGTCGTGGAGGATCGCGTCGATCCGGCGGGTGACCTCCATGACCTTGCCGTACGGGGTGCGACCGCCGAGCTCGCGCCGGAACTGCGGCATCAGGGCCAGCGGGTTCTCGGCGATCCTGAGCATCTCGCGGACGAGGCCGCGGATCTCGGAGTCGCGCTCGGGCGAGCAGACGCCGATCACGATCCGGACGATCGCCTCGGTCGTGATCCGCCGCATCGGCCGCTGCAGCTCGAACGGCTCGTCGACCGGCCAGTCGGTCATCTCGCGGGCGGCGATCTCCTCGATCAACCCGGCGTAGCCGCGGACCGCCTGGGGGTGGAACGACGGGGCCATCAGCCGCCGGTGGTGCTTGTGCTCCTCGCCGTCGAGCAGGAACAGCGACTGGTCACCGAGCACCGGCCGGAAGATCCGGTTCGTGGGCCCCATCCGGAAGGTCGACGGATCGCCGCTGAGGACGTCCCAGGCGGCGGCCGGGTCGGCGATGAAGGCGCAGCTCTTCAGCGCCCCGAGCTTGACCGCGAAGACCGGGCCGTAGCGGTCGCGGTTTCGTTCCATGAAGGAGACCGGCTCGCGGAACCACTGGCGCATCTGCCAGATGCCGGGGCTGGACGGGCCGGACGGGAGCACGATCGAACCGAGGGTAACCGAGAGCAGGGCACCCGGTGACCGCTCTCACGCCGCCGCAACGCGGCGACCGACGGATCTCCGAAGCGTGAAGTAGTAAGTGCTACTGTCTACTTTTCCCAACCCGATCGACAGGAGCAGAGCGGTGGCCACAGCAACCAGCGACGTGCTCAAGCCGGACTACTCGACCGGCCGCAAGCACCTGATCTTCACCGACGAGCACGACGACCTGCGGGAGTCGATGAAGAAGTGGGTGCTGAACGAGCTCACCCCCCACGCCGCCGAGTGGGAGGAGACGCTGTGGCCCGACTCGGTCCTGCACCGGATGGCGGAGCTCGGCTACGTCGGCCTCTGCTTCCCCGAGGAGTACGGCGGCCAGGGCGGGGACTACTTCTACTCACTGGTCCGCTCCGAGTGCCTCTCCTACGCCGGCTCGGGCGGGCTCGGCATGGGCCTCGCCGTCCATACCGACATGGTCCTGCCGCCGATCGAGCTGCTCGGCAATGAGGATCAGAAGCAGCGCTACCTGGTGCCCGGCATCAAGGGCGAGCGGATCGCCTGCCTCGGGATCACCGAGCCCGGCGCCGGCTCCGACGTAGCCGGGATCCGGACGACGGCCCGCCGCGACGGCGACGAGTACGTGATCAACGGCGCGAAGACGTTCATCACCAACGGCGCCCGTGCCGACTTCATCCTGCTCGTCACCAAGACCGACCCCGACGCGGGGCATGACGGGATCACGCTGTTCCTCGTCGACCTCAAGGACGAGGACGGCAACAACGTCCCCGGCTTCACGGTGACGAGGACGCTCGACAAGCTCGGCATGCACTCCTCCGACACCGCCGAGATCTCCTTCGAGGACGTGCGGGTGCCGGCGGAGAACCTGATCGGCCAGGAGGGCAAGGGCTTCTACCACATCTCCTGGGAGCTCCAGGGCGAGCGGCTGGTCGCTGCGGCCGGCTCGGTCGCCGGCGCCGAGCGGCTGTTCGAGAAGACCCTCGAGTACGCGAAGGAGCGTGAGGCGTTCGGCCGCCCGATCGGCAAGTTCCAGGCGATCCGGCACAAGTTCGCCGAGATGGCGACCAAGATCGAGGCCGCCAAGCAGCTCACTTACGTCACCGCCTGGCGCTTCAACAACGGCGAGTACCCGGTCCGGGAGATCACCGAGACGAAGCTGTTCACCTCACGTGTCGCCTGCGAGGTCGCCGACGAGTGCATCCAGATCCACGGCGGCTACGGCTACATGAAGGAGTACGGGATCGAGCGCGCCTATCGCGACGTCCGCCTGAACCGGATCGGCGCCGGCACCGACGAGATCATGCTCGAGGTGATCGGCCGCAGCTATGGGCTCTAGCGATCCTCGCTAGCAGCCGTTGTCGGGGTCGCTGAGCGTCAGCGGCCCGATGCACTCGACGAACCGGGTCTGCTTGTAGAGGGACTCGACCGCGGTCGTGAACGTCAGGGTGGAGTCCCAGCCGGTGATCGTCCCGGTCCCGTGCAGCTCCAGCGATTTGCCGGCGATCGCCCCGTTGTAGTCGGCGGTGCCGCCGATCGCTACGGCCGAGCGCGGCGCGTAGATCACGAGGTCGTTGACGACGCCGTTGCCGCGCATCGTGACCGTCGTCGCGACCGTCTCCGAGCCGACCACCAGCAGGGCCATGTCGTCCGGGTTGCCGCTCGTGGCCGTGACCCTGCCGCCCGTGACCGCGATCGGCGCCGTCTCGCCCCCGCACATCTCGGGCCCGCCGAAGTAGATCCGCACCTCGGTGCCCAACGCGGCGATCAGGTTGCCGCCGGTCATGTCGAGCTTGCAAAGGGCGTAGTTCCCGCCGCCGAGCGTCACCGTGTCCTTGTTCTTGAGCGTCAGCGTCCGGGTGGTCGCGTTCCAGACCGTCCGGTTCGACTGGATCACGTCCTCGCCGTTGGTGAGCCGGGCGTTGTCGTTGGTCCCCCAGACGTTGCCGGGGTCGACCGGGCCGAGCGTCGTCGTCCCCTGGGTCACCTCGCCGTTGCAGATCTCGTCGCTGGGGACGATGTGGTGGCCGTTGCCGACCGTGGCGTCGCCGTTGCAGGTCGCGGAGCCCTCGACGATCACATCGCCGTTGGTCCGCATCGTCCCGATCACGTCGGGGGTGCCGTGGAAGTGGAGCTGGTCGAGGCCGACGACGTTGCCACCGGCGAACGCGGGGGTCCCCGTCGCGGCGGCGGCGCCGACATGGATCCGGCGCGTCTCGCCGTTCAGGGTGCCCTCGGCGACGATCGCGATCGTCTTCTGGCTCGGATCATCACCGCCGGCGTCGGGGAGCACGCGGTAGCGGTAGGTGCCCTCGCCGACGGTCCCGGACTGGGTGGCACACCAGTTGTCGGCCTGCGGCGAGCTTGCGACCAGCTCGTCGCCGGAGGCTGCCTTGACCAGGCACGGGAAGCTGTCGGTCGTCAAGACGTTGTTCTGCCGGAAGAGCGCCTGCTGCGCAGCCGCCTCGGCGACCGCCAGCGCGCTCTTGTCGCTCTCGTCGCGGCCGGCGTTGCGGATGCTGCCGATCGCCGCCAGCGCTCCGATCGAGGCGAGGGCGAAGCCGACGATGACGACCATCAGGACGACCGGGAGGGCGATGCCGCGCTCGTCTCTGACCGGTAGGCCGGCGCGGGAGCCGAGGCAGCGGTGGGCGGCGAACTTCACCCAACCGGGATCGGCAACCCGGACACCGGACTTGAACATTGTCCATCGCCTCCGCGGCGGTCCGGACATGCCTCGGCCCGCCGGTTTCAGGGCGGGCCGAGACGGGGGGATGGGTATGGATCGGACCTGAGAAGCGCGGCGCCGAAAGACGCCACGCCGGTTCT
>DASSEM010000191.1:0-2093 GCA_035695265.1 Solirubrobacterales bacterium
GAGGCGGTCAGGTTGCGGCCGAAGGCCATCCGCCCGGTCGCGCAGAAGCCACAGGTGAGCGGGCAGCCGGACTGGCTGGAGACGCAGAGCGAGCGGCGGCCGCCGCGGTAGCTCATCAGCACGGTCTCCAGCGGCCGCCCGTCGGCGGTCTCGAACAGGACCTTGCGGGTTCCGTCGACCGAGGTCACCTCGCGCATGGCGGACAGGGTCGATAGCGGCAGCTCGGCCTCGAGCTGGTCGCGGAGCGTCCGCGGCAGGTTCGTCATCTCGGCGTAGGAGCGGGCGCCGCCCGCGAGCCACTCCCAGACCTGGGTGGCGCGGAAGGCGGGCTCGCCGCGGGCGTCGAGGAGCTGGTCGAGTCGGCTCAGATCCACGCCAGGGAGTCTGGCATCACGCTTCGCGCCGCTCCCAGAGCTCGATGAAGCCGAGGTCGGCGAAGCCGAGCCGCTCGTAGACCGGCGCCCCGGCCTTGCTCGCCTGCAGGCTCCCGGTCCGCACGCCGCGCTCGCCGGCGGCGGTGAGCAGCCGGCTGATCAGGGCTCCGGCGAGGCCGCGGCCGCGGTGCTCGGGAAGCGTCGCCACCGCGCTCACGCAAGCGTCGTCGCCGCTGGCGATGACGAGGGCGCAGGCGACCGGCTCGCCATCGACCAGCGCCAGCCCCGAGTCGACGTCGATCGTGGGCTCGTTCGGCATCGCCGCCGCCCAACCCGGGCCGTCGATGCCGTAGGCGCGGTCGTTGATCGACCCGATCGTCGCCATCTCACCGCCCGCGACCTCGACGCCGTCGGGAAGCGGCACCGGTCGCAGCTCATCAAGCTCGAGCGCCATCCCCCGCGGCGCCCCATCGAGCGCGTGGCCTCGGTCGGCGAGCAGCGCGCCGGAGGCGCGGTCGAAGTCGGGGACCCAGACGGTCCAGGCGTGGACGCCCGCATCGCGGTAGATCGTGGCGAGCTCGTCGAGCGCCGCGACGAGCGGCTCGGGGCCGGAGGCGACCACCGAGTTGAAGATCGAGCGGTCCGGGGTCGCCGGCGAGACGCTCGCCAGCACGCCCGGCATCCGGACGATCGAGCTCCGCTCCGAGCAGCCGGCGAACAGCGCGATCTCGGCCTCGACCCCGTCGACCACCCGCCGCCGCAGCTCCTCGCGCTCCATCCGGGTGACCGTACCGCGCCGCGCCCGGCTCAGCCGTAGCGGGCGGCGGCGCGCCCGGCGGCGGCGCCGTAGGAGCCACCGAAGAGGATCGCGTGGACGAGCAGGGGCTGGAGCTGCCAGAGCGCCACCCGCTCCTCGTGACCGGGCGCCAGCGGGAGGACGTCCTCGTAGGCGCCGAGGGTGCGCGATGAGACCGAGCCGAACAGGCGCAGCATCGCGAGGTCGATCTCGCGATGGCCGCCATGGGCGGCCGGGTCGATCAGCCACGGCGTACCGGTCGAGTCGGCGAGCACGTTGCCGCTCCAGAGGTCGCCGTGGACCCGGGCCGGCGGCTCGGCCGGGCCGACCAGCTGCTCGAGCCGCTCGACGACCGCGGCGATCGCCGCGCCGGCGCCGTGGTCGAGCCGCCCGGCGTCCCGCGCGAGCGCCGCCAGCCGCTCGATCCGCTCGCCGTAGACGCGCCACCACGGCGGGTCGCCGGCGCCCGCGCGGGCCGGAAGCTCGACGGCGTCGCCGAAGCGGAGTGGCGCTCCGGCCGGCGCGCCCGGCGGCAGCGCCCCGAACCCGGGCGCGCCGGCGGCGTGGATCCGGGCGAGGCCGGAGCCGAGGCGCTCCTCGCCGGGTCCGTCGAGCCGGCCCTCCTCGACCCATTCGAGGACGAGCCCGCGAACCGGTTCCTCATCGACGATCGCGAGGATCGCCGGGACCGGGAGCCCACCGCCGACCTCGCCGAGCCAAGCAAGGCCGGACGACTCGAGCTCGTACTCGCCGGCCGGTGCACCGGCGCGGCACTTGAGGAACGCCTCGCGTCCGTCAGCGAGGCGGAGCCGGAAGGCCTCGTTGATGTCGCCGCCGGCGACGCGACGTGCCCGCTCCACCTCGACACCGAGGGCCCGGCCGGCTGCGGCGACGGCCGGCCCAGCAGTCAAGCGCCGGCGGCC
>DASSEM010000192.1:0-6794 GCA_035695265.1 Solirubrobacterales bacterium
ACCCGGGCGGCGCCGACGCCGAGTCCCGTGTAGCCGCCGACGAAGGCGACCCGGCCGCCGTGGCTCGTGTCGAAGAAGCACGAGAATCGGCTGCAGGTGTCGATCGCGCCGCCCCACCTGTGGGTGAAGCGGATCCCGCGGAGCTGCGGGAAGGTCGCGAAGAAGTGCTGGGAGAGGGCCGCGAAGGTCTTCTCGTCGACGTCGTGCCGCGGCGCCACCGGACCGCCGTAGCGGTAGACCGCTTCGTAGCCGCCCCAGAGGATCCGGTCGTCGTCGGTCAGCCGGTAGTAGTGGAACAGGTTGCCGGTATCGCTGATCCCCTGCCGGTTGCGCCACCCGACCGCGGCGAGCTGCTCGGCGGTCAGCGGCTCGGTGACGAGGACGTAGTCATAGACCGGGACGATCCAGCGGCGCAGCGCCCGCCGCAGCGGCGGGAAGGCGTTGGTGGCCAGGAGCACGCGCTCGGCCCGGACCTCGCCGGCGCTGCCGGCGAGCCGCAGGGCGATTCCCTCGTCGGCGAGCGAGTCGAGCAGCGAGCCCTCGTGGATCGAGACACCGAGCCGCTGCGCCGCCGCCGCGAGCCCGTCGGCGAGCCGGCCGGGATCGACCAGACCCTCGCCCGTGCGGTTGACGAGGGCGCCCAGGTAGGTCGGCGAATCGACCTCGGCGCGGATCGCTTCGCGATCGAGTAGCTCGACGTCGTGCCCGTAAGCCGCGAGGAGCTCCGCGTCCTCGGCGAGCCACTCGACCTGGTGGGGCTCGAGGGCGACCGCGAGCTCCCCGTTCACCTCGAGGTCGCAATCGATCCCGAGCTCCTCGACGTCGGCGCGCAGGCCGGCGAAGTTGTCGAGGCCGAGCCGCTCCAGGGTCCTGACCTCGTCCGGGAAGCGGCTCAGCCCGTTCGCGAGCCCATGCGTGATCGAGGCCGAGACGAAGCCGCCGTTGCGGCCGGAGCCGCCGCTTCCGATCCCCTCCCCCTCGACCAGGACGACGCGTCGATCGGGCGCCCGCCGCTTCGCGTGCAGAGCGGTCCAGAGCCCGGTGAACCCACCGCCGACGATGCAGAGGTCGGCCTCGACCGAGCCCTCGAGCGGCGGATAGCGCGGCGGGTCGGAGCGGCGGTCGAGCCAGAACGGCAGCGGGACGGCGCTCGCGTATGCGGCGCGATCCTCCGCCGTCGGCGGCGTCGTCGGCCAGGGGCTCGGCACGGTCGCGATCCTAGATGAGCGATCCCGAGCATCTGGCCGTGCAGTCGCGCCCGGCCGTGTTTGGCGACGGCCCGCGGGGGTACCCGCAATCCGGAGAGAGAAAGCCGCCGCGAACCGTCGCCAGTCCAGGCCGGTACGCGGTAGCCGCACCAGCGGCCGGGCGGAAAGGCAACGAGAACGGCTATGGCAAGAGGTTCAGGTAACTCGCAGTCGAGCGGACGCTCGAAGGGCAAGAGCTCCAGCTCGAACGGCCGAAGCCGCTCGAGTTCCCAGAAGCGCAAGCGCGAGGAGTTCCCGGACTACGAGATCCTCGATCCCGACGAGATCGAAGGCGGGCCGGACGTGATGCTCGACGTCCCGGTCGTGAAGGCCGACGAGATCGACGTCGAGGTCGACGACCTCCGGGCGGCGATCTCGGTGCGGGCCGAGCTGCGCGCCCTCGTCCAGCTCAACGTCGGCGTCGCGGCGCGGCTCGGGACCGTCGAGCTCAACATCCAGGGACTCGAGGCCCAGGCGCTGCTCAAGGCGCGGCTCGACAACGTCTCCCAGATCCTCGCTCGCGTGATGACCACGCTCGACCGCAACCCGGACCTGCTCGAGAGCGTCGGCAAGGCGATCGAGGATGTCGGCGGCGGAGCCGGCGACACGATGGCGGGAGCCGGCGAGGCCACCGAGGACGTCGGCGAGGGAACCGAGAAGGCCCTCGGGGACGTCGGGCAGGGGGCCGGGCAGGCCGCCGGCGACGTCGGCAAGGGCGCGGGGAAGGCTGCCGGTGAGGTCGGCAAGGGCGGCTCGCAGGCCGCCAAGGGCGTCGGCGGCGGCGCAAAGCAGCTCGCCGGCGGAGGAAGGAAGTAACGATGGCCACCCGGACCAAGAAGCGCAGCAGCAGCGGCAAGAGCGCCTCCCAGAAGAGCGACAAGTATCGGTTCGCGCAGAACGTCGACGGCGACGAGACCGCCGCCGAGTACGAGTACCGCTCCTACGCGGAGGCCGAGCGGACCGAGGAGGCCGACACCCCCGACGTCCTCCTCGACGTCCCGGTCATCAAGGTCGACTCGATCCATCTCGAGGTCGAGGACCTCGCGGCCCAGGTCTCCCTGCAGGCGAAGGTGCTCGAGCTGCTCAACCTCGACGTCGGGGTGGAGATCCAGCTCGACCGGCTGAAGCTCGACCTCAAGGGCGTGGAGGCGCAGGCGCTTCTCAAGGTGAGGCTCGACCATGTCGCGGCGATCGTCGATCGGCTGATGACGACGCTCGATCGGAACCCCGACCTCGTCGAGAGCATCGGCAAGGCGGTCGAGGACGTGGGCTCGGGAAGCGGACACACGCTGAGCGAGGCCGGCGAGGCCGAGGAGCACGTCGGCGAGGGCACCGAGGACGCGCTCGAGCAGGTCGGCGAGGGCGCCGGTGACGCGGTCGGTGAGGTCGGCCAGGGCGCCGGCGAGGGAGTCGGCGAGCTCGGTGAGGGCGCCGGGCAGGCAGCCGGCGAGGCCGGCGAAGGCGCCGGTGAGGCGGCCGGCAACCTCGGCGAGGCGGCCGGTCAAGCCACCGGGGCCGTGGGCGATGTGGCGGGCCAGGAAGGATCGGGCCAGGGCGACGACGGTGGCGATTCCGGCGGAGGGCTGGAAGTCGGTGAGCTGACAGACGACGCGGGAGTGCCGACGGGCGGAAAGCTCGCGAAGGCGGCCGCGAAGACCGTCGCCAAAGAGATCGGCTCGGCGGCATCGGACGAAGCCAAGGAGCTCGGCATGGCCGCGACGCGCAAGGTCAAGGAGCTCGGCGACCGGCGCCGGCAGAAGCGGGCGGAGCGCCACCACGCGACCGCGGCGGCGATGGAGCTGGCCGGCGACCTCGGCGTGGACCTCGACGAGGTCGAGGGCAGTGGGGCCGAAGGGCGCATCGTCGTCGCCGACGTCCGCGATGCCGCCGAGGAGGAGTGAGATGAGCGAGCGCAGCGGCAAGCCGAGCGAGGACCGACCGCCCGACATCGAGATCGGAGCGGCCGTCCACGCCGACCGGATGCGCTTCGCCCGCCGGCCCGAGGCGGAGGTCGAGTTCATCGGTCGATCGGTCGGCGAGCAGGACTCGGGTAGCGAGCGGGAGAACCTGCCCGACGAGGTCGAGCCGGGCAAGACCTACCGCGATGTCACGGTCGGGTGGCGGGCCGCCGCCTGGGTCGAGGATGTCGAGAGCGACCGCGTCAAGGAAGCCAGGGAAGGTGAGGACCGATGAACGCCAAGGCGAACGTCGAGGCGATCCGCGACCGGATCGCCGGGCAGGAGCCCTCCCGGTTCAGGGCGGTCGTGATGGCGGGCACGGCAGGCGCGGGCGTGGCCGTTGCCGTCTACAAGCTGCTTCGGGATCCGGCATGACGGGCAAGAGTCGAACGAACGTGAAACACGAGAACTGGAGAGATCCGAATGGCTGATGTGAGCGAGATGACCAAGTCCGCTGCGAATACGGTCCAGCACAATCCCACCGGCCTCGCGGCCGCCGGGGCTGCCCTGGTCGCGCTTCCCTTCGCGGCGCAGGGGGTCGCCAAGCTCGTCGGGAAGGCGCGAAAGGTCGATCCGGGCGATACCAAGCTCGGCGAGCTCGGCGAGAAGGCGACCGGGAAGGTCACGGACAAGGCGAAGGAGATCGCCGGCGACGCGGCCGGTGAGAAGCTCAAGCCCAAGGGCCTCGGCTCGCTGTTCGGCGGTGTGCTCGGGTCCGACGACTCCGATGATGACGATGACGACGATTCGGGCGAGGGCGATGCGACCGGCAGCGGCAGAAGGATGCCGATCCAGCAGTCGATCGACGTCGCCGCCCCGCTGCAGGCGACCTACAACCAGTGGACGCAGTTCGAGGATTGGCCGACCTACATGCACCGGGTCGACAGCGTCCAGCAGGACGACGACTGCACGGTCACCATGTCCACGAAGGTCTGGGGCATCAGCAAGCAGTTCGAGGCCGAGATCGTCGAGCAGCGCCCCGACGAGCGGATCGAGTGGGACGTGGGCCAGGGCCTCGCGCACACGGGCGTCGTCACCTTCCACGAGCTGGCGCCGCGACTGACGCGGCTCGAGGTCACGCTCGACGTCCAGCCCGACAGCCTGCTGGAGAAGATGGGCCGCGGGATGCGGTTCACGAAGCGCGCAGTGCGCGGGGACCTTCACCGCTTCAAGGCTCATGCCGAGATGCAGGAGGAGGACGAGGGGGGTTGGCGCGGCACCATCGAGGACGGCGAGGTCAAGAAGAAGACCGAGCGCAAGTCCCCGAGCCGCTCCCGATCGAAGCGCGGCTCGTCAGGACGCGGCCGCAACGGTTCCAACCCGGCGAGCAGTTCCCGCAAGTCCGGCTCGCGAAGCTGACACCCAAGGAGAGAGACGATGGCCACGACAACGACCAAGGGAAAGAAGCCCTCGACCAGCAAGGGTGGCTCGACGAGCAAGAGCAAGGCCACCAAGAGCAAGAGCACCGGTAGCCGCGGGCGGTCCTCGACCGCAAGCGGCTCGAAGCGGGCCTCGACGAGCCGCAAGCGCAACGGCAGCGGCGGCTCGAGCACGTCCCGCTCGAAGAGCACGAAGCCGGCCTCGAAGCGGAGCTCGACGAAGACCAAGTCGACCGGCTCGGGGGGCTCGACCCGGTCGAGGTCGGGCGGGGCGTCGTCGCGAAGCGGCAGCTCCAAGTCCCAGGGCTCGAGCGGCTCCTCGAGCAGCAACGGCTTCGTCGACAAGGTCAAGGGGCCGGCGACGGCCGCCGGCGCGGCGCTGCTGGGTGCGGCGGGCCTCGTGGCCGTTCAGAAGAACGGCGGCGTCGCCAAGCTCCTGCCCGGTCGGAAGTCGTCCGGCCTGAGCCTGCCGAAGCCGGACCTGAAGAAGGGTCTGAAGAACATCCCCAAGCCGAAGCTCGACGCATCGTCGATCGACTGGGTCGAGGAGAAGGCGAAGAGCCTCGGCGACGCGAGCTACCGCGTGGCGGAGATGACTGACCAGGCCCGGAAGGTCCGCAAGGCGGTGAGCGGCGACTAGGCCGGCGCCTCTCCCTGCGAGCGGGATCGCCGAGTGCGGAGGAGAGATGGACGACCGGGACCGGACGAGAACCGACGAGGCGGAAGGTTCGGATGACGCCGAGGAGCGGCGCGAGGAGCGCGAGGAGGTTCGCGAGCGGGTCGTCCCGCGCCGCGCCGACTACGAGCCCGAGGGCACCGACCGCCGCACCGGACTCTGGCCGACGCTGAAGAAGACGGCGCTCGAGTTCAACGAGGACCACATGACCGACTGGGCGGCGGCGCTCACCTACTACGGGCTGCTGTCGCTGTTCCCGGCGCTGATCGCGCTCGTCTCGATCCTCGGTGTCTTCGGCGACCCGGAGGAGACGACGCAGGCGATGACCGACATCGTCACCGAGATCGGCCCGGAGTCGGCGGCCGACACGTTCTCGGGCCCGATCGAGTCGATAACCCAGAACCGGTCAGCGGCCGGGATCATGTTCTTCGTCGGCCTCGCCGTCGCGCTCTGGTCGGCCTCGGGCTACGTCGGAGCCTTCATGCGGGCGTCGAACATCATCTGGGAGACGCCGGAGGGGCGGCCGTTCCTGAAGCTGCGCCCGCTGCAGATCGGGGTCACCCTGCTGCTGATCGTCCTCTTCGCGCTGGTCGCGATCTCGCTCGTCCTGACCGGGCCGATCGTCGAGGCGGTCGGCGACGCGATCGGCGTCGGCAGCACGGCGCTGACGATCTGGGGGATCGCCAAGTGGCCGGTCCTGCTCGGGGTCCTGATCTTCATGGTCGCGCTGATCTACTACACGGCGCCGAACGTCAAGGTGCCGGGGTTCAAGTGGATCACCCCCGGCAGCCTGATCGCCGTGATCACCTGGATCGTGGCGTCCGCGGCTTTCGCGTTCTACGTCGCGAACTTCGGTTCCTACGACAAGACCTACGGCAGCCTCGGCGCCATCATCACGCTGCTCGTCTGGCTCTGGATCTCCAACCTGGCGCTGCTCTTCGGTATGGAGCTCAACGCCGAGTGGGAGCGAAGCAGCGAGATCGACGCCGGCGTCGATCGGGCCGACAAGGAGATCCAGCTCGAGCCTCGCGCCGAGCCTGGCAACAAGCGGACTACCTGAGCTAGCCGCAGACCGGCCAGGGCCGGGTGCCGTCGCGCCTCTTCAGGTGGACGGCGACTACGGCCTGCGTCTTGTAGGAGTAGTCGATCGGGTCGCCGCCCGGACTCTTCGGCGAGGTCTTCCAGGCGTCGCGGGTGAACATGAACGCGCCGCGGTAACGGCCCTTGAGGGCGACCGCGTTCGGGTCCCGGCCCGACTCGCACTCGGCGACCCGCCGCGCCCAACGCTTCTGCTTGCGGTGCACTCGGTCCCAGAGCCGGAGATACTTCGCGGGGGTCGCGTTGCGATTGCCGTGGCGGGCGCCGTCGCCGCCGCCTCCGCCGCCGATCCCGACCCCGCCCGAGCGGGCGCTGGCACTGCCGGCGCCGATCAGGAGGCTCGCTGCGAGGATCGCGACGGCGACGAGAAAGGCGATCGCGACGGCCGCCCGGGGCCGACTGGATGAGTTGAAGGACATGCGCTTACTCCGCTCTT
>DASSEM010000193.1:0-3373 GCA_035695265.1 Solirubrobacterales bacterium
CGCCGCCGCCAGCGCGACCGCGGTCGTGTAGGAGCCGCCCCGGCCGAGCGTCGTCACGTCCGTGGAGTCGGTCGAGACGCCCTGAAAGCCGGCGACGAGGACGATGTTGTCCTGCTCGAGCGCCTGCTCGATCCGGCTCGCGCGGACGTCGACGATTCGCGCCTTCGTGTGCGAGGAATCGGTGACGATCCCCGCCTGCGAGCCGGTCAGCGAGATCGCCTGGTGGCCGAGGTCCCAGATCGCCATCGCGCACAGCGCGCAGGAGATCCGCTCCCCGGTCGAGAGCAGCATGTCCATCTCGCGCGGGCTCGGCCGCTCGGAGATCTCACCCGCCATGGTCAGGAGCTCGTCGGTGGTCTTGCCCCGGGCCGAGAGCACCGCGACGACCTTGTTCCCGCGCTCGCGCTCGGCGACGATCCGCGCCGCCGCCCGCTTCAGGTCCTCGGGGCCGGCGACCGAGGTGCCGCCGAACTTCATCACCACGGTCTCGCCGCCGGCGCTCACGCCCGGCGTGCTCGCCTGCTGTTGCCCCGTATCGACCGCGTCCGTCATGGCGGCTGAGGATAAAGCGAGGGTCAGATCCGGCCCGGCTGGAGGTGGCTTCGCTGTCGCCTCCATGGTCGCCGAGCCGCGGGCTGGGCTTGGGCAAGGAGGGGAGGTGACGGACGATGTCGGTGCCGCGCGTGGCTGATTTGTCCCATCTGGTGGGACAAATCGACACTGGAGCCAACGCGACGCAGATTTGCCACCCAGGAGGTGGAATATCTGCGTCGCAGCTCGCCACGTTCCCCTTCCCCAGCCAAACCAGCTCCCACCCAACGGTAGAAGCGCCGGCGCGAGCCGAAGCCCACCGCCGCGGCTCAGACGCTGCGGCGGCCGGTCAGGGCGCGGCCGAGGGTGACCTCGTCGGCGTGCTCGAGATCGGCGCCGACCGGGAGGCCGCTGGCGAGGCGGGTGAGGGTGACGCGGTCGCGGAGCCGCTCGCCGATGTGGTGGGCGGTTGCTTCGCCGGTCGTGGTCGGGTTGGTGGCGATCACGACCTCCTCGACGCCGCCCGCGTCGATCCGGGCGACGAGCTCGTCGATCTTCAGGTCGTCGGGATCGATGCCGTCGATCGGCGAGAGCGCGCCGCCGAGGACGTGGTACAGGCCGCGGTACTCGCCGGTGCGTTCGATCGGGATCACGTCCTGGGGCTCCTCGACGACACAGATCAGCTCGCGGTTGCGGCGCGGGTCGGCGCAGATCGCGCAGGTCGGCCCCTCGGCCAGGTTGAAGCAGGTCTCGCAGAGCCCGATCTGCTCCTTGACCTCGCGGACCGCCGCGGCGAGCGCGAACGCGTCCTCGTCGCTCGAGCGGAGGATGTGGAAGGCGAGCCGCTGGGCGGTGCGCCGGCCGATGCCCGGCAGCTTGCCGAGCTCGGCGATCAGGCGATCGACGGGCGCAGGGTGCAATTACATCCCGGGCAGGCCGAGGCCGCCGGCCCCGCCCAAGCCGCCCGTGATGCCGCCCATCTTCGATTCGGCCCGCTCCTGGGCGGCGCGGATGCCCTCGTTGACGGCCGCCAGGACCATGTCCTGGAGCATCTCGACGTCCTCGGGATCGACGGCGTCGGGATCGATGACGATCTCGCGGACCGCGAGGTCGCCGCTGACCTTGACCTTGACCATGCCGCCACCGGCGCTCGCCTCGACGATCTCGTCCTTGAGCTCCTCCTGCGCCTTCGCCATGTCGGCCTGCATCTGTTGGGCCTGCTTCATCAGCGCGCCCATGTCGAGCCCGCCGGGCCCCGGTGGTCGTCCTCTTGCCATCAGCTCGTCTCCTCGATCCGCTCGTCTGGTTGTTCAGGCTGCTCGTCGGTCACGACCTCGGCGTCGAACTCGGTGACGATGCGATCGAAGAGGTCGTCTCCCCCGCCCGCGCCCGCATCCCCGGCGGCGGGGGTCTCCGACTCCCCCTCCTCGAGCTTCGTGTAGACGGGCCGGAGCGGCGCGCCGAGCACCGCCTGGATCGCGGCGGCGACCAGCTCGCGGCTCTCCTTGTCCTCGGCCTTGCGAAGGTGGAACGCCGAATCTGGCGGGAAGCCAATCGTCAGCGTCCGCGCCTCGGGGTCGACGGCGACCGGCCGGGCCACGCCGACGACCGCCGACAGCAACCCCGCCCCCTCCTGCCTCATCTGGTCGAGGACCCCGGGCCAGAGCTCGATGACGCGGTCGAGCTCGGGCACGGCAACCGCGACCGGGCCCGGAGCTGGGGTGGCGGGCGGTTCCGGCTGCGGCTGCGGCGCGGGCTGCGCCGCCTCCGCGGCGGGAGGCGCCGTGCTCGCCGCCGCCGCCGGTCCGGGTGGGTCCGGCCCGCCGTCGGGGCCCTCGGCGGCGGTGACACCGGGCGCGAGCGGCTCAGTCGCCGCCACGGCTTCCGGCGCCGCAGGCTCGACCGCCGGCGTGCCGCGGGCGAGCGCCTGCTCGAGCCGCTCGAGCCGCTGCGTGAGCGCCGCCCGCGTCGGGTCGATCTCAGGCCGGGCCGAGCGGAGCAGCGCCAGCTCGACCGTGAGGCGCGCCTCGTCGCCCTCGCGGATCCCGGCCTGCGCGGCGGCGAGCTCGTCGATCGCGCGGAGAAGCGCCGAGCCGCCGAGCCGCCGAGCCTGCTCGGCCAGGCGCGCCTCCTGGCCGGGGACGACCAGGAAGTGCTCGGGGATCTCGTCCAGGGTCGCGATCACGAGGAGCTGGCGCAGGTGGGCGATCAGGTCGGTCGCGAAGCGGGACGGATCATGGCCGGCGGCAGCGATCGCGGCGCTCACCCGGAGCGCCTCGGCGCCGTCGCCGGCGGCGATCGCCTCGGTCGCCCGGAAGATGAGCTCGGCGTCGGCGACCCCGAGCACCGCCAGCACGTCGTCGGTGGCGATCTCGGCGCCGCTGTAGGCGACGAGCTGGTCGAGGGTGCCGAGCGCGTCCCGGAAGCTGCCGTTTGCCGCCCGGGCGATCGCGCCGACGGCGCCGGCGTCGACCTCGATCGCCTCGGCGTCAGCGGCACGGCGCAGGACGATCGCGATCTCGTCCGGGGAGGGACGCCCGAAGTCGAAGCGCTGGCAGCGATCGACGATCGTCGGCATCACCTTGTGGGCCTCGGTCGTGGCGAGGACGAAGACGGTGTGCGGAGGCGGCTCCTCGAGCGTCTTCAGGAACGCGTTCCAGGCCTCGCGGGTGAGCATGTGGGCCTCGTCGAGGATGTAGACCTTCCAGGTCCCCTCCGGGGGCGCGTAGCCGACCCGCTCGCGAAGGTCGCGAATGTCGTCGACCGAGCGATTCGACGCAGCGTCCATCTCGATCACGTCCATCGAGCTGCCGTTCGCGATCGCCACGCAGGGATCGCAGAC
>DASSEM010000194.1:0-5069 GCA_035695265.1 Solirubrobacterales bacterium
GTCAAGGTCGCGGAGCCCTCGACGAAGACGAACCTGGCTGGCGTGTTCGCGATCGGCGACCTCGTCGACTTCACCTACCGGCAGGCGGTCACCGCGGCCGGGTCGGGCACGCGCGGCGCGCTCGACGCCGAGTGGTACCTGCGCGACACCCCGCCGACCGACGAGGAGCGGATCGAGCAGGCCGAGGAGGCCCGGGTAGCGGGCTGAGCGGCGCTTATTCCTCGATCCGGCCGTCGCCGCGGGCCGCGAGCATCTCGCTGAAGACGGCCCGCTCGTCGGGCTCGCGGCCGTCGGCCATCTCGTCGGCGACGACCTGGGAGACGGCGTTGATCAGCGCCAGGTGGGTGAAGGCCTGCGGGAAGTTGCCGAGCTGGCGGCCGGTGTGGGGCTCGATCTCCTCGGCGTAGAGATCCAGGGCGCCGCCCATCATCAGGAGGTGCTCGCAGAGCCCGGCGGCGCGCTCGTGCTCGCCGATCTCGGCCAGCGCCGAGACGAGCCAGAAGGAGCAGATCGTGAACGTGCCCTCGACGCCGGAGAGGCCGTCGTCGGTGTGCTCGGTCCGATAGCGGAGGACGAGGCCCATCTCGGTCAGGTCCTCGGCGATCGTCTCCACGGTTGCGACGACGCGCTCGTCATCCGGGGGCAGGAAGCGCACGAGCGGGACCAGCAGCGTCGAGGCGTCGAGGTGGTCGGTCTCGTAGTGCTGGCGGAAGACGCCGTCGGGACGGACGCCCCGGTCGAGTATGTCGGCCTTGATGCGGTCGGCCTCGGCCCCCCAGCGCTCGGCTCGCTCACGCTCGCCCCGCGCCTTCGCGCACCGGGTGCCGCGATCGAGCGCGACCCAGCACATCAGCTTCGAGGAGAGGTAGTGCTTCGGCTCGCCCCGCGCCTCCCAGATCCCCTGGTCGGGCTGCTCCCAGACCGAGATCGCGGCCTCGACCTGTTGGACGGCGATCTTCCAGAGCCCGTCGCTGACGCCGCCGAGCGCCCGCGAGTGGATGTAGATCGAGTCGAGCAGGGCGCCGTAGACGTCGTTCTGGCGCTGCGCGTAGGCGGCGTTCCCGATCCGCACCGGCCGCGAGCCGAGGTAGCCGTGGAGATGGTCGAGCGTGCTCTCGGTCAGCTCCTTCTCGCCGCCGATCCCGTACATGATCTGCAGGTGCCCGTCGCTGTCGGCGGTCACCTTCTCGACGAAGTCCATGAAGTCCGTCGCCTCGCTGTCGAGGCCGAGTACGTGCAGGCCCCAGAGCGCGAAGGTCGCGTCGCGGATCCAGGTGTAGCGGTAGTCCCAGTTGCGCTCGCCGCCCGGGGTCTCCGGTAGCGAGGTCGTCAGCGCCGCGACCATGCCGCCGGTCGGCGCGTACATGAGGCCCTTCAGGGTCAGCGCCGAGCGCTGCAGCTCCCCGCGCCAGCGATGGTCGGGGAACTTGCCCCGCTCGAGCCAGCGGCGCCACGCCTGCCCGGTCTCGTAGATCTGGCGCGCGGCCTCGCCGGCGTGGCCGGGGAGGCGGGCCTCATCCGACCAGGTCAGGACGCAGAAGGCGTTCTCGTCGGTGTCGAGGCGCCCGACGCCCCAGATCCGCCCGTCCTCGACCTCGAGGTCGATGTCGGCCTGCAGGCGCAGCGGGACGTCGCCGACGACCGCGGTCGCGACGCCGAGCTCGGCGTCGAGGTCCCAGTCGATGCGCCCGCGGCCGTAGTCGGGGAATGCGTCGCAGACGAGCTCGATCTCGGTGTGGCCCTCCGGGCAGTGCGCCCAGCGGATCAGCATCCGCTCCGCCTCGAGGCGGTTGCGCCCGTCGTGGGAGCGGACGGCGTTGACGATCAGCGCGTCGCGGACGATCACCCAGCCGGTCTCGGTCGCCCAGGTCGTCTCGATCACGTTCGTGCCGGGCTCGTAGCGGCGCGCGACGGGCACCCGTTCGTCAGGGGCGAAGCGCATCGCGCCGGCGGCGCGGTCGAGCAGCGCCCCGAAGATGCTCGGGGAGTCGAACCGCGGCAGGCACATCCACTCGATCGAGCCGTTGGCCGCCATCAAGGCGCCCGTCTCGCAGTCGGAGAGGAAGCCGTAGGAGCCGATCCGCGGGAATCCCGTCTGGCAGGCTTCCGGCGACGCCGAGCGCTCGTCCGTGCTCACGGGGCGCGTTCCGCCCCCGCTGGGCCGACGCTCGCGCCGGCCTCTTCCCGCTCGGCGGCGACGGCGGCCTCGAGCGCCGCCCGCGCCGCCGCCGTCCGCTCGCCGCCGACGATCTCGAGCTCGTGGCCGTCGACGGCGGCGATCGGCTGGATCTCACGCGTGGTCGAGGCGAGGAAGGCCTCGCGGGATTCGATCAGGTCGGCCTTCGGGAAGCTGCCCTCCTCGACCTCGAGCCGCTCGAGGACGACCGCGCGCGTGATCGAGTCGAGGATCCCGGCGTCGAGCGCCGGTGTGCGGAGGTTGCCGTCCGCTGTGGTCCAGAAGACCGACGAGGTCGGTGCTTCGAGCACGGTCCCGCCTGCATCGACGTAGACGGCCTCCTCGGCCCCCGCGGCGACCGCGAGCCGGGTCGCGTGCATGTTGGCGGCGTAGGAGATCGACTTGACGCCGGCGAGGATCTCGCTCGGGCTCAGCGTGACCAGCGCGATCCGCACGCTCGCGCCCCAGTCGGGCAGGTCCTCGAGGGTGAGCAGGCGGCGGCCGCCGCGGGTCAGCACGATCCGCAGGCAGCCGTCCCCGGAGCCTTCCGCGGCGAGCAGGGCGGCGACCTCGGCATCGAGCGCTCCCGCGTCGAAGTCGAGGTGGATCGCGGCGGCGGAGCGGGCGATGCGCGCGATGTGGGCACCGAGCCGGAACGGATGGCCGTCGTAGAGCTTGATCACCTCGAACGCACCGTCCCCGCGCAAGAGCCCGTCGTCGAGGATCGAGATCGTCGCGTCCTCCGGGGCCATGATCCGCCCGTCGACGCTCGCCACAGTCGCTGCGCCCATGCGGGGCGACGATAGCGACCGCCCCGGTCCGCAGATGGGCGTAATGGGGCTATCGTGGTCTCAGCGCATGGACTACGTGCTGATCACGCTCGGGATGGTCGCGTTCATCGTCGTCGTGCTCGTCCTGCTCGCGCGCTCCTATCCGGGCAGCGGCGCCGACCTGGTCGACTGGAAGCCGACCCGCGACTACGAGACCGAGTTCCAGCTCGAGCAGGACGACGTCGCCCAGATGATCGCTGCCCAGAACGAGTACCGACGGCGCCGCGGCGCCCCCGAGCTGACCGTCGAGGACGCCGAGCGCATGGGCCGGGAGGACCAGCGCGTGCGCGAGCGCGGCCGGATGGACGAGCAATCGCTCGAGAAGCTCGACCGCGAGCTCCGCGGCGGCGGGGGAAACGGCAGCGACGACCGCGGCGGCGAGCGGGACCGGTAGCGAGGCGTGGCGCGGGCGCTGCTCGTCGGTTGCGGCTGCCATGGCCGCGAGCTCGGCCGTGCGCTCCGCGCCGACGGCTGGGCGGTCCGGGGGACGACGCGACGCCCGGACGGCGTCGCGGCGATCGAGGCGGCCGGGATCGAGCCCGCGATCGCCGATCCCGATCGGGTCGGGACGATCCTCGAGCATGTGGCCGACGTCGCCGTCGTCGCCTGGCTGCTC
Source organism: Solirubrobacterales bacterium (assembly GCA_035695265.1). Taxonomy (GTDB): domain Bacteria; phylum Actinomycetota; class Thermoleophilia; order Solirubrobacterales; family 70-9; genus RHKX01. Next base: position 3,623 of record DASSEM010000194.1, read on the forward strand.
GGCTCCGCGGCCGGGACCGCGGCCGAGATCGAGGCCGTCAACCGGCTCCGGCTCGAGAGCCTGCTCGCCAGGCTCGTCGACACCCCGGTCCGGGGGTTCGTCTTCGAGGCGGCCGGGACCGCGAACCCGGACGTGCTCGAAGCCGGCGCCGCGCTGGTCGAGCAGGCGGCGCGGACCTGGATGATCCCGGTCCGGGTCGTGCGTTCTGAGCGTGATGCCGGCGGCGCCTGGACGGCCGCGATGGCGGTGGCGGCAGGCGCCGTCCTCGGCTAGTTGTTGCTGGTGATCTGGTCGGCCGGGATCGTGTTCAGGGGGCCGTTACGCATGAAGTCGACGTCACGCGGTGGTACCGGCGGCGTGTCCTCGGCGGCCCACGGGGCGGTCTCCTCGAGCGGGATCTCGCGCTCGTCGATGCTCCGGAACACGGTCAGGAACGCGACCACGGCGAGCACGATGAGGAGGACCGCGATCCCGTAGAAGAGCAGGCGCTTGCGCGCCGAGATCCCGTAGCTGCGCCCGACGACCGGGCGGCGCTTGTCGGTGCCCATCGCGTCGAGGTCCGGAGCGCCGGGCTCGGCCCCGCGCTCCGCCGGCTTCCCTGCAGCCATGCCGCAAGGGTACCGCCCAGGCAGCGCCGCGCCGGTCCTACCGGGCCTCGGGGACCTCGGGGCCCGGGAGCTGAGCGGCGCCGCCGCGGTCGAGGCGCTCGAGGAACTGCTGCAGCATCCGCGCGGTCGCACCCCAGATGAACGCGCCCTCGATGTCGAACGTGGGGCTGCGGAACGGCACACCGCGGCGGATCAGCCGCCGCATCCCGAACGACGCCCGGAGCTCGTCGAGGCCGAGCTCGATGACGCGCTCGACCTCGTACGGGCTGAGCGTGTGGGTCAGCCGCTCGGGGACGAGGCCGACGACAGGAAGCACCTTGAACGAGGTGACCACGGTCGCGGTCGGCGGCAGCGCGCCGATGATCTCGACCGCGCCCGGATCGAGGCCGATCTCCTCGTGCGCCTCGCGCAGCGCGCACTCGACGAGCGTTTCCCCGGGATCGGCGCGGCCGCCGGGGAACGAGATCTCGCCGCCGTGGCGGCGCAGGTCATGGCGGCGCTCGGTGAAGATCAGGCCGGGGTTCTGCGGCCAGCCGAACAGCGGCAGCAGGACCGCGGCGCTGCGGCTGCCGTGGGCATGCAGGCGCTCCGCCGCCGCCGGATCGAGGAGCTGGGACCCGAGGTCGGGTGACCCACCGGCGCTCAGATGATCACCTGGACGGTGCCGCCGTCGACCCCCCAGGCCGACCCGAGCACGGAGGAGGCCCGCTCCGAGCAGAGGAACGCGATCACCGCGGCGATCTCGTCGACCTCGGCGAGCCGGCCGATCGGCCGCGCCTCCCCGACCGCCGCGAGCCCGGCCTCGCGGTCGTCATGGCCACCCCTCTCGACCGACTGGT
>DASSEM010000195.1:0-18846 GCA_035695265.1 Solirubrobacterales bacterium
GAGATCTACGCCCCGCTGGCCCACCGCCTCGGTATCCACGCCATCAAGTGGGAGCTCGAGGACCTCTCGTTCCAGCGCCTGCACCCGCGCAAGTACGACGAGATCAAGAAGCTGGTCGGCCAGCAGCGCGACGAGCGCGCCCGCTACGTCGCCGAGGCCGGCGCCTTCCTGAGCAAGGAGCTGGCGACGGTCGGCATCGAGGCCGAGATCTCCGGCCGCGCCAAGCACTTCTACTCGATCTACACGAAGATGACCAAGAAGGGCCGCGAGTTCAACGAGATCTACGACCTGACCGCGATGCGGGTGATCGTCGACTCGGTCAAGGACTGCTACGGCGCGATCGGGGTGATCCACGCGCTCTGGAAGCCGCTGCCCGGGCGCTTCAAGGACTTCATCGCGACCCCGAAGATGAACCTGTACCAGACCCTGCACACGACGGTGATCGGTCCCCAGGGCCAGCCGCTCGAGATCCAGGTGCGGACCGCGGAGATGCACGAGCTCGCCGAGTACGGCGTCGCTGCGCACGTCCTCTACAAGGAGGGCGCCGGCGGCAAGGATCCGGAGCGGGACAAGATGACCTGGCTCCGGCACCTGCTCGACGCCGAGGGCGAGGGCGATCCCGAGGAGTTCCTCGAGGCGCTCAAGGTCGACCTGTTCGAGGACGAGGTCTTCGTGTTCACGCCGCGGGGCGAGATCAAGAACCTGTCGGCCGGCTCGACGCCGCTCGACTTCGCCTACGCCGTCCACACCGACGTCGGTCACCGCTGCGTGGGTGCCAAGGTCAACGGCAAGATCGTGCCCCTGCACTACACGCTGCGCAGCGGCGACATCGTCGAGATCCTCACCGCCAAGCGCGAGCGCGGCCCGTCACGGGACTGGCTCGGGCTGGTCCGCACGAGCCGGGCCCGCAACAAGATCCGCGCCTTCCTGAAGTCGGAGCGGCGAGAGGACGCGGAGAAGAAGGGCCGCGAGCAGCTCTCCGTCGCGCTCCGCAAGCGCGGCCTGCCGCCGCAGAAGCTCGGCGGCTCGCCGCTGCTCGTCGACGTGATCCGCGAGGTCGGCTTTCGCAAGGCTGACGACTTCTACGTCGCGCTCGGCCAGGGGAAGATCAACACCAAGACCGTCGTCAACAAGGTCATGCAGCGGCTCACGCAGGGCGAGGGGGTCGCCGCCGAGGACGAGGCGAAGAGCCGTGAGAGCGTGCTCGAGGGACGCGACGCGCGCGAGCGTCACCACCAGGAGGCGACCGACTACGGGATCGAGGTCGAGGGCGTCGACGACGTCATGGTCCGGCTCGCCAAGTGCTGCCGGCCGGTGCCCGGGGACACGATCGTCGGCTACGTCTCGCTGGGCCGTGGGATCACGATCCATCGCGAAGATTGCAAGAACGTCGGCGCCCTGATGCGCTCGCCCGACCGGTTCACCCGGGTGAGCTGGGCGGGCGACAACCGGACCTCCTACCGAGTCGAGATCGCGGTTGATGCCTATGACCGGACCCGCCTGCTCGAAGACCTCTCGCGGACCTTCTCCGAGGCAGGCGCGAACATCATCGAGGCCCGCTGCTCGACCAAGTACCCGATGGTCCAGAACCGCTTCGTCGTCGAGGTCGGCGACACCGACCAGCTGAAGACGGCGATCTCGCGCCTGCGCCAGATCGATCAGGTATTCGACGCCTACCGGATCACGCCGTGACCTGACGGTCTGCGAGGCCGCGACTCGGCGTCCTCGTCGCCTCACGGCGGGAATCGCCGACTGGCTACCCCAGCTCGCTGCGGATCGCCCTGGCCACCTCGGCCATGTGAGCCTCGTCCTCGTACGGGTTTCGGGGCCAGAAGAAGCCGCGGAGACCGTCCTTGCGGTTGCGGGGGACGATGTGGACGTGGAGGTGGGGGACGCTCTGGGAGACCTCGTTGTTGAGCGCCACGAAGGTTCCCTGCGAGCCGATGGCGCGGCGGACGGCACCGGCGAGCCGGCGGGCTTCGGCGAAGAGCGGCTCGATGAGGGCAGGGGGGAGGTCCTCGATCGTCCGGTGGTGCTCGCGGGGGATCAGAAGGACATGGCCGGGGAAGAGCGGCCGATGGTCGAGGAAGGCGACGGTGCGCTCGCCGGCGTCGATGATCTCGGCCTCGACCTCGCCGGCCGCGATCGCGCAGAAGGCACAGTCGGTGGCCACTAGGAGACGAAGCGGATCGCCGCCGGATCCACGGCGAGGTCGAGCTCGCCGTGGAGCCCGATCGGGTCGCCGTCGAGCTGGACCGGGAACGGGCGCCAACCGCCGTCGGCATCGCGGGAGGCCGATTCGATTCGCGCCTCGGTGAGCCCGTCGAAGACGTCGACCCGGCGGTGATCGCCGACGTTGTGGCGCTTGCCGAGGGCGCGTCGGGCGATGAACGGGACGTCGCGCTGCCGGGCCCGGTGGAGGACGGCCAGCGAGATCGTCCCGTCGTCGATCCCGATTCGCTTCGAGATCCGGATCGCGCGGCCGCGGAAGTATGTGAACGGATCGGTGTTCTGGGCGATCGCGGTGACCCCCTCGGTGTCGCCCAGGGGCGTCGTGATCCGCATCTGCACTGGGTCGCTGAGGTAGTCGCCGTAGAAGCCGCGGACCGCCGCCCAGGTGTAGTACCAGGGACCGAACCGGTGCTTCATGTGCGGGTGTGAATCGACCTGGCTCGCGGCGGTCGCGTCGAGCCCGGCGCCACATGAGAAGACGAATCGGCGGCCGTTGGCGATCCCGAGGTCGATCGGTCGCGGCTCGAAGTCGTCGGCGCAGGCGAGCAGGTGCTCGGTCGCGTCGACGACGTCGTTGGGGATGCCGAGCGAGCGGGCGACGACGTTCGTCGAGCCCCCCGGCAGCACCGAGACCGGGATTCCGGTGCCGGCGAGGCCGTTAACGACCTCGTTCAGGGTGCCGTCGCCGCCGAAGGCGACGACGATCCCGTAGCCGCCGTCCACTGCCTCGCGGCCGATCTCGGTCGCGTGATTCTGCGCCTCGGTCGCCACCGCCTCGACCTCGTAGCGACCCTGGAGCGCGTAGACCACGAGGTTCTTGAGCCGGTCGGAGACGGTGGTCGCGTACGGGTTGACGATGATCAGCATCCGCCACTTCGTCGGCCGCTCGCCGCCGCCCGGCGGAGCCGTCGCGATCTCGGTGCCGGCGCTCAGGAGCGGATCAAAGCGAGCACCTCGTCCCGCTTCGCCTCCATGTCCGCCCGCGAGACGAGCGACTCCAGGTTCAGCCGCAGCAACGGCTCCGTGTTCGAGGGGCGGACGTTGAAGTGCCAGTCCGGGTAGTCGATCGAGACGCCGTCGAGCCGGCTCACCTCGGCGTCCGACCAGTGGGCGGCGATCTCGTCCAGCTTCGCGGCGGGATCGGCTACCTCGGAGTTGATCTCGCCGCTGATGAAGTAGCGAGAGCGCAGCTCGCCGACGAGCTCCGAAAGCTTCCTCCCCGACTTCGAGATCAGCTCGAGGACGAGGAGCGCCGGGATCGTCCCCGAGTCGGCGTTGTAGAACTGGCGGAAGTAGTAGTGGCCGGAGACCTCGCCGGCGAACTCCGCGCCACGCTCCTTCATCGCCCGCTTCATGAATGCGTGCCCGACCCGGTTGACGTGTGCGGTGCCGCCGTGTGCGGTGACCGTGTCGGGGACGGCGCGACTGGCGCGGACGTCGTAGAGGATGTCGGCGCCGGGCGCCTTCTCGAGCACGAGCTCGGCGAGCAGCGCGGTCAGGAAGTCGCCGTCGACAAATTCGCCACGGTCGTCGATGAAGAAGCAGCGGTCGGCGTCGCCGTCCCAGGCGATGCCGAGGTCGGCGCCCTCGGCGCGCACCCGCTCGATGATGAACTCGCGGTTCTCGGGCAGGAGCGGGTTCGGCTCGTGGTCGGGGAACTCGCCGTCCGGCGTCCAGTAGGTCGTCACCAGGTCGATCGGGAGCTGCTCGAGCAGCGGCCCCACCATCTCGCCCGCCATGCCGTTGCCACCGTCGACCACGACCGAGAGCGGCTTGACCGCGCCGGCGTCGATGAAGGAGAGGGCGCGTTCGCGGAACTCGCCGGCGATGTCGACGGATTCGGTGGAGCCGCCCCCCGGGGCGGTGCCGAGACCGGCGAGGATCAGCTCGCGGATCGCGCTGATCCCGGTATCGCCGGAGAGCGCGAGGGCGCCCTCACGGACGAGCTTCACCCCGGTGTAGGCCTTCGGGTTGTGCGACGCGGTGATCATGGCGCCGCCGTCGAGCTCACGGGCGCCGACGAGGAAGTAGAGCATCTCGGTCCCGACCATCCCGGCGTCGAGAACCTGGGCGCCCTCGGCGACGAGTCCGTCTCGCAGCCTCCCCGCCATCTCGGGTGCCTGCAGGCGCATGTCGCGGCCGATCCCTACCCGGAGCGCGCTCACCTCCTTGCCGCGCAGGTCGGCGAGCACCCGGGCGAACCCGCGGCCGAGCAGGTAGGCGGTGTCGCCATCCATCTCGTCGCCGTAGAGACCGCGGACGTCGTAGGCCTTGAAGATCTCGGGGCGGACCGAGCCGGGCCCGCCGGCGGGTGCGTCGTGGTCGCTCAACCGAAGCCTCCTTCGAGGGCGTCGTAGCTTTCCTCGAGCGATTGCGGCATGACCCGTGTGTCGGCGAGGATCGGCATGTAGTTGTTGTCGCCGGCCCAGCGCGGCACGACGTGGAGGTGGATATGGCCCTCGACTCCGGCGCCGGCGACCCGGCCCTGGTTGATGCCGACGTTGAAGCCCTCGGGGCCATAGACGGCCTCGATCCTGCGCATCGCCTGCTGGGCGAGGTCCATCATCTCGGCGATCGTCTCGGGCGCGGCGTCCTGGAGCCGGCCGACGTGCTCGAACGGCGCCACCATCAGGTGGCCGTTCGTGTACGGGAAGAGGTTGAGGATCACGAAGCAGAGCTCGCCGCGATGGACGATCAGGCTCTCGCGATCGTCACCCGTCGCGGGCTTGGCGCAGAACACGCATTCATCGGTCTTGTCGGCGCTCGTCACGTAGCGAAGGCGCCACGGCGCCCAGATCCTCTGGCTGGCCATCGACGGCTGAGTGTATGCGGGGGCACGGGCGCCGGGGCGGGCCCGCTCACAGCCAGCCGCGGCGCCGGAAGTAGGTGAGCATCCCGACCAGGATCGCCGCCATCGCCGCGATCACGAGGTAGAAGTCGAAGGAGTCGCCCTCACCGGGGACGCCGACGTTCATCCCCCAGATGCTCGCGATCAGGGTCAGCGGCAGGACCATCACGCTGATCGCGGTCAGGACACGCAGGATCTCGTTGACGCGATGGTTGAGGACCGACTCGTTGGTGTCCTCGAGCCCTTCGATCACCTCCTTGTAGTTCTCGAGCATGTCCCAGATCCGCTCGTGGGCGTCGACGATGTCGTCGAAGTAGATCTCGATGTCGAGATCGGGCGCGAGGAAGCGCTGCTTGTAGTTCTCGAGATCGCGCAGGACCGGCCGCTGCGGACGGATCACCTTGCGGAAGTTGATGATCTCCTGCTTCGCCTTCGAGATGTCGCGGACGACCTCCTCGGAGCGCTCCTCCTCGAAGATGTCGTCCTCGATCGCGTCGAGCTTGTTGCCGATCTTGCGCAGCATCGGGAAGCAGTAGTCGAAGCTGTCGTCGACGATCCGGTAGAGGAGATAGCCAGAGCCGCGCGCGAACACCTTCGCCCGGAACTCCTCGTCGGCGCGGACCCGCTCGAACAGGTACTCGACCGGCTGCAGCTCCTGGTTCGGGATCGTGATCACGAAGTCGGGTCCGACGAAGAGGTCGAGCTCGCCGGTGTTGAGACGGCCGACCGAGGGATCGAACACCGGCAGATGGAGGACGATGAACAGGTAGTCGGGATACTCGTCGATCTTCGGCCGCTGGTTGCGCGACGCGACGTCCTCGAGGTCGAGGGCGTGGAAGTCGAAATGCTCCTGCAGCCAACTCCATTCGACCGTGGTGGGGCGCTCGATGTGGACCCAGCGGAGGCCGGCACCGGCGACGATCTCGATGTTCGGCTCAGACGGCGCGGGGGGTGCGGCGACGACCGGCTCGACGGCACGGTAGGTGCGCCGTAGCCTGGGCTTCGGAAGGCTCGGCATCGTTCTCTTCCTTGACATCGCTCGCGTTCACGGGCCCAAGACTACGCAACCCGCTGGGCGATCAGCCCCCGAGCGGCCTTTCGGCTGTTATATTGCGCGCACATAGACCGCCACATCCAGAGGGGTGGAGGGAACTGGCCCGACGAAACCCCGGCAACCCCCCGAGGACCGACAGTCCGAAGGGGAAGGTGCCAAGTCCAACAGGCAAGGAGCCTGGGAGATGTGAGTGGAAGTCCCACTCGGACCTCTGCTCACACCGGCAGAGGTCTTTTTCGTAGCAAGCGACGAGATGGGACAAGGAGCCAACAGATGACAGTCACGGGACTCAGGTGCAAGGAGTGCGGGACCGAGTACCCGCTCGAGGCGCTCTTCGTCTGCGAGCAGTGCTTCGGGCCACTCGAGGTCGGCTACGACCTCTCCGGGATCGACGCCGAGTCGGCCCGGCGGCGGATCCAGGCCGGCAGCAGCGGCATCTGGCGCTACTCCGACTTCCTGCCGTTCGAGGGCCGCCCCGCGAGCGCGATCGAGCCCGGCCTGACGCCGCTCGTGCGCGCCGACCGGCTCGCCGAGCGACTCGGCGTCGGCGAGGTCTGGATCAAGAACGACGCCGCCAACCCGACCCACAGCTTCAAGGATCGCGTCGTCGCCGTGGCGCTGGCGAAGGCGCTCGAGCTCGGCTATGACACCGTCGCCTGCGCCTCGACCGGGAACCTCGCGAACGCGGTCGCCGCGCACGCCGCAGCCGCCGGGGTCGACTCCTACGTCTTCGTCCCCTCGAACCTCGAGGAGCAGAAGCTGCTCGCCACCGGCGTCTACGGGACGACGCTGGTCGGCGTCGAGGGCAACTACGACGACGTCAACCGCCTTTGCACCGAGCTCGCCGCCGAGCGTGGCTGGGCGTTCGTGAACGTCAACGTGCGCCCCTACTACGCCGAAGGGTCGAAGACGCTCGCCTACGAGACGGTCGAGCAGCTCGGCTGGAGGCTCCCTGATCGCGTCGTCTGCCCGATCGCCTCAGGATCGCTGTTCACGAAGATCGGCCGCGGCTTCGAGGAGTGGCGGTCGCTCGGCCTCGTCGACGGCGAGCTACCCACCTTCCACGGCGCCCAGGCGGCCGGCTGCGGCCCGGTTGCCGCCGCCTTCGCCGCCGGCAACGACGTCTGCCGCCCGGTGCGGCCCGACACGATCGCCAAGAGCCTCGCGATCGGCGACCCCGCCGACGGCCCCTACGCGCTCGACCTGGCCCGGACGAGCGGCGGCTCGATCGACGCCGCCAGCGACGACGAGATCAGAGCGGGGATCCGCCTGCTCGCCGAGACCACCGGCATCTTCACCGAGACCGCCGGCGGCGTGACCACCGCGACCCTGGCGAAGCTTGCCGAGCGCGGCGAGATCGGCAGCGACGATCGGGTCGTCGTCTACATCACGGGCGAGGGGCTGAAGACGCTCGACGCGGTCCGCGAGGGCTTCGCGATGCACGAGATCGAGCCCACCCTCGAGTCGTTCGCCGAGCGCGTTCCCGAGCGCGGCGCGATCGTCGCCTGAGCGCTGAGCTAACGTTCCGCCGAGCAAGCGAACGGAGCGAGCGAACATGCCAGTGAAGGTCAAGATCCCCGCCCAGCTACGGCCGGCCACCGGCGGCGAGGCCGAGATCGACGTCGAGGCCGCGACCGTCGGCGACGCCCTCGATGCGGTCTTCGCCAAGCACGACGGGCTGCGCGAGCGGATCACCGAGGACGGCGATCTGCGGCGGTTCGTCAACGTCTACGTCTCCGGCGAGGACATTCGCTTCCAGGACGGCCTCGAGACGTCGATCGACGACGGCGCCGAGGTCACGATCCTGCCTGCGGTCGCCGGCGGCTGACGCGTCTAGATCATCTAGTGCCGGAGCGCCCCGAGACGGTCGCGATCCTCTGCGGCGGGCGCGGCGCCCGCCTCCGCGAGCGCACGCACGAGATCCCGAAGGCGCTGGTCGAGATCGGCGGCCGGCCGATCCTCTGGCACGTGATCCGGATCTACGCCGCCAACGGCTTCGCCCGCTTCCTGCTCCTGACCGGCCACCGCGGCGAGATGATCGCCGGATTCGCTGCGGCCGAGCCCTGGCCCGAGGGCGTCACGGTGGACTGCCTGCCAACCGGCGAGGAGACGCCGACCGGCGGCCGCGTCGTCCGCGCGGCGGACCGGCTCGGGGAGGGGACCTTCGCCCTCACCTATGCCGACGGCGTCGCCGACGTCGACCTCGGCGCGGCTCTCGAGCGCCATCGGGCCCACGGCCGGGCGGCGACGATGACGCTCGTCCGCCCGCGGTCGCAGTGGGGGGTGGCGATCGTCGACGCCGACGATCGGATCGCCGGCTTCGTCGAGAAGCCGCGCATGGAGCAGTGGGTCAACGGCGGCTTCCTCTTCCTCGAGCCGTCGGCACTCGCATACATCGAGTCCGACTCGGTGCTCGAGCACGAGCCGCTGGAGCGGCTGGCTGCGGCCGGCGAGCTCCACGGCTACCGCCACGAGGGCTTCTGGGACTGCATGGACACCTACAAGGACGCCGTCCTCCTCAACGACCTCTGGGAGGCGGGCGCCCCGCCGTGGCGAGTCTGGGAGCCCGCCCCGATCGGATGAGGTCGGCGCTCGTCACCGGCGGCCGCGGCTTCGTCGGGGCGTGGCTCTGCCGGGCGTTGCTCGAGCGCGGCGTCAGCGTCGTCTCGTTCGACCGCCGAGCGCCGCGCGAGCGGCCATCGACGCTCGACCTGCTCGGAATCGATTCCGAGATCGTCGAGGAGGTCGGCTCGCTGACCGATCGCGCCGCGGTCGACCGGGCACTTGGCGACCACGGCGTCGACACCGTCTTCCACCTCGCCGCGGAGACGATCGTCGGCACCGTCCGCGACGACCCCGGCGCCGCCTTCGACACCAACGTGCGCGGCACCTGGACGGTGCTCGATGCTTGCCGTGAGGGTGGCATCGAGCGGGTCGTCGTCGCCTCCTCCGACAAGGCCTACGGCGCCCACCCCGAGCTTCCGTACCGCGAGGAGATGGCGCTCCTGCCGACCGCACCGTACGAGGCCTCGAAGGCCGCGGCGGACCTGATCGCCCGCGCCTACTGGCCGAGCTACGGCCTGGCGGTCGCGGTCACCCGGTTCGCCAACATCTACGGCGGCGGCGACCTCAACTTCTCGCGGCTCGTGCCGGAGGCGGCGGTCGCGGCGATCGACGGCCGCCGGCCGGTCCTGCGCTCCGACGGGACCCCGGTCCGCGACCTCCTCCACGTCGAGGATGCCGCCGCCGCCTACCTCGCGATCGCCGACCACCTCGACCGCGACGGCGTCCGCGGCGAGGCCTTCAACGCCGGCGGCGAGCGGCCCTATGCGGTACGCGAGATCGTCGCGACGATCGCCCGGCTGGCCGGCACCGGGGTCGAGCCCGACATCCGCGGCGCCGGCAACCCGGCGGGTGAGATCGACCGCCAGTACGTCGACGCCTCGAAGCTCCGCGAGCGCTGCGGCTGGCGCCCCCGGACCGGGCTCGAGGAGGGCCTCCGGCGCACGCTCGAGTGGTACCGCGCGCATCCGGAGGCCCGACCTCAGGTCAGCCCCTGACCCTGGCCGTCCGATAGGTCGTCCGCTTCTTGCCACCCACCCTCGTCTTGCGCTTGATCACGATCCGCTTGCGGTCGGCCACCCGCTCGCGATAGCGCTTCCTGATCTTCAGCTTGACCACGCGCTTGGCGCCGGGCCGGATGCGGACCGACTTCGACTTCGTGAGCCGGGCGCCGCGCCTGCTGAGCCGGGCCTGAAGGCGCGACCGGCACTTGCCCGGAGCCCGCTTCGCGCAGCGGACGCGGAACGACAGGTGCTTGCCCTTCACCTTGACGGTGCCGCCGATCACGCCCCCGATCAGATCTGCCTCGTTGGTGACGCCACCGCCACCGCCACCGCTGCCGCCGCTGCCGCCGCCCTGCTTGTCCGGCTCCCGCTTCGCGATGAGCCGCACGCTCGCGTAGTCGGCGTAGCCGCCCGGGAGGACCTGCACCCCGGACTCGAAGCGGGACGCGATCACGATCCGGTAGCGGTCCCCGACCTGGAGCTGCGCCGGATCGACATCGACCGCCGGCACCTGGCTCCACTGGGCCGCGCCCTCGAGGCCAGATCCGTTGACGAGCTCGAGGTCGGTCCCACCGGACCGGTTCTCGAGCCCGACCGAGTAGGTGGCGTCGTTGCCGGCGACGGAGAGCAGCGCCGCGACGTCGGCGCGCCGGTTCAGCCGCAGGAGCAGATCGTCGGCGCGGTTGCCGTCGACGCCCCGGTAGGTGAAGGAAGGTCCGATGAACGTCCCGATCGAGGTCGCGCCGACGCCGGTCAGGCTGCCGAGCGCGGTTCGCAGGTGGCCCGAGCCACCGGGACCGCCGCTCCCCTCGATCGAGTTGTCGATCGCCGGGCAGAGCAGCACCGGCACGCAGAGGCCCTCGCTGCTGGTGTCACTGGTCCATCCCGCCGCGCCGTTCCGGAGCGAGACCGCATCCTGGTCGGGCGGGTAGGTGCTCCGTTCCGCACTAGCGGATGCCGTCGTCGCCAGCATCGTGAGGGCGCAGGCACAGGGCAGAAGCCATCTCTTCGCGTTCATTCGGATTCCTTTCCTCGGCTGGGCCGTGGGTGGTTGGCTTCGGATACCGACCAGAACGTGGTCGAAACGAGATCGGACGAAAAGGCGATCGACCACCTCAACGACCGTTCGGGAAGCAGAGTTCCGCTGATCAGCGACGTCGAGCGACGGCGCGGATCAGGCGCGCGTACCGACGCGCGATCACCGATGGGCCGAAGGCGGCCAGGGCGGCGCGGCGGAGCCCCTCGCGATCCCAGCTCCGCGCGCGGACGGCCTCGATCGCGGCGCCGACGTTGGCCGGCGTCGGATCGAAGATCGGCTCGCCGACGTCGATCCCGAGCCGGTCGCGGATCTCGACCAGGGTCGGGCCGTAGCCGGCGACCGGGGTACCGGCGGCGAGCGCCTCGACGATCACGAGCGCGAACGCCTCGCTTCGCGATGGCACGCAGAGGAGCTCGGCGGAGCGCATCACATCGATCACGGCATCGACGTGGCGGCGATGGCCGAGGAAGGGGGCGAACTCGACCCGGTCGGCGATCCGGAGCTCGGTCGTGAGCGCCCGCAGCTCGTCCTCGAGCGGGCCGCGCCCCTGCATCGTCAGCGTCAGACCAGGCATGGCGGTGAGCGCACGGATGAGCGACTGCGGGTTCTTGCGCTCGTTGTAGGACCCGACGAAGGCGACGCCTTCGCGCCGGCCCGCGATCAGCAGGGCCGGGTCGGCGAACGCCGGCTGCAGCGGGTTGGCGATGACCAGCTGCCGCTCGGGGTACCGCAGGCCGAGCTGCTCACGGCCGACGTCGCGGATGTGGCCCGAGGGGAAGACGACGGCGTCGATGCCGTCGAGCGCCGTCTGAGCCGCCTCGCGGTAGCGGCGAGAGCGCTCCTCGTCGCCGGCCTTCGCCCGGATCGCGCGCCATTCGTGGACGACGGCGATCGTCGGCAGCTCCGGCGCCACGCTCGCCTGGACGCGCACGTAGCGGGCGCCGTTGAAGGCCGCGATGTTGTTGACGAGGACGACGTCGGGGCGCTGCTCGTCGAGGAGCAGTCGCGTGAAGCGTCGCGGGCGGCCGCCCTCGGGCTGCATGAAGATCGGCACCGGCGCAAGCCGCTCCGCGATCCGCCGGTGGATCCGCTGCGGTGGCGGGATCAGGACGCCGACGGGCTCGATCCGATGGCGCCAGGGACGCGTCCGCAGCTCCTCGAGCAGCGTCACGTTGAAGCGGGTGACGCCGCCGCGGAGCTTGCCGCCCCACTCGGGCGGCACCGGGCCGACCGCGAGCAGTCGCTGCTTGAGCGCCGCGGGAGGCGCGGGCAGCTTGATCGAGGTCATTCGGAGCCGGTCGGCTCGGCGGCGCGCCCACAGACCGGGCAGGAGTCGCCGCCGGGGATTCCCTTGCTCTCGCAATAGGGGCAGATGCCGAGCTCCTCGAGGACCCCGAGGATCTCGTTGACGGTGCAGACGAGCAGCCGTTCCTCCTCGACCTCGATCCAGACGCCGGCGCTGGCCGGGAAGACGACGTGGTCGCCGGGAGCGACCGGCATCTTCACTCCGGCCTGGCTCCACCAGTCCAGCCCGGGCCCGACCGCGACCACGATTCCGTGCTGGGGCGGCGGCTCCCGGGTCCCCGGCGGCACGACGAGGCCCGACTGCCGGACCCGATCCGGCTCGAGCTCCTTGATCACGACCTGGTCGAAGAGGGGGCGCAGGTTGCGCATGGGACGGAGGTTAGAGCGCGCGCTGGCATCTCGGCAAAGGGGCCAAGACTTGATCGGTTCCAGAAACCGGCATACTGCCGGGTCGATGTTGCCGACCGTGGAATCCGAGCGCCTGCTGCGCGGGGCCGAGCTCCGCGTCACCCGTCCGCGGCTTGCGGTCCTGACCGCAGTTCAAGGTCACCCGCACGCGGACACGCACGCGATCGCCGCTGCGGTGCGGCAGGACTTCGGCGACGTGTCGCTTCAGGCCGTCTACGACGTGCTGCGGGCACTGACCGACGCCGGCCTGGTCCGGCGCATCCAGCCGGCGGGATCGGTGGCGCGCTACGAGTCGCGGGTCGGCGACAACCACCATCACCTCGCCTGCCGCTCCTGCGGCGCGATCGCCGACGTCGATTGCGCGACCGGTGAGGCTCCCTGCCTGACCGCTTCCGAGGACCACGGCTACTCGATCGACGAGGCCGAGGTCGTCTACTGGGGCCTGTGCCCCGACTGCTCGCCCGCGAGCAACTCTGAACCAAGCAACCCCTCCCGAAAGGATCGAAATGTCTGACAGTCCCGATGCCGTCGTCGGCGAGATGAACGAGGAGCGCGATGGAGGCTGCCCGGTGGTTCACGAGCGCGCCCCATACCCGAGCGAGGGCGGAGGGAACCGGGGCTGGTGGCCGAACCGCATCAACTTGAGGATGCTCGCCAAGAACCCGGCCGAGGCGAACCCGATGGACGAGGACTTCGACTACGCGAAGGAGTTCGAGTCGCTCGACCTCGACGCGGTCAAGAAGGACATCGAGGACGTGCTGACCACCTCCCAGGACTGGTGGCCGGCCGACTACGGCCACTACGGCCCGCTGATGATCCGGATGGCCTGGCACAGCGCCGGGACGTACCGGATCAGCGACGGTCGTGGCGGCGCCGGGATGGGACAGCAGCGTTTCGCACCGGTGAACAGCTGGCCCGACAACGGCAACCTCGACAAGGCCCGCAGGCTGCTCTGGCCGGTCAAGCGCAAGTACGGCCGCAAGCTCTCGTGGGCGGACCTGATGGTCCTCACCGGCAACGTCGCCCTCGAGTCGATGGGCTTCGAGACCTTTGGCTTCGCCGGCGGGCGAGAGGACGTATGGGAACCGGACGAGGACGTGTACTGGGGCCCCGAGACGACCTGGCTCGGTGACGAGCGCTACACCGGCGAGCGCGATCTCGAGAACCCGCTCGCCGCCGTGCAGATGGGCCTGATCTACGTGAATCCGGAGGGCCCGAACGGCGAGCCGGACCCGCTCGCCGCCGCCGTCGACATCCGTGAGACCTTCGCGCGGATGGCGATGGACGACGAGGAGACGGTCGCGCTGATCGCCGGTGGGCACGCGTTCGGCAAGTCGCACGGCGCGGCCGACCCCGACGAGCACGTCGGTCCCGAACCCGAGGGCGCTCCGCTCGAGGAGATGGGCCTCGGCTGGAAGAACTCATTCGGCAGCGGCAACGGGACTGCCGCGATCACCAGCGGCCTCGAGGGCGCCTGGACCAACACCCCGGTGGCGTGGGACAACAACTACTTCGAGATCCTGTTCGGAAACGAGTGGGAGCTCTCGAAGAGCCCGGCCGGCGCCCACCAGTGGAAGCCGAAGGGGGCCGAGAGCAACGTGCCGGACGCACAGGACCCCGAGGTGCAGCACACGCCGACGATGCTGACCACGGACCTCTCGCTCCGCTTCGACCCGATCTACGAGCCGATCTCGCGGCGCTTCCTCGAAAACCCCGAGGAGCTCCAGGACGCGTTCGCGCGAGCCTGGTTCAAGCTGACGCATCGCGATATGGGGCCGGCCTCGCGCTACCTCGGGCCGGAGGTGCCGAGCGAGGAGCTCCTCTGGCAGGACCCGGTGCCGGCGGTCGACCACGAGCTGATCGAGGACGAGGACATCGCGTCGCTCAAGGAGCGGATCCTTTCGTCCGGTCTGTCGGTCTCCCAGCTCGTCTCGACCGCGTGGGCCTCGGCCGCGACGTTCCGTGGCAGCGACAAGCGCGGTGGCGCCAACGGGGCGCGCCTTCGCCTCGAGCCGCAGCGCGACTGGGCAGTGAACGAGCCCGACGACCTGGCGACCGTCCTGGGCACCCTCGAGGGAATCCAGGAAGCCTTCAACGGCTCCCAGGCCGGAGGCAAGGAGGTGTCGCTGGCGGACCTGATCGTGCTCGCCGGGTGCGCCGGGGTCGAGCAGGCGGCAAGGAACGCCGGCCATGAGATCGATGTCCCGTTCACGCCGGGGCGCACCGACGCGACGCAGGAGCAGACCGACGTCGACTCGTTCGCCGTCCTCGAGCCGACCGCGGACGGGTTCCGCAATTACCTGCAGGGGGAGCAGCGGCTGCCCGCCGAGTACCTCCTCGTCGACCGCGCGAACCTGCTGACGCTGACGGCGCCGGAGATGACCGTCCTCGTCGGCGGCCTGCGCGTCCTCGGCGCCAACCACGCGGGATCGCCGCTCGGCGTCCTCACCTCGACAATGGAGTCGCTGACCAACGACTTCTTCGTCAACCTGCTCGACCTGGGCACGACGTGGAAGCCGAAGTCGGAGGATCCGGATGTCTATGAGGGTCGCGACGCCGGTGGCGAGCTGAGGTGGACCGGCAGCCGCGTCGACCTCGTCTTCGGCTCGAACTCCGAGCTGCGGGCGCTCGCCGAGGTCTATGCGAGCGAGGACGCGAGGAAGAAGTTCGTCGATGACTTCGTCGCCGCCTGGGTCAAGGTGATGAACCTGGATCGCTTCGACCTGGCCCGAGCCTGACTCGCCGTTCGGCGGTGCGGCATCCGGCTGTCGCTCTCGCCCTCGCCGCCGCCCTGCTCGCCGGGTGCGGCGGCGGGGGAGGGGAGAGCTCTTCCGGCGGCGCGGCGACCGCACCCGGTGAGTCCGCCGCCGACCCACCCGTGCCGCCGCTTCGGGCGCCGCCCTGCCCCGACGACGTCTCGAACTGCGAGCGAGCATCGGGACGGATCGTCTACGTCGAGCGGGTCGATCCCGACGGCGACGGCGACGCCCACTTCGTCCTGATCAGCGACGAGGGCATCACCACCCCCGGCATCTCCGTGATTGACGTTGAGGCGCGGTTGCGCCCCGATCCACTGCCGCGTCCCGGCGACCTGCTCGCGGCCGCCGGCCCGGTCTACGAGGGCTCGTACGGGCAGCGTCAGATCGAGGCCGACGCCGTTCGCTTCAAGCGGGCTCGCTAGTCCTGAAGCGACCGGATCGCCTGCGAAGCTGCGCGCCGATGGACGGCGCAGCCGAGAGCACCGATGCCGAGTCGGGGCAGCGGGAGCTCGACCGTGTGGGCGGATTCAGCGACGGCGTCTTCGCGGTCGCGATCACGCTCCTGGTCCTCAACATCGAGGTTCCCCAGCTCAGCGAAGGCGAGAAGCTCACCGCCGCGCTCGACGACCTCGTCCCGGACGTGACGGCCTACTTCATCGCGTTCGCGGTGATCGGGCTCTTCTGGTACGGCCATCACAAGGCCTGGTCCCGCTTGCAGGCGACCTCGCCGCGGCTGGTCTGGTCGAACCTGGTGCTGCTCTCGCTGATCGCGCTGATGCCCTTCACGACCGACCTGATGGGGAGCTACGGCGACCAGTCGATCTCGGTCGTCCTCTTCGCGGCGAACGTCGGACTCGCGGCACTCGCCGACTCGCACGTGGACAAGGTCGCCTTCGATGCGGGGCTGGCGGCACCGGTCAGCGCCGGGCAGCGGCGTGCGCAGCTGCTCACCGGCCGGATCCGGTCGCTGGTCTTCTTCGCCTCGATTCCGATCGCGTTCGCCTCGCCGACGCTGGCGCAGCTCTCCTGGCTGGCGCTGCTTCTGCTGCCGTGGGTCGGGCGACGCGCGGCTCACTATTGACGCAACCTCAGTAAACCACTAGGATCGCCGCCGGTCCCGATCCAGCCGGGAGGGAGCCGAACCGACCGAGGAGAGTCCTTGTCCAGAGCCGCCGGGACGAAGCCGCCGAACGTGCTGCTGCTGCTCACCGACCAGCAGCGCCGGCCGCGTCACTGGCCGGATGAGCCGGGCTGGATCGACTCGCTGATGCCGAACTGCGCCGAGCTGGAACGGACCGGGTTGACGTTCCGCAACGCCTTCTGCAACTCGTCGATGTGCTCGCCGAGCAGGGCGAGCCTGTTCACGAGCCGCTTTCCGGCCGAGCACGGGGTCGAGCTGACGCTGACCGCTGCCGACCTGCGGCCCGACCCGCGCAACATGCGGGCGGTGGCGGGGGAGATGGCACAGATCCTGCGCCGGCGGGAGGCGCCGCCGCGCCGCGTGCTCACGCAGTTCACCAAGGGTCTCGTCGGGCTCGACCGCAGCACCGGTCACGAGGCCGAGCTGCCGACCTCGATGCCGAGCCTGCCGTCGCTTCTGCGCGAGCGCGGCTATGAGGTCGCCTACAAGGGCAAGTGGCATCTGACCCATCCGCTCGGCGGCGCCGACTCGACGCTCGGGGGCTGGAGCGAGCGCGACGCGGCGCGGATCGAGCGCGACTACGGCTTCGCCGACTGGGAGGCCCCGGACGCCGGCGAGAACGCCCGCGCCGAGCACTTCGGCGGCGGGCTGGCCGGCGAGGGGGAGGGGTGGGACGAGGTCTACACGTCCCAGGTCGAGCGCTGGCTCGGACGCGCCGACCTCCCGGAGCCGTTCTGCCTGGTCGTCTCGCTGGTGAACCCGCACGATGTCCTCGGCTACCCCGCTTCCTACGTCGCCGGCGGTTACGCGGCGGAGGAGTTCCGGGAGCTCGGGGTGCGGCTGCCGCCGACGGTAGACGAGGTCATGATCGGCAAGCCGGCCGTCCATTCGCTGATGCGGATGGGAATGACCGCCTACATGGGCCCGCTGGACAGCCGCCGCCGCCAGCTCGACTACGTCAACTTCTACGCCTACCTGCACCGGCTGGTCGACGCGAAGATCGGCCGGGTGCTGGCCGCTCTCGGCGACCCCGGCGACCCCGGCTCGCTGCGATCGCGGACGGTCGTCGCCCGTTGCGCCGACCACGG
The DNA here is from genome assembly GCA_035695265.1 of Solirubrobacterales bacterium. Lineage (GTDB taxonomy): Bacteria > Actinomycetota > Thermoleophilia > Solirubrobacterales > 70-9 > RHKX01. Next base: position 17,441 of record DASSEM010000195.1, read on the forward strand.
CGAGATGGGCCTCTCCCACGGTGGGCTGCGCCAGAAGGCCTTCAACGCGTACGAGGAGACGATCAACGTGCCGCTCGTGATCTCGAATCCGGTGCTCTTTCCGAGGCGGGCCGAGACCGACGCGCTCGGCTCGCTCGTCGATGTCCTGCCGACCCTGCTCGAGCTGTCCGGGCGTCCGGCCGAGGCTGCGAACGGCCTCAAGGGCCGCAGCCTCGTCCCGGTGCTGGCGGCCCGCGTCGATCCCGAGCGGGAGCGGGTCGAGCGCTCGCCGGTCGACCTGGCGCCGGTGCTGGGGCACGAGCAGCCGTCGGAGCACGTCCGCGAGGCGATCCACTTCACCTATGACGACCACCAGGCGGCGACCGCGCAGCGCGAGGCGCCGGGGCATCCGAACCGGGTGCGGGCGATTCGCACCACGCGCCACAAGTACGCCTTCTACTTCGATCCGGACGGGGAGCGACCGCGGGAGTACGAGATGTACGACCTCGAGCGTGACCCCGACGAGGTCCGCAACCTGGTCGGGGTGCGGAGCGGGAGGGTTCTCGATCCAGTCGACGGCCCGATCCATGCCGAGCTCGTCGAGTCGATCGGCGAGGCCATGAACGAAGCCGGCACCGAGCCGGCGCCAGCTACGGAGGTGTCACCTTGAGGACCACGATCGCTGACCGACGACCGCTCCTCGCCGTGACGCTTGCGCTGGCGGTCCTGGCGCTGCTCGGGCTCGCCGCGACGGCGAGCGCCCGACCGAACGGCGCCGGCAAGGGCGAGCGCCCCAACATCCTCGTCGTGATGACCGACGATATGGCGCAGAGCGACCTCGAGCTGATGCCGAGCGTGCGCCGCAAGCTGGCCCAGAAGGGGACGACCTTCACGGAGGCGATCGACTCCTTTCCGCTCTGCTGTCCGGCGCGGGCGACGTTCATCACCGGCCAGTACTCGCACAACCACGGCGTGATCAGCAACTTCGCCCCCTACGGCTGGTACGGGATGAGGCATCGCGGCAACACGCTGCCCGCGTGGCTGCAGGACGCCGGCTACCGGACCGCAGCGATCGGCAAGTGGCTCAACGGATACGGCGCCCTCGATGCCCACGGCGAGGTGCCGAAGGGCTTCGACACCTGGCGCGGCCTGCTCGACGTCTCCGCCTACGACTACTTCAACTTCGTCATGAACAAGGACGGGAAGCTGAGGAGCTGGGGCGACGAGGAGTTCGCCCGCAAGCTCGTCGAGTTCGCCGAGGTCGAGGTCGACGACGAGCCCGACACGCTGGCATCGATCTTCGCCGAGCTCGCGCGGCTGTTCGGCCCGCCCCCGTACGACTACTGGGGCTCGGAGCGACCGCGGGACTATTCCCCGGACGTGACCGGGAAGGTCACGACCCGCCTCGTCCGCCGGGAGCGCAACTC
>DASSEM010000196.1:0-20665 GCA_035695265.1 Solirubrobacterales bacterium
CGGGGCGACTGCTCTCAGACTGCCTTAGGCAGCGAGAGCGAACTCGTGAGAGTCCGCACTTCTTGGTTTTCCTGGGCTTTTTAACGAGGCCGGCCCAGGAGCCTCGACTCGCAACACCGGGACGAGAACCGTTCACGTCGATTCTGTTTCGCCCCCCTATTGAGTGCCTATGTGCAAGCCATTGTACCTCCCGCCGCGCTCCGCCCGGCGATCAGCGATAGGTTTGCCGCGTGGGTTGCTTCGTCGTCCTCTTCGCGCTGATCTCGCCGCGCCTCGCGCTGCTGTTCGTCGCGATCTTCTCCGACCTGCTGAGCCGCGCCTTCGACTCCTGGTTCATCCCGTTCCTCGGCTTCTTCCTGCTCCCGTGGACGACCCTCGCCTATGCCTGCATGTGGAGTCTCGGCGGCAACGAGGTCAGCGGCTTCGAGTGGTTCATCGTGGTCCTCGCCTTCCTCGCCGACCTCAGCGGCTACGGGCTGCTCGGCAACCGGCGCGGGTCCGGCTGAGACGAACCCGCCCGGCCCCGGCCCTCATCCGCGGCGCGCGAGCCTGAGGCCTTCGGTGAGCTTCATCGGCGCGCCGACCCGGAGGACGGCTCGCTCGTAGATCCGCCCTGCGAGCCGGACCAGCGCCGCCACCGCGAGCAGCATCAGGACGAGCGAGGCGATCAGCTCGGCCGTCGGGAGGCCGTCGACGGCGGCGCGAGCGGGCACCACCATCGGTGCCGTCGGCGGCAACAGCGTGCAGATCGTCGCCAGCGCCCCGCTCGGGTCGTCGCTTGTGGAGAACGAGAGCAGATAGCCGACGACGAGCACGATCGATAGCGGCGTGGTGACGCTGCCGACGTCCTCCTGACGAGAGACGATCGCTCCGGCCACTGCGAAAGCGCACGAGTAGAGCGCGTAGCCGAGCAGGAAGTAGACGAGCACGAGGGCCAACGTGGAAAGCGTCGACGAGGGCAGCTCGATCTGGCCGCTCAGCAGCGCCGCCGCCACCCCGATTCCCGCGACGGCGGCGAGCTGCGCGAACCCGAGCAATCCGATCCCGATCACCTTGCCGGCCAAGAGCTGTGAGGGCCGGATCGCAGCAAGGATCAACTCGACCACCCGAGAGCTCTTCTCCTCGACGATCCCGGTGGTGACCACGAAGCCGAAGCTGAAGATCGCGATGTAGAGCAGCAGGGTGCCGGCGAAGGCGATGCCCGATCCCGAGCCGGATTCTCCCCCGGCGTCGGCGATCGGAAGCGGCTTCGGGTCGAGGGCCGCCTCGATCTGCGCGCTATCGAGGCCCGCCGCCCGGAGTCGGGACTCGCTCTCCACCCGCCCGGCCGCGAGCTGGATCAGCGCCGTCAGCTCGTCGTCGGGATCGGCCGGGACGATCAGCGCCCGATCGGCGACGGCGGCATCGAGGTCCCCCGCGGCGACCTCCGAGCGGGCCGCCGCCGCGCTTGCCGGAGTGCTGACCTCGATCTCGGCGTCCGCCGCCGATTGCTCGCTGAGCTCGCGCCCGATCTCGGCCGCCTCCGCGCCGGTCAGGCCGACCTTGTAGGTCGTGGTGCCGCCGTCCGAGAGCGCCGCGACGACGACGATCGCGATCACGATCAGGATCTGGACGGCGACGCCCACGCGGAAGGCCCGCGATCGGGCGCGCTCGCGGATCTCCCGCCAGGCGGTCAGCCGGATCGCCCTAGGGCCGGTCATCCGCGATCACCTCCCGGAAGAGCTCGGCGAGCGTTGTCCGATGGCGTCCGAAGCGCTCGACGGCTCCAATCCGACGGGCATGGTCGAGCACCGACTGGGGATCGACGCCGGAGTCCAGTGCGACGAGCCCGGGGCCGACCTGGTGCGCCCCGGGCAGTCCGTCGAGTGGGTCGGCCTGGCCGGCGATCTCGATCTCCCAGAGGTTCTCCGCTCGGCCCTCCCGGAGCTCATCGACGCCGCCCGAAGCGACCAGGCGACCCGATCTGATGATCGCCACGGAATCGCAGAGGCGCTCGACCAGATCGAGCTGGTGGGAGGAGAAGATCACCGGCAGGCCACGCTCACGGGACTCCGTGGTGAGCACGTCCGCCAGCACCTCGACGCCGACCGGGTCGAGGCCCGAGAACGGCTCGTCGAGCACGAGGAGATCGGGGGAATGAACGAGCGCCGCGCCGAGCTGCACCCGCTGCTGGTTGCCGAGCGAGAGCTCCTCGACGGCGTCGCCGGCGCGATCCGCCACGCCGAGGCGCTCCATCCAGCGCTCGGCGCTTGCTGCGGCGTCGTCCGGGCCGAGGCCGTGCAGCTCGGCGAAGTAGCGGAGCTGGTCACCAGCGCGCATCTTCGGATAGAGCCCGCGCTCCTCAGGCATGTAGCCGATCCGCCGCCGGCTCTCGGCATCGAGCGGACGCCCCTCCCAGGCGACGACGCCGGAGTCGGCCACCAGGACGCCGAGGATGATGCGCATCGCCGTCGTCTTGCCCGCCCCGTTCGGTCCAACGAAGCCCGAGATCTCGCCGGGGCCGACGTCGAGCGACACACGGTCGAGGGCGAGGACGTCGGCGTACCTCTTGCTCAGGTCCCGCAACTCGAGCACCGACCCACCATATGGGAGAGCGGCCGGCTCGCCTGAATGGCGCTCGGGGTCGAGGCCGCCGCGGTGGCGGGGCGGGATCAGCCCAGCTCGGGGATGAACCGCTCGACGTGCGCGGCGATCGTCTCCCGGACCCAGCGCCGCTCCTCCGGCGCGGCCATCCGGAAGCGCCCGAGCAGCATCGCCTGATCGTCGATCGGCAGCCCGGCGATCTCCCAGCGGACGGCGAGCCGCTCGAACAGCGCCTCCTCGCGGCGCTGCCAGGCATCGTCGACCGACGCCGCGGCACTCGCCGGCCGCTCGGCGAGCTTGCGGATCGTCCCGGTGCTGAGCGTCTGCCGCAACGTCAGGACGTTGCCGTCGCCGTCGCGATACTCGCTCGTCGCCACCGGCTCGCGCGGGCGCCGTCGTTTGCGCTTCGCCATTCCCGGGGAGTCTCGCAGCGTGAGCGGTAGGTTGAGGCGGTGAGCCCGCGCGAGTTCGATGCGGTCGTGATCGGCGCCGGCCCGGCGGGAATGGTGGCGGCGGGCCGCCTGTCCGACGGCGGCCTCGACGTCGCGCTCGTCGAGCCCGAGCTGGTCGGTGGCGAGTGCAGCTATTACGCCTGCATGCCATCGAAGGCGCTGCTGCGGCCGGCCGAGCTGCTGGCCGAGGTCGAGCGGGTTCCCGGGCTGCCGGTTTCCGGTCGACTCGACGTCCAGCGCATCCTCGCCCGCCGCGACGAGGTCATCCACGACCTCGACGACTCCGGGCAGCTCCCGTGGCTCGAGGAGCGCGACATCACCCTGTTCCGCGCCGGAGCCGAGCTCGCCGGCGAGCGACGGGTTCGCGCCGGGGACGACGAGCTGATCGCTCGCCTCGCGGTGATCGTCGCGACCGGCTCCGGATCGGCGATGCCCCCGATCGACGGGCTCGCCAAAGTCGGCGCCTGGTCGAGCCGCGAGATCACCACGGCGAAGACCCCGCCGCGCTCGCTGTTGATCCTCGGGGGCGGAGTCGTCGGGATCGAGATGGCGCAGGCATGGAGCTCGCTCGGCTCCGAGATCACGGTCGTCGAGGGCGCGGAGCGCATCCTCATGCGCGAGGAGGAGTTCGCCGCCGAGCAGGTCGCCGATGCGCTCCGCGGGCGCGGCGTCGAGATCCGGACGAGCGTCGAGGTGACGGGAGCGCGCCGCAACACCGGCTCCGACCTGGTCACGCTCGAGCTCGAGGGCGGCGACGCCGTCGAAGCCCAGCACCTGCTCGTCGCGGTCGGCCGCAAGCCGAGGGTCGAGGGCCTCGGCCTCGACACGGCCGGCCTCGATACCGACGGGAAGGCGATCGAGGTCGATGACCGGATGCGGGTTGGCGGCCGCGACTGGCTCTACGCGATCGGCGACGTCAACGGACGCGCCCTACTCACACACGTGGGCAAGCACCAGGCTCGCGTCGCCGCCGAGAACATCCTCGGGCGCGAGACCGTGGCCCATCACGACGACGAGCGCTCACCACGGGTGATCTTCACCGACCCCGAGATCGCCGCCGTCGGCTACACGCTCACCGCCGCACGCGATGCCGGACTGACGGTGAGCGCCGTCGACGTCGATACGGCCGGCACCGCCGGCGCCTCGTTCCATGGCCGCAACGCTCCCGGCACGAGCCGGCTGGTGGTCGATGACGAGCGCCAGGTCATCGTCGGAGCCACCTTCGTGGGCCCGGACGTCAACGAGCTTCTCCACGCGGCAACGATCGCGGTGACCGCCGAGGTCCCGCTCGACGTGCTGATCGACGCCGTGCCCGCATTCCCGACCCGCAACGAGATCTGGCTCAACCTCCTCCAAAAGCACGGGCTCTGACCCGACGGTCATCTGGCGAGCCTGAGGGCCCGCGAATCAAGGATGCAGGAGGCGAAGCGACCTTGGGGTCGTGAGCCGACGAGGACGCGGAGTCGCGGCCCCTCAGGCCGTCAGACCGTCAGGCGCGACTTGATCTGGTCTAAGAAGTCCCTTGGGAATCCGGGGATGTCCTCGAGCTCGTCGACCGAGCCGAAGCGACCCGAGCGCTCGCGGTGAGCGAGCACACGGCCGGTCTGGGTCACCGACATGCCCACGTCGCGTAGCTGCTCGAACGTCGCATCGTTGAGGTTCAGCGGCAGGAACTGAACCGAGCTCATCTCCGACGGGGCGGGGAGCTGAACCGATCCTCCGGTGTCCGCCGGCTCCTCGACGGCGGGTGCCTCGGGCTCGCCTGAGCCCGGCTCGAACGCAGGCTGCTCGGCCTGCGGCTCCGGCTCCCGGGCCGCGGGCGGCGGTGGCGGCACCCGCGGCTCCGGCTCGCGCGGCGGCTCGGGCTCGCGACTGGCAGGGGGTGGCTCCGTCGCCTCGGCGCGTGCCTTTGTCGGATCGAACGGGACGGCGACGCCGGAGACGGCCTCGCGCGCCCGGGTCTCGGCATCGCGGGCGCGCTCCTCGGCCTCGTTGATCCGCGCCAGCATGTCGTGCAGTCGCTGCTCCCGCTCGGCCTCCTGGCTACGCAGGCTCGCGAGGTTCTCGGCTCGCTCGGCGCGCTTCTCCGCCTCGCCCGCCTGCGCCTCGATCTTGTCGAGACGGGCACGGGCCTCGTCGAGCGCGCGGTCGGTCTGCTCGCGCCGCTCGCCGATCCGTCGCTCGGTCGCGTCGAGCTCCTCGACGAGCTCGCGGTCGCGGTGGCGCCTGCGGTCGATCAGCTCATCGGCGACCCGCAGCTCCTGCGCGAAGGGGTCCTCGCCGGGCGCGGCTGCTTCTCCCTCGGCCTCGGGCGTCGCGGCCGCAAGCTCCGCGTCCGCGGCCTGGCCCTCGGCTGCCATCCCGATGCTCTCGATCTCGCGGACCTCGCGCTCGGCGTCCGCCGACGCGGCCTCCGACCGGGCCCGGATCATCGCGTCGTCCTCGCGCTGCTCGGCGGCGGCGACCCGGTCGGCGGCAGCCGCTTCGGCATCGGCCGGCGGCGGCGCTACGGCCGGCGGCGGCGGAGCTGCGGCGGGCGGGGCCGGCGGCTGCGATGCATCCGGCGGAGCCGGAGGCGCGGGCGGCTGAGCGGCGGGCTGCTCGGGGGAGTCATCGCCGGAGCGGGCGGCCGCGACGCCCGCGCCCGCAGCCGCCGTGGCCGCGGCGGCGCCGAGCGCAAGCTTCGGATCGGATTCCGATTCACCCGGAGGAGGAGCCCAGGCCGGCGCCGGCGGCGTCTGCCCGGCCGGGGCGGGGCGGCCCCGGGCCGCGGCGCGCTGTGCCTTCTTCTCGGCGACTGCGCGGCGGCGCGCTTCGCGGGCGCTCTCACGCTCTGCCCTCGCCGCCGCCTTCTTCGCTTCGCGCTCACGCTTCTTCTGTTCGCGCTGCGCCTTCCGATCGAGCGGCGCCGGCTGCTGCGGTACCGGCGCCTGGGGCTGCATCGCCCCGCCCTGGTGCTCGGCGCTGCCGGGTGCGGGGGTGGCGACGCCCGCGGCCTCGGCCGCCGGGGTGGCGGGCGCAGGAGCCGCGCCCGGCGGCGGTGGCGGCGGCGCCGGGCTCGTACCGCGGCGGCGCGCCTCGCGCTGCTCGAGGCGCTGACGCTTCTTCTCCTCGCGCTCGGCCTGCTTCTGGGCACGGAGCGCCTGGCGCTCGCGACGCTTCTCCTCGCGCTCGCGCTGCTTGCGCTCGCGCGGGGTCTCGGCCGTCGGCGCGACCGGGGCGGCTGGGGCGACCGGCGCGGCGGGAGGCGCCGGGGGGGCGCCGGGGGGCGGCACGCTCGGAGGCGGTGGCGCGCCCGTGACCGGCGGCGGTGGGGCGCCCTGCGCCGGTGGCTGCGGGGCGGATCCCGGCTGCTGGTCGGGCGGCGGCTGCTGTTGGTCGTTCTCGCTCACTCGTCCTCCTCCGTGCTGGACATAGACATTCAAGCAAGGGCGGCGCCGATCGCGAAGGGCGGACGCGCCGCCCTGAACGGCGCCGTTCAGCGGTTGCGGTGCTTGACCTCGCGCTCGATGTCGCGAGCGACGTCGCGGTCGCGGATCTCGCGCCGCTTGTCCCGCTGCTGCTTGCCCCGCGCGAGCGCCAGCTCGACCTTCGCGCGCTTGCCCTTGAAGTAGATCCGGGTCGGGATCAGCGTCAACCCCTTGCGCTGCATACGCCCGATCAACCGCTCGATCTCCCAGCGGTGCATGAGCAGCTTTCGTGCCCGCTCGGGCTCGTGGTTGTCGCGAGCCGGCGGGTAGGGCGGGATGTAGGTGCCGCGGAGGTAGACCTCGCCCTCCTCGATCGCCGCATACGAGTCCTGCAGGCGCGCGTTGCCGTCACGCAGCGACTTGACCTCCGTGCCGGTCAGGACGATGCCCACCTCGAAGCTCTCGACGATCTCATAGGCGTGGCGCGCCGCCCGGTTGGTGGCCACGTCGGGCCCGCGCTCGCTCATCGCCGTCCCCGCCCGCGGCGCGACCGCCCGCCGGCGCGTTGCCGGGTCCGCTCGCCGCGCTCGCCACCGGTGCTGAGGTCGACCCGTCCGCGAGCCGGCTCGACCGCGTCGACGCGGACCTCGACCGCGTCGCCGATCCCGAACCGCCGGCCGCTCCGCACCCCGATCAAGGCCGACTCGAGCTCGTTGATCTCGAACCGCTCCCCCGGCATCCGCCGGGCCGGGAGAAAGCCCTCGTAGACGTCCGCATGCTCACCACCGAAGCGGATGAAAGCACCGGCGCCGATCACGCCGGAGACCTCACCCGCAAACGCCGTCTCCGGGCCGCGCTCGAAGAGCTCGCGCTGCAGCAGGAAGGCGGCGCAGATGTCGTCGCCGTCACGCTCGATCCGCATCGAGTCGCGCTCGGTGTCGGAGCAATGGGTCGCCGCGCCGGCGACCTCGTGGATGCCGGGGCGCTCCTCGCCGCCGTCGATCGCCGCCAGCAGGCCGCGGTGGGCGATCAGGTCGGGATAGCGGCGGATCGGTGAGGTGAAGTGCGCGTAGGCAGGGCTGGCGAGCCCGGCGTGACCGAGGTTCGACTCGCTGTAGCGGGCGGCTTTGAGCGCCCTCAGGACGAGCGACGAGAGGCTCGCGGCGCCGTGGCCGCGGCGCTCCGCCTCGATGGCCACGAGCCGGCTCGCCTCGATCGCCGCCGCTCCGGCCTCCGTCGGACCGGCGGTCTTCGCCAGCGCCGGCGTCGGGACGCCGAGCGAGGCGAGCTGGTCGATCAGGAGCCGGACGCGGGCCGGGTCGGGCTGCTCGTGGACGCGGTAGAGGGTCGGCATGCGCTTGCGCTCGAGAAGCTCCGCGACCCGTTCGTTCGTGAGGATCATCAGTCGCTCGATCAGCCGGTGGGCCTCGGTCTGGACGAGCGCTCGGGCAGCCTCGACGTCGCCGGCGTCCGTGAAGGTGAACTCGGGCTCAGATCCGCTCACCGCGAGCCCGGCCCCGCGCCTCGCGCCGGCGATCGCCGCCGTCGCCTGCCGCGCGGTCGCGATCGCGGCGGCGACCGGATCGGGGGCACGCTCGGCGCCGGCGAAGACCCGATCGAGGTGGTCGTAGTCGAGCCGCGCATCGGAGCGGATCCGCGAGCGGTAGAACGAGGCCGAACGCGGCTCGCCGCTGGCCGAGAGCTCGATCTCGGCCGTCACCGCGAGCCGCTCGACTCCGGGGTTGAGGCTGCAGGCATCGCTGCTCAGCACCGCCGGCAGCATCGGGCTGACCGTCCCGGGCGCGTAGGTCGAGTTGCCGCGCGTCAGCGCCTCGCGGTCGAGGCCGCTCTCGGGCTTGACGTGGGCGGCGACGTCGGCGATGTGGACCCAGACGCGAAAGCCGTCGCCCTCCGGCCGCGCCGAGACCGCATCGTCGAAGTCCCGGGCGCTCGCCGGATCGACGGTGAAGGTCGGCTCCGCGGTGAGGTCACGGCGCGGGCCCGCGTCCCGCTCGAGCCGCGCCACGGCGCTGCGCGCCTCGTTCTCGTGGCGATCGCGGAACGTCGGCCGGAGGCCGCGATCGGCGACCAGCGCCGCAACCACGTCGCGGGCGCGATCGGCGCGTCCGAGATCGGCGATCGGCTGGCCGCCGCGCCGGTCGATCCGGCAGAGCGCGATCCGGCCCGGGCCGACGTCGACCCGGCCGCGCGCGAGGTTGACCTGCGGCCCTCGCTCGAACAGCGGCTCGCCGACCCGAAAGCGCCCACGCCGAGCTACGACGAGCGCCCGTGGGCGCCCTGGATCGGGCGCGTCGCCTCTCACTTGCCCTGCAGCCGGGAGGTGACCGCGTCGAGCCCCGCGTCAAGCACCGCATCGCCGTCACTCGGGTCCTCGTCCTTCACTCGCCGGTCGGGCACCACTCCCTTGCCGAGGATCGAGGTCCCGTCGGCCGTCAGGTACTCGCCGACGGTGAGGTCGAGCGCCCCGCCGGCATCGAGCGGGATCACCTCCTGGAAGACGCCCTTGCCGTAGGTCCGGGTCCCGACCACGGTCGCGAGGTCGTTCTCCTGCAGGGCGGCGGTGACGATCTCGGAGGCCGATGCCGTGTTCTCGTCGACGAGTACCGCGATCGGCCCGATCCCCTCGAGCGGGTCGCCGGTGACCTCGAACGTCCGCTCATCGCGCGCCCGGCCGTCGATCGTCAGCACCGGTCCCTCCTCCTGGAAGATCGACTGGACGAGAACGGCCTCGTCGACGAGGCCGCCGCCGTTGCCGCGCAGGTCGAAGACGAGGCCCTCGGCACCGCGGCGGCCGAGTTTCTCGATCTCCTTGCGGAGCTCGCCGTGGGCGCCCCGGGTGAAACCGGCCAGACGCACATAGGCGATCTTCTGGCCGCCCGACCGCTCGATCCGCCCGGTGACGACCGGGACCCTGACGTTGGCCCGCTCGACCTCGACCTGGCGGCGCTCGCCGCTCTTGGCATCGGCGACGGTGAGATCGACGGTGGTTCCGGGTGGCCCCTTGATCTGGGCGGCCGCGGCATCCGCCGAGACGCCGGCCAGCGACTTGCCGTCGACGCCGACGATCAGGTCGCCGGGTTCGATATCGGCGTCCTCGGCCGGCGCCCCCTTGAAGACCTGGGCGACCCGGAGGCCGCGCTTGGCCTCGGTCACCGTCACCCCGATGCCCGAGAACCGGCCGGAGGATGCGACCTGGAAGCGCTCGTACTCGGCCGGGTCGAAGTAGTGGGAGAAGCGATCGTCGTTCGCCTTGCTGATCCGTTTGACCATCCCGTCGATCGACGCGTTCTCGAGCTCCTCGGAGTCGGTCGGGCGGAAGTAGGAGTCCTCGATCACCTGCTGCGCCTCGGCCGCCCGCGAGAGCGTTCCGCGCTCCGGCAGGAGCTCCTGGAGCGGCCCGACGAGCGCCAGCAGCGCGACCGCGATCGCGGCCCCGACGAGCAGTCCGAGCCCGAAGCCCGGGCCGCGGCTCCGGCCGCTGCTCAAATGCGCAGGAAGCGGCGCAGCGTCACGCCGCTGCCAAGCGCCGCGACCACCATCGAGCCTGCCACCAGCGCGGCGATCAGGGGACCGAAGGAGATCGTGTTGAGGTTCTCGACCAAAGCGAAGTTGTCGGACAGCGGGTCGACGATGGTCACCTTGCCGAGGAACAGTATGCCGACCGCGATCAGCGCGCCGAACATGCCCACGACCAGCCCCTCGATCACGAACGGCCAGCGGATGAACCAGTTGGTGGCGCCCACGAGCTGCATCACCTCGACCTCACGGCGGCGCGCGTAGATCGAGAGGCGGATCGTGTTGCCGACGAGGAACAGCGAGGCGACCGCGAGCAGGATCGCGATCACGGCGAGCAGGATCTTGACGGCCCCGGTCACCTCGCGGATCTGGGTCGTCTGCTCGCCGGTCAGGATGTCGTCGATCGTGGCGCTGATCGGCTGCGGCTTGCCGGTCGAATCGGGCGGCGAGAGCGCCGACTGAACCGACTCGAGGTTGTCGGGATCGTCGACCTTGACGTTGAAGGCGGGTGGCAGCGGATTGCTGTTGAGCTCGTCGAGCAGGCTCCCGTCCTCGAGCTTTCCTTCGAGGATCTTGAGCGCCGCCGCCGGGGAGACGTACTCGACCTCCTCGACGTGGGGGATCCCCCCGATCCGCTCCTGCAGGTGCTTGATCTCGGCGTTCGTCGCGTCCTCGAACAGGAAGACCTTGAGCTCGAGCTGGGCGCGGACGTCGTCTGTCTTCGAGCCGCTTGCGTCGAGCACCGGGACGAGGACGCCGATCAGCAGCACGGTGACCGCGATCGTCACGATCGCGGCCAGCGAGGGAGCGGCGTTGCGGCGAAGCGCCCGGTACGCCTCGCTGAGGAAGAACGCGAACCGGCTCAAAGCGCCGCTCCGCCGTCGTCCTCGTCGGTCCCGACGCCGAGCTCGTTGCGCATGCGGGCGCCGAACTCGAAGGTGTCCTCGTCGGTTGCGTACATGCCGGCGGCCTGGTCGCGGATCACGCGCCCGTCGTAGAGCTGGATCACGCGGCGCCGCATCTTGTCGACCATCTCGCGGTCGTGGGTGACGACGACGACGGTCGTCCCGGTCCGGTTGATCCGGTAGAGGAGCTGCATGATCCCGATCGACGTCACGGGGTCGAGGTTGCCGGTCGGCTCGTCGGCGAGCAGGAGCGGCGGGTGGCTGACGAACGCACGCGCCACCGAGACGCGCTGCTGCTCGCCGCCGGAGAGCTCGTCGGGGTAGTTGTGGATCTTGGCGCCGAGGCCGACCATGCGGAGGATCTCGGGCACCTGACGCTTGATCTGCGAGCGCGGCGTGCCGATCACCTGCAGCGCGTAGCCGACGTTGTCGTAGACGGTCCGGTTCGGGAGCAGCTTGAAGTCCTGGAAGACGGTGCCGATCCGGCGTCGCAGGAGCGGCACCTTCGAGCGCGCCATGTCGTTGATGTCCTTGCCGGCGACTCGCACCGTCCCGCTGGCGGGCTCGAGGTCGCGGAGCAGCAGCTTGATGAAGGTCGACTTCCCGCAGCCGGTCGGGCCGACGAGGAACACGAACTCACCGCGGTCGATCGAGATCGAGACGCGCTCGAGGCCGACGTGGCCGCCGGGGTAGACGACGGTCGTGTCGCGAAGCTCGACGATCGGGGGGCGCTGACGCCGCGGGTGCGACTCGGGCATCCGGGAGCGCCGCGCCCGGAGCCGGCTGCGTGTGCGTGCTCTGGCCATGTTCGGAAGCCTCCTTCGTCGGCGCCTCCGACGTTCCTCCGACCGCGACCGGTGGGCGGAGCCATGCAAGGGCGCGGCCTGTGCGAGGACTGCATCATAAGCAAAGGCTCATAGAACGCACACCGTTCGCTCGTGCCGGTGGCCACGACCCGGCCGGATCGTACGATCCCCCCGTGGTCCACCTGCGGATCATCGTCCCGCCGGCCGAGTCGAGCCACGTGGTCGAGCTGCTCACCAGCAGCGACTCGGCCTTCAACATCGTCCACCTCGAGGGCGTCGCGACCAAGCCCGAGGGCGACCTCGTCCTCTGCGACGTCGCCCGCCGCGACGTCAGCATCGTCGTCGCCGACCTGCGCGAGCTCAACGTCGACGTCGACGGCTCGATCGCGATCGAGGAGGTCGACGCCGAGATCTCGGGACTGGCCACCAGCGCCTTCCGGCATCGTCGCGACGACTTCGCGACCGACCCCGTGGTTTGGGAGAACGTCTCCTCACGCACCTCCGAGAACGTCGAGCTCTCGCAGAGCTACCTCGTCTTCATGGTCGGCGCGATGCTGATCGCCTCGGTCGGGATCTACTTCAACCAGCCGATCCTGATCATCGGCGCGATGGTGGTCGGCCCCGACTTCGGCCCGATCGCCGGCTTCTGCGTCGCCCTCGTCAACCGCAGCCACGAGCTCGCCCGACGCTCCGCCTCGGCTCTCTTCTTCGGGTTTCTGATCGGCACCGTCGTCACCTACCTGGCGACGATCGTGCTCCGCGAGGTCGGCCAGATCCCGGAATCGATCAACTTCGACGCGCACTCGCTCGTCCGCTTCATCTCCAACCCCGACTTCTTCTCCGTCTACGTGGCCCTCGCCGCCGGAGTCGTCGGCATGTTGAGCCTGACGACGGCCAAATCGAGCGCGCTCGTCGGCGTCCTGATCTCGGTGGCCACCATCCCCGCGGCCTCGAACATCGGCGTCGCCGCGGCCTACCAGGACTGGTCGACCGCCTGGGGCGCGGCCGTCCAGCTCGGCCTCAACCTGACCTCGATCACGGCCGCCGGGCTGATCACGCTGCTCCTCCAGCGCCGCATCTACATGCGCCGCCGCCTCGCCCACCTCAGCGACCAAGCCCGCAGCCCCGCCGGCCTCCCGCTCGGCCGCAGCCGCCGCGCCGACGTCGACCCCGACGAGGAGCCGGCAGCGGAGTAGTCGGCGCTCGCGGCAGGCGAGGGCACCGAAGGGGCGCGAACGCGAGGGGCACCCGGCCAGTGGTCGGGATTGCACCGGTATGTCGGCAATACCTCGATCACTGCCTGCGGCGATCGCGACCATGCATTTCGATCCGATCGGGTCCGGACCGGTCGGCCTCAGCGAAGAGCGAGCCGCGAGACCCGCCCTCGCGCCAGCTCCACGACGTAGATCCGGTTTCGCGCGTCGGTTCCGAACGAGGTGAAGCCGGGTCCCCGGCCGAGGCCGAGTGAGCGGTCGCCGCGGGAGCCCTTGCGGGTCGGGCGGAAGGAGCGGAGCTCGCCGGAGCAGTAGTCGCCGTAGACGTAGCGACCGCGAAGCCGCCTGATCTTCGGGTCGCGGACGACGTAACCGCCGATGATCGAGCAGCGCGAGCCGGAGTGGCCGTACTGGAAGGCGGGCTTGTCGTGGTGGGCGATGTGGCCCCCGCGGAAGCGCTTGGTCCCCTCCCAGACGCTCCAGCCGAAGTTCGCGCCGCGGACTCCCCTGACGCGCTCGATGTCGACCTCCTCGCGGTGGTCCTGGCCGACGTCGGCGATCAACATCCGCTTGCGATCGAACGAGAAGCGGAACGGGTTGCGCAGACCGCGCGCGTAGATCTCCCCCCGGCCCGGCCTCCGCGCGTAGGGATTCGATGCGGGGATCCGGTAGGGCCTTCCTTTGCCGGTCTGCGGCTTGATCCGCAGCAGCTTCCCCAGTAGCGACGCCTTCCTCTGCGACGCCCTGCTCGGGTGATCGAAGCTGCCGCCGTCACCCGTCGCGAGGTAGAGCATCCCGTCGGGCCCGAAGGCCACCTGTCCGCCGTTGTGGTTCACCTTGCCGCGCTGGCGGATCTCGATGATCTTCCGTCGCGTCTTCGCCTGCGCCTGTAACGGATCCCGCCGTGAGTGTCGGAACTGGTCGACCTCGATGTTGCGCTGCCGGTTCGTGAAGTACACGTAGAAGCGCCTCGTCCTTGCGTAGTCGTGCGGGAACGCGACCGACAGCAGCCCCGTCTCGACCTCGCAGCAGCCCACCCACCGGCGCATGTCGAGGAAGGTCCCGCGCTTGCGGCCGCCGTCGAGGATCCGGATCCGGCCCTCGCGCTCGGTCACGTAGGCGATGTCACCGGCGCCGCGCGGCGCGGCAACGAAGGTGGGGTGATCGAACTTGGCGAGGGGGATCAGCTTCAGCCGCTTCCTGCCTTTGTCCGCCCCGATCGGAGAGGCGACGGCCAGAAGAAGAGCGGCGAGCGGAAGCGCTGCGAGCGGGATATTGATGTAGCGACGGACCCGCATCGGTCGCGACCTGGCTCTAGCCGATCGCGACCATGCGCTCGATCGGGACCCGGGCCCGCTCGGCGATCTCATCGGGGACCTTGACCTCGCCGGTCATGTCACGGAGGCAGTCCCGCAGCTTGGGCAGCGTGATCATCTTCATGTACTTGCAGAAGGCCATCCGGTTGGCGGCGATCAGGTCGGCGCCGGGCGCGGCCTGCTCGAGCGGGTAGAGCATCCCGGTCTCGGTCGCGACGATGAACGAGCCCTCCGGGTTCTCCTCGACGTGCTGGAGCATCCCCGAGGTCGAGAGCATGTGGACGCCCTCGCTGGAGACGTCGCCGGAGGCTACGTACTCCATCGCCTGGGTCGAGCAGCCGCACTCGGGGTGGATCAGGAACT
Organism: Solirubrobacterales bacterium; assembly: GCA_035695265.1. Lineage (GTDB taxonomy): Bacteria > Actinomycetota > Thermoleophilia > Solirubrobacterales > 70-9 > RHKX01. The sequence continues at coordinate 14,587 of DASSEM010000196.1, forward strand.
CGGCGTCCGGGTGATCGGCCCGCATCGCCGTGATGTCGTCGGGGCGGATCCCGGCGTGGACGTGGCACTCGCCGTCCCAGACGTGGAAGCGGGCGCGGCGCTCGGGATCGTCGAGCAGGCCCGTCCGGCGCTCGACGAAGGCACCCAGCCACATGTCCGGCCCGAACAGGATCTCGGTCTCATGGCCGTGCTCCTGCCAGATGTGCTCGACGACGGCGACGGCGTTGGATGACGTGCAGCAGTAGTCCGTCTCCGCCTTCACCTCGGCCGAGGTGTTGACGTACATGACGACGAGGGCGCCGGGGTGCTCCGCCTTCCAGGCGCGGAGCTGGTCCGCGGTGATCGAGTCGGCAAGCGAGCAGCCGGCGTCGAGGTCGGGGATCAGCACCTTCTTCTCCGGCGAGAGCACCGAGGCCGTCTCGGCCATGAAGTGGACGCCGCAGAAGGCGATCACCGAGGCGTCGGTGCTCGCTGCCGCCCGCGAGAGGCCGAGCGAGTCGCCGACGTAGTCAGCTAGGTCCTGCAGCTCGGGGAGCTCGTAGTTGTGCGCGAGGACGACAGCGTCGCGGGCGGCGGCGAGGTCCTTGACCTCGGTCGTGAGCGCCGCGATCTCCTCGGGGCTCAGGCTCTGGGGCGAGCCCGGCATCGTTGCGGATGGTCCTTGGATGGTCGGGAGCTCCTGCATCGGCACCTCCAACCCGTCTCGGGTGGCCTGATCCTTGATGTTCGCCAGCCGAATCTCGGACGGGCGAATGACTGGTTTCAGTCTAGCGCCGGGGACTACCCTGGTCCGGTGCCGGAGCTCCCCGAGGTCGAGATCACCGCCCGCCGCCTGGGGCGGACGCTGGCCGGAGCGGAGGTCGAGTCGGCGCTGGCGCCGGGAATGGTCGCGCTGAAGAGCGTCAAGCCGCCGCTCGAGGCGATCGTCGGCATGCGGGTCGCCGGCGTCAGACGGGTCGGAAAGATGCCGGTCGTCGAGCTCGGGCACGGCAGCGACCCGGAGCTCGAGCTGCTCGTCCACCTGATGTCGTCGGGGCGGCTGCAGGTCTTCGACAAGCGGGCCTCGCTGCGCGACCGCGCCTCGCGGGTCCTGATCCGGATCGCCGACGGCCGCGAGCTGCGACTGCGCGAGTTCGGGACCAAGCAGCGGGCCTGGGCAAAGCTGATGGAGGCGGGGACCATCGAGGATGACGAGATGGTCGCCACGCTCGGCCCCGAGGCGTGGCCGGCGCCGTCCCGCGACGAGCTCGCCGCCGCACTCGACCAGCCGCGCCACCTGCACCCACTGCTCCGCGACCAGCGCACGATCGCCGGCATCGGCCGCTCCTGGGTCGACGAGATCCTCTGGGAGGCGCGCCTGTCGCCGTTCAGGAAGGGTTCGGACCTGGCAGGCGACGAGCTCGACCGCCTGCATGCGGCCCTCACCGTCCTCGACCGCGCCATCGACCACTACGAGCAGGTGGTCGGAGACACGGTTCCCGACAAGATGCCGATGCCGCTTCAGGTCCACCGCCGCGAGGGCGAGCCCTGCCCGCGTTGCGGCACCACGATCGCCGCGATCCACTACTCGGATCGGATCACCTGCTACTGCCCCGAGGAGCAGACCGGCGGCAAGGTCCTCGCCGACCGCCGCCTCTCGCGGCTGCTGAAGTAGGCCTCAGGCCTCGAGCAGCATCGAGAGGTCGAGAGCCGGGGCCGAGTGGGTGAGGGCGCCGACCGAGATGAAGTCGACGCCGGTGGCGGCGACCGCGGCGACGGTGTCGAGGCTGACCCCGCCCGATGCCTCGAGCGCGACCGGTGGGCTTCCGGCGCCGTCGCGGGCGGCGACGGCGGTTCGGAGGCCGTCGAGGTCCATGTTGTCGAGCAGCAGGCGGTCAGCGCCGGCTCCGAGCGCGGCCTCGGCCTCGGCCTGATCGCGGCACTCGACCTCGACGGGCAGGTCGGGATGCGCCTCCCGGGCGCGCCCGACGGCGGCGGCGATGCCGCCGGCGAGCGCGACGTGGTTCTCCTTGATCAGGATCGCGTCATCGAGGCCCATGCGATGGTTCTGCCCGCCCCCGGCGCGGACCGCTGCCTTTTCGATCGCCCGCAGGAGCGGCGTCGTCTTGCGGGTGTCGAGGATCACCGCGGTCCCGCCCTCGGAGCGCGCCGCCTCAACGTAGCGCGCGGTGAGGGTGGCGACGCCGGAGAGGTGGCCGAGCAGGTTGAGGGCGACGCGCTCGGCGGCGAGCAGGGCCCGGGCCGGGCCCGTGATCAACGCCACCTGCCGCGGCGCCGACCCGCTCCAGGTCCCCTCGACGACGAGCTTGTCGAGCTCGCCCGCGCCGGTCTGCCGGAATGCCGCGGCGGCGGCGTCGAGGCCGAAGACCACCCCGGGCTCCTTCTGGATGATCCTGGCCCGTCCGCGGGCATCGGCGGGGACGATCGCGTCGGTGGTCACGTCGCCCATGCCGAGGTCCTCGGCGAGGGCCGCGGCCACGAGCTCGTCGAGAGCGCGATCGGGGCTCACACGGCGGCCTTGCCGGCCGCGCTCTGCAACAGGTACTCACGGACGAAGCCGTCGAGGTCGCCGTCGAGGACGCGCTGGGCGTCGCCGGCCTCGTGGCCGGTCCGGTGGTCCTTGACGCGAGTGGTCGGATGGAGCGTGTAGCTGCGGATCTGCGAGCCCCACTCGACCGCCTTCTGCTCGCCGCGCGCGGTCGCCAGCTCCTCCTCGCGCTTGCGCTCCTTCTCGGCGATCAGCCGCGCTCGGAGCATCTGCATCGCGGTCGCTTTGTTCTGCGTCTGCGAGCGCTCGTTCTGACACTGGACGACGATCCCGGTCGGGGCGTGGGTGAGGCGGACGGCGGAGTCGGTCTTGTTGACGTGCTGGCCGCCGGCGCCGGAGGCGCGGTAGGTGTCGACCCGGATGTCGGCCTCGTCGAGCTCGACCTCGACATCGTCGGCGACCAACGGGGCGACGTCGAGCTGGGCGAATGCCGTGTGGCGGCGCGACTGCGAGTCGAACGGCGAGATCCGGACGAGACGGTGGACGCCGCGCTCGGCCGCAAACAGCCCGTAGGCGTTCTCACCACGGACGACGAAGGTGGCCGACTTCAGCCCCGCTTCCTCGCCCTCGGAGGCCTCCTTCATCTCGACGGCGAAGCCCCGCGACTCGGCCCAGCGCAGGTACATGCGCAGCAGCATCTCGGTCCAGTCCTGGGAGTCGGTGCCGCCGGCGCCGGAGCGGACGGTGACGACGGCATCGCCGGCGTCGTGCTCGCCGCTGAACAGGCGCTGCTCCTCGAGCGCCGCCAGCCGGGTCGCGATCGAGTCGAGCTGCTTGCCGAGCTCGGCCGCCATCTCCTCGTCCTCGGCGGCGAGCTCGGCGAGGTCGTCGAGGTCGGCGACGTCGGATGCGAGCCCGTCCCAGAGGTCGAGCCGGCGCTTGGCACGGGTGTGCTCGGCGGAGACCTTCGCCGCCCGCTCCTGCTCGTCCCAGAACCCCGGCGCCTGCATCTCGCCCTCGAGCCGGGCGACCTCGTCGTTCAGCCGGTCGGGGTCAAAGGTAGTCCCGGAGCAGCGTGAGCTGCTCGCGGACCTCCGCGATGCGGGCGTTGATCTCGGGCGCCTCGCTCATCGGCGGCGAGTGTATCCACCGCGCGTAACAATTCCGGCATGAGCCGATCTCCGGACATCAACGTGGTCGGCGGCGAGCTGGCCGACTGCTCGGCCGACCCATTGACCGGCTTCTACCGCGACGGCTGCTGCGCCACGGGGACCGAGGACACGGGCAGCCACACGGTCTGCTCGATCGTCACCGCGGAGTTCCTCCGGTTCAGCCGGCTCGCCGGTAACGACCTCTCGACGCCGGCGCCGCAGTTCGGCTTCCCCGGCCTCGGGCCCGGCGAGCGCTGGTGCGTCTGCGCCGCGCGCTGGCTCGAGGCGGAGCGGGCCGGCTGCGCTCCGGGCGTCGTCCTCGCGGCGACCCACGAGCGGGCGCTCGAGGTCGTGCCGATCGAGAAGCTGCTCGCCCACGCGGTCGAGCCCGCCGCCGACGGCTGACCCGGGCTCAGCGGCGCGGCAGGCGGACCCGGCGGTCGTCGCTGACCCGGTCGCCGGCAGCGTCGCGGAGGCGGACGCTCAGGGTCGCCTTCCCCTTGCCGGCCTTTCGCCGGACCGGCACCTTCACCGTCTTCGTCCCGGTGCCGATGTCGACGCGCGCGTGGCCGACCCGCTTGCCTCCCTTGCGGAGGACCGCGTTGACCCGCGTCGCCTCGCCGCTTTCGATCTCGGCCAGGACGCGGCGTCCACGGCGGCCGGAATCGGCGCTGAGGCCGGTCACCGACGCGGCGACGATGCTCGCGCCGAGCGGCTGCTCGCCGGGGCTGAGCTCGTACATGCCCCAGGGCGGGTTCGCGTTGACGATCCGGCCCGGCGCGCAGGTCGCCAGGAAGGGAGCGAAGCGGGTCGTCGGGTGCTCGGCGACGAACCGGTACGTGCCGGCCGGCACCGTCTCCCAGATGATCCCGCCGTCCTCGGAGGACTCGGTCTCCGAGCGATCCGGGATCACGAACTCGTTGAAGTAGATCGGGCCGTCGAGAAACGGCAATGCCTCGGCGGTCGCTCCGGCGACCCCATGCGGGGTGCGCTCGTGGAAGGTCTCGTAGTCGACCCCGCGGACGTTGCGGGCCGAGACGGTGGTGACGACGACGCATTCCTGCGGACGGCCGTTCTCGTCGATCGCGACGCCGAGGATCGCCGCGAGAGCGTTGTACTCGGCGTCGGCGGGGGTCTGGAAGTTGGCGTTCTCGATGTCCTCGCCCCGGGTGTGGAAGGTCTGCAGGTCGATCTCGTTCCAGCCGGCGGGGGGATCGATGTAGGGGGTGACGTTGGAGTCGTCGGGCACCTCGAGCTCGTAGTCGCCGTTGGCGTCGGTGATGGCGCTGATGCCCGGCAGCTCGCGAACCTTGATCGCCGCGCCCTCGATGTAGTCACTCATGTGGTTGAACGTGTAGGCGCGCCCGGAGATGGTCACGGTGTCCGCGGCGGGAGCGGCCGGGGGAGCGACGAGCAGGGCGCCGCCGAGCGCCGCGATCGCCCCCGCGAGCATGATCGAAGCTCTGAACCGGATTCGGAGGCCTGCGCTCAAGGGCGCAGCAACCTACACGAACCCCGACCCGGGAGGCGCCGCTACCGATCGCCGCCTCATCCCTCCTCGCTTCGACGGGCGCGGCGCTTCAGCCGGCTCCCGGGCCAGAAGCTCCGATCCCCGACGAGGGTGATCAGTGCGGGGGCGAGCAATGAGCGGACGACGAACGCATCGATCAGCAGGCCGACGGAGACGGCGAACGCCAGCTCCCGGAACGGCCGCAGCGGCACCAGGGCGAGCGATGCGAAGCTCGCCGCAAGCACGAGGCCGGCTACGGTGATCGCGCCGGCGGCCCTGCTTCCCGCCACCGCGACGGCCTCGCGCAACGAGCCCCGTAACCGGGCTTCGCTCCAGACCCGCCCGACCAGGTACACGTTGTAGTCGGAGCCGAGCGCGATCAGCAGCACGGCGGCGGCGAAGGGGACGTAGAAGGCGAGCTCGTGGTAGCCGAGCGCGTCCTGGAAGACGACGGCGGTGAGCCCGAGGCTCGCCGCCAGTGCCAGGAGGCTCGCGGCGACGAGATAGAGCGGCGCCACCAGCGCACCGAGGAAGAGCGCCAGGATCGCGAAGACGGCCAGCGTCGCCGCCGGGACGACCCGGAGCAGGTCGCTGCGCGACTTGCTCACGGTCTCCGCCGAGAGCGCCGTGTCGCCGGCGAGGTTCGCCTCGGCGTCCGCGAGCCCGGCCTGCTCGAGCAGGCTCGGCAGGTCCTCCTTCAGCTCCTGGACAGTCTCGATCGCGGCGCTTCCCAGCGGATCCTGTGCGAGCACCACGAACAGGCGCGCGGCATCCCCGGTCTCCGAGTAGACGGCGCCGAAGTCGACCGGCGCCGCCGCCTCGCGCGGCCCGAGCACCTGAGCCACCTGGGGCCGCCGCGCGATCGCCCGCTGCAGCCGGCCGAGGGCGTTGCGGCGCCCGGTGACCCCCTCATCCTCGACCAGCACGACG
>DASSEM010000197.1:0-2856 GCA_035695265.1 Solirubrobacterales bacterium
GAAGACCAAGCGGGCGGTCGAGCTCGCCGAGCGCGACCTCGCCGTGCCCGACGGCAAGCTCTCGGACGAGTTCGAGGCGCTGAGCGGCCAGCTCGCGAAGGTCGGGGTCTTCGCCGGAGTCGTCGTCGTCCTGACGATCTACGTCATGACCACAAAACCGTTCCTCTAGGTCAGATCCGATAATCGGGGTCGGGCAGCTCCGGCTCCCGACCCCACCATGACCCCCGACCGCTCACTCCCGATCGCGATGTTCGACTCCGGCGTCGGGGGTCTGACCGTGCTGCACGAGTGCCTGGTGTCGCTGCCGTCGGAGGACTTCCTGTACCTCGGCGACAGCGCTCACTTCCCCTACGGGACGAAGACGCCGGGGGAGCTGCGCGCGCTCGTCGTCGCCAACACCGAGCTGCTGCTCGATCGCGGCGCCAAGCTGCTCGTCGTCGCCTGCAACTCGGCGACCTCGGCGGGAGCGGATGAGGCGAGGCGGATCGCCGCCGAGCACGGCGTCGAGGTCGTGACCGTGATCGGGCCCGAGGCGGAGATCGCCGCGGCGATCTCGGAGACCGGGCGGGTCGGCGTGCTGGCGACGCCGGCGACGGTCGCGGGCGGTGCCTACCGGCATGCGCTCGAGGTGCAGGGTCGCGGCCTCGAGGTGACCGAGGTCCCGGCCCCGGATCTCGCGCCGATCATTCAGAACGGCTTCCCGTTCGACCAGTCGGTCGTCGACACGGTTCGCTTCTATTGCGAGCCGCTGCGGGTGGCGGCGGTCGACACGCTGATCCTCGGCTGCACCCACTACCCGCTCATCGCGCCGATGCTGCAGCGGATCCTCGGCCGTGACGTCCGCCTCGTCACCGCCGGTCACGCGATTGCGGCGAGCGCGCAGCGGATCCTCGAGACGGGATCGATCGAAACCGGGCGCGAGGGCGAGGGCAACTACCGGTTCCTCTGTACCGGCGACGCCGACAGCTTCCGCGAGCTCGGCACGCGGTTCCTGCAGATGCCGCTCGGCGAGATCGAGCGGGTCTGAGCCCGCTGTCACTACTCTTGGGCGCGTGAGCGAACCGATCCTCGAACGTGTCCGCGAGGACACGAAGGCGGCGATGAAGGCCGGCGAGCGCGAGCGCGTCGGCACGCTGCGGATGCTGACCAGCGCCCTCCAGCTGGACGAGAAGGAGGGCAAGGGGGACGCGGTCGCCGTCCTGCAGCGCGAGCGCAAGAAGCGGGTCGAGGCGGCCAACGCGTTCGAGTCCGGCGGCCGCGACGATCAGGCGGCCGCCGAGCGGGCCGAGGCGGAGCTGATCGAGTCCTACCTGCCCGCCCAGCTCTCCGATGCCGAGCTCGCCGCGATCGTCGGCTCCGCCGTCGAGTCGACCGGCGCCACCTCGGTCAAGGAGATGGGCAAGGTGATCGGTGCCGTGATGGCGGAGGCGCAGGGCCGTGCCGACGGCAAGCGCGTCTCGACGATGGTCCGGGAGCGGCTTGGCGCGTAGGCAGCTGACGATCGACAACGAGGTGGCCGCCGAGCTGGCGGGCTCGGGGGACGTGGTCCTGCGCGAGCTCGAGGACCGCCTCGATTGCGAGGTCTACCTGCGCGGCAACGTGATCACTCTCGATGGGGACGCCGAAGCGGTCGGCGAGGGTCAGACCCTCGTTGAGGAGCTGCTCGGGCTGATCGAGCGCGGCCACGGCGTCGAGCCGGAGACGATCGCCGCCGTCGACGGCGCTCGTGACGAGGGCATCGAGCCGGAGGCGATGCTCGGCGACTCGATCTGGCGGCACCGCGGGACCACCGTCGCGCCGCGCACTGCCAACCAGAAGCGCTACGTCGACTCGATCCGCGAGCACACGGTGACCTTCGGGATCGGCCCGGCCGGGACCGGCAAGACCTTCCTGGCAGTGGCGATGGCAGTGGCCGCGCTCGAGTCCCGCGACGTCAGCCGCCTGATCCTGACCCGGCCGGCGGTCGAGGCCGGCGAACGGCTCGGCTTCCTCCCCGGCGACATCCAGGCGAAGGTCGACCCCTACCTGCGCCCGCTGTTCGACGCCCTCTACGACATGCTCGATCCCGATCGCGTCAACGACTACTTCGAGCGCGGGATCATCGAGGTCGCCCCGCTGGCGTTCATGCGGGGCCGGACGATCAACGATGCCTTCGTCATCCTCGACGAGGCGCAGAACACGAGCCCCGAGCAGATGAAGATGTTCCTGACCCGGCTCGGGTTCGGCTCGAAGATGGTGGTGACCGGCGACATCACCCAGATCGACCTGCCGGCCAACCAGCGTTCCGGCCTGGTCGTCGTCGGCGAGATCCTGTCCGCGGTCGAGGACATCAGCTTCATCCGCTTCGGCGGCTCCGACGTCGTCCGTCACCGGCTCGTGCAGCGGATCGTCGCCGCCTACGGGGAGTACGGCGAGCGCAGGCAATCGCGGGCCGCGGACGGCGAGGATTGAGAGCCGACCTCAGCGACGTCCCGCCGGCGCTCGCGCCCGCCGTCGCCGCGGCCCTCGCCGCCGCCGGCACCGACGAGGGGCATCTCGCGGTCGAGCTCGTCGGAGCGGAGCGGATCAGGAAGCTGAACCGCGAGCACCGGGGTCGCGATCGCGCCACCGACGTCCTCGCGTTCCCGATCGACGGCAGCGGTCCGAGCGCCGGTCCGCGCGAGCTCGGTGACGTCGTGATCTGCCCCGAGCACGCCGCCGACCTGCGCGAGGTCGCGGTCCACGGCGTCCTTCACCTCTGCGGCTACGACCACGAGACGGACGGCGGCGAGATGCTGGCGCTGCAACGCCGCGTCCTGGAGGGGTTGTGAGCCGCTCCGGCTTCGTCGCACTGGCCGGGCGCCCGAACTCGGGCAA
>DASSEM010000198.1:0-9920 GCA_035695265.1 Solirubrobacterales bacterium
CGGCGCTCGCCGTGAAGCGGTCCCCGAACGCCGCCAGCGCCGCGGAGGGAACGTCCTCGACGTCGCTCTCGCCCCGGTTCAGCCGCTCGACGCGATCGCGATCGACGTCGAAGCCGCTGACGCGATGCCCGGCCTCGGCGAACGCGGCGGCGAGCGGCAGGCCGACGTATCCGAGCCCCACGATCCCGATCTGCATGGCGGCCAGTCTAGGTGGGCGCCCGGCCTCGAACGGTTCGGATGCCGCTGCTGAGGGTAAACTTTCCCTCAATGGGAATGGGACGCGTCCTCGGGCATTGCTTGGCGCCTGCCGTGATCGGCGTCGGCGCCGTGCGTCACCTCGCCTGGTACGTCAGCTACCAGATGTCCGGCGAGGCCCGGAGCTAGCAAGCCGTGCGGGTAGCGGTCGCCGGCGCCACCGGGGTGCTGGGCCGCGCGACGATGCCGGCGCTCCGCGCCGCCGGCCACGAGGCTCGCGGCTTCGCCCGTGACCCGGCCGGCAACGAGGACGTCGTCGCCCTCGACCTGCTCGACCGCGACGCGGTCGTCGCCTTCGCCCGCGAGTGGCGACCGGAGGCGATCGTCCACCTCGCGACCGCGATCCCCGAGCAGCCCGGGCGTGATGTCGCCGCGGCCTTCGCGCTGACCAACCGGCTCCGCACCGAGGGCACCCGCACGCTCGTCGACGCCGCGGCGGCGGCCGGCGGTGCCCGCCTCGTCTCACAGAGCATCGCCTTCGTCAGCGTCGCCGGCGAGGGGCCGGCCGACGAGGACGTCCCGCTCCGTGACGATCCCGGCGATCCGCTGACCGGTGCCGCCATGCCGATCGCCGAGCTCGAGCGGCTCACCCTCGACGCCGGCGGCACGGTCCTGCGCTTCGGTCAGCTCTACGGCCCGGGGACGATGTTCGCGCCTGACGGCGCCATCGGCCGGATGGCCGCACGAGGGCGGATGCCGATCCTCCACCGCCACGGGCACAGCTCCACCTTCTCATTCGTCCACGCCGACGACGCGGCCGCTGCGGTCCTCGCCGCCCTCGCGACCGGCACGAGCGGCGTCTTCAACGTCGTCGACGACGATCCGGCGACGGTCGACGAGTGGCTGCCGGCGCTCGCTGCGGCACGCGGTGGCCCAAAGCCGCGCCGGCTTCCCGCCTGGCTGGCGCGGCCGATGGCCGGCGCCTACGGGATCGCCTTCATGACCGACCTCCGCGGCGCCACCAACGCGAAGGCCAAGGCCGAGCTCGGCTGGCGCCCACAGGTCCCCTCCTGGCGCGACGGCTTCGGCGCCGGCTGAGCGGCCGGAGAGCCATGCATGCACCGTGACCATCCCGCGCCTTCAGATCACCGCGGCCGACCCGCACGCGCGCGGACTCGAGCTCGGCACGAGCTTGCGCGAGCGAATCGGCGCGACCTGGGCGGGCTACGAGCGGCTGTTCATGGCGTCCGGCGCCGCGCCGTCGCTGCAGCGCTCGGTCGGCGAGCGGTCGCTGGAGCGGGCGCGGGAATGGGCACCGCCGCTCGCCGCCGAGATCGACGGCATCGCCGCCGGGGCCGGCCTGGAGCGGTGGCAGGCCGGCGCCCTCAACGCGCGGACCGAGGTGCTGGCCGCCGCCGGCGCTGTGACCGTCGGCGAGTGTTCGACCTTCGTCATCGTGCCGCCGGCGGAGGGCGGGCCGCCGCGGACGATCCAGACCTGGGACTGGTACGAGCACCTGCGGGACGCGATGCTGCTCGTCGAGCTCGGGCCGCGCCCCGGCCACACGGTCCGCCTCTTCACCGAGGCCGGGATCGTCGGCAAGGTCGGGGTGAACGGCGCCGGGCTCGGCCTCCACTTCAACATCCTCCACCACGCCGCCGACGGCGGCGAGCCCGGCGTGCCGGTCCACGTCGTCGCCCGCCGCGTCCTCGACGACGCCGCGTCGGTCGAGGAGGCGACCGAGCTCGCCCGCTCTGCCCCCGTCTCCGCCTCCACGGTCCTCACGGTCGTCGCCTGGGACGGCGAGCGCGCGAGCGCCCGCTGCCTCGAGCTCTCGCCCGCCGGGCTCGGGGTGCTTGACCCCGACGCGGCCGGCGTGCTCCTCCATACCAACCACTTCCTCGATCCGGCGCTGGCGCGAGGCGAGCAACCGACCGATTTCGACTCCACGACCCGCGGGCGGCTCGAATCGCTCGCCCAGCGGATCGGGGCGCTTCGCGCAGCGACCGGTGCCGACGCACGCGCCACTGCCCTGGTCGATCACGAAAGCGGGATCTGCTGCCATGCCGGTGACGATCCGCCGCCCGATCAGCGCTCGGCGACGCTGGCGACGATCTCGCTCGACGTCGCCGCCGGCCACGTCCACGCCCACCCGGGCGGCCCGTGCGCGGTCACCGGTGACGGCGCGTGGGAGCGCCTCTAAGCGACGATTTCCGTCGCTCGAGTGGGCGATGTAGGGCTCGAACCTACGACCTTGAGATTAAGAGTCTCCTGCTCTACCAACTGAGCTAATCGCCCGGACGCGTGATGGTAGCGAGAGCGCTCGGCAGCGTGAAGGACACGGCGGGCCGGCGTGAGAGCGCTCAGCCGCCCGGGACCGGGCTCGTCCCGCCGAGGTCGCCGAGCGGGTTCTCGAGCTGGCCCTGATCGGGGGCGCTCTGCTTGATCGCCCTCGCGATCGCCTCGCCCTGCTGCTTGGCCTGGGCGAGCTGGGTCTTGATCTGGTTCCTGGTCGTCGAGTCGACCGCATCCTTCAGCGCGGCCTGCTCGGCCTGCTTGGCGACCTCGTCCTCGCCGGCGAGGTAGGCGTAGGTGGCGAGCTGAAGGTTGGTGCCGGCGCTGGGGCGCGCCTCGGCGACGACCTGGGCCGCCCGGAAGGCGCCGTCGACGGCCGCCTCGAGCTGGGTCGGATCGGCGCTCGCGGTCGCCGAGTACGACTGCACCATCAGCGAGGCGACCCCGTCGTCGGGCTCCTTCGGTTTCGTGGCCAGGTAGCGCTCCCAGGCGGCCGTCGCCTCCTCGTAGCGGCCGAGCGTCTCGTCGGTCAGGGTGACGCGGCCCTGCTCGTCGGTCTCGGTCGCCGCCTGGCCGGCGAGGAAGTGGGTGCGGGCGAGCGTCAGCAGCGCCTTCTCGTCCTTGGGGTCGGTCTGCAGGGTCTGCTCGGCGCGCTCGATCTGGGCGTCGTAGCGCGGATCGGAGGCGCTGTCGCCGCCGCCGAGCCCGACCGCGTCGAAGATGCCGCCGCTCACGTTGCCGCCGATCCCGAAGCCGACCAGGGCGACGAACATCAGCACCGCGAGGCAGACGTATATGACCTGGATCACGCGCTTGCGCTTGCCGCCGAGCTCGAAGAGCATGCCGGGGAGCCTAGCTAGTCGATTCCGCCGGGGGATCGGCTGGATCGAGCTCCGATCCGGTTCCCCGGGATGGCTTGCCGATCAGCCGGGCGAGCACGAGGCTGAGCTCGAACAGCACCACCAGGGGCAGCATCGAGAGCAGCATCGTGATCGGGTCGGTGCCGGGCAGGAGCATCGCGAGGACGGCGATGATCAGGATCGCGTAGCGGCGGTTCTTGGCGAGCTGCTCGGGGGTGACGATCCCGAGCCTGGTGACGGCGAGGATGCCGATCGGGATCTGAAAGAGGATCCCGACCGAGATCAGCGACAGCGAGAAGAAGCTGTAGTACTCGCGGGCGCGGATCTGAATGTTGAACTGCTCGTCGTTGAAGTTCAGCAGGAACTTGATCGCGGCCGGGACGACGACGAAGTAGGCGAAGACGACCCCGGCGATGAACAGCACCGGGACCAGCAGCAGGACCGGCAGCAGGACCTTGCGCTCGGTTGGCTTCAGCGCCGGCAGGATGAAGGCGTAGGCGTGGTAGAGGAGGATCGGCAGCGTGATCAGGATTGCGCTGTAGAGGACCAGCGTCAGCGTCGTCAGGAACGGCTCCGACGGCGAGAAGGTGAGCGGCTCAACGTCGTCGGGCAGCGGCCCGTTGGCGATGTCGAGCAGCAGGTGGTTCTGCCAGAAGCAGACGACGGCGACGACCACGAGCGCGATCGCGCAGAAGATCAGCCGGTTACGGAGCTCGTCCAGATGCTCGACGAGCGTCATCCGGTCGTCGAAGCTCGCCGCCTTGATCCGCGCCACGATTCAGCTCCGGTCCCGGTCGGCGGCCGCCACCGGGAGGCTCAGGACCGGCTGCGCTCGGCGTCGCGGGCGGGCTCGTCGACGTCCTCGTCGTCGTCCTCGGCGACCTCGGCGTCCTCGATCTCGTCGTCGATATGCGGCGGCTCCTCGTCGTCATCGTCGCTGCGCTCGCCGCTGACCGAGGCCTTGAACTCGCGGAGGCCGTCGCCGATCGAGCGGCCGAGCTCGGGGAGCCGCTTGGGGCCGAAGATGATCAGCGCGATGATCGCGACGATCGCCAGCTCGAGGGGACCGATGCTCGGCATAGACGCTGATCGTAGCGGGACCGGCCTACGCGCTCCCCGGGATCGCGGCGCCGCGGTGGCCCGCTACCAGATCCGGAACCGGCGCGTCTTCGGCTTCGCCGTGTTGTGCGCGGCGTCGGTGACCCGGAGCTCGACCAGGTAACGCCCCGACTTCGGTTTGAAGTGCGGCTTGCGCTTGCCGACCCGGGCGTTGTTGAAGCCGACGTGGGCCTTGTAGGTCGCGTAGCCGGCGAAGCGCTTCTTGCCCTTGCGGTAGCGGTAGTACTCGACGCTGAGCTTGCCGCGCTCGTTCATCGAGTAGGTGAGCGGAGCGCCACGCGGCCCGAACTTGCGCGGCAGCGTGATCCGGCGCATCTTCGGCGGCTTCAGGTCGACCTTGCTCTTCGGGATCGGGTCGGGCTCGGTCTCCGGGTCGCCGGGGGTGTTCGAGACGGTGACCTCGCCGCTGACCAGCGAGTGGATCTTGCACTGGAAGTTGTAGGTGCCGGGCTGGTCGAAGGTGATCGCGTAGTCGTCGCCGATGTCGTGCTTGGGCAGCGAGCCGGGATCGGAGTCCCACCGGGTCGCGTTCGGCGGCTGACCGGTGATCGAGTGCATCGTGTCGGGTCCGGTCCAGTACCAGGTGACGTGCTCGCCGAGGTCGATCCGGACGTCGCCGTCGGACCACTGGTAGTCGCTGATCGCGATCCGGCGGTTGGCGGCGTCGGCCACCGGGGCGAGCAGCAGCGTCAGGACGAGGGCGGCGAGGGCGGCGGGCCCGATCAGTCGACGATGTACCAACCGTTCATCCCCTGGTGCAGGTGGCTGAACACGTGGCAGTGGTAGAACCAGCGGCCCGGGTTGTCCTCGGTGAACCGCACCGTCGTCAGATCGCCCGGCCCGAGCGTCACGTTGTCGACGACGAGCCCGCTCGAGTCGGCCCAGCGGTGCCCGTGGATGTGGAACGTGTGGAAGTAGTCGTCGGCCGCGTAGACGTGGAAGGCGACGTCGTCGCCGACGCTGGCCTTGAAGGTCGGCGTGTTGCCCGCGTAGGCGCGCCCGTTGATGCAGTAGAAGGGCCGGTCGAGGCCGCTCGCGGCCGGCTGGAAGGAATGGAAGGCCGTGAAGAAGTCGCGGTCGGGCTGCGGCTCGCTCGGGTCACGGACGATGATCGGCCCGAGCAGTCCCTTGTAGAGCGGGAGCGGGTCCATCGGGCCGTGGTCGTGGTAGAACCACGCGCCCTTCGCCTCCGGGATCGCCTCCCAGACGTAGGTGACCTCGTCGCCGCGCTCGACGAACCCGCCGGGATCGGTGTACTTGCCCTTGTAGGCGCCGTCCATGTCGACCGAGTACATGAGGCCGTGCGGGTGCATCGTCACCGGCGTCTTCGTCTTGTTGCGGAAATGGACGGTGATCGTCTCGCCGACGTTCGCCTCGATGAGGGGACCGGGAACCCGCGCCGGGCCGAGCGGCTCGCCGAAGTTCGGCGAGTAGGCGCGGTAGGCGTAGGCCTTGAACTTCGTCTTCCCCTTGACCTGCTTGCCCATCATCTGGTCGCGGCCCTTGGGGACGATGTCCCACTTCACCTTCTCGGCCTGGATCCAGTACTCGTTCGGGCCGCCGGCGGTGCCCTTGGCGAGCACCGTCTCGGCCTGTGCGGTGCCGCCGGCTCGCGCCGCGGCGACCTTCGGCGGTACCGGGATGTCGCTCGCGAGCTTCTCGACGTCCGCGGGCTGGTCGAGCCGGAACTCCTTGCCGGCCAGCGTGCAGAGGAGCAGCCCGCCGGCCGCCTCGGCGACGAACGCGCGGCGTCCGATCGGGGGCAGGCTCAACTCAGCACACCCCGCGGGGCTACCGCTTGACGATGACCTTCATCTTCATCGTCGTCGGGTGGATCGTGCAGAGGAAGTTGTACTTGCCACGCTTGTTGAACTTGGGCGTGAACTTGATCCCGACCGCGCCGGTCGCCGACCTGTTGCACTTCGTGATCTTGCCCGACGTGCACGCCTTCTTCTTCTTCTTGACGCCCTTCGGGCCCTTCTTCAGGGTCACGTTGTGCGGGTTGATGTTGTCGTCGAGCCACTTGAACTTGACCTTCGCGTTCTTCTTCACGGTGACCTTCGTCGGCGCGAAGTAGTCGTCCCCGACCTTGACCCGCTTGGTCTTGGCGGCGACTCCGCTCGCCGGCAGCGCCAGCGCGAGCAGAGCGACCAGGGCCGTTGCGATCGTCAGCGCGCGCCGCATCAGGCCGGGCACCCGCTCGGATCGAAGCCGGGCACGGTCAGCGCCTTGAACTTCTCGAACTTCGGATGCGAATGCCGGTTCCAGAAGCACTCCTGGTTCTCAGGCGGCTCGACGCTCACGTACGGCAGGAGCTGCCCGAGCTGCATGTTCGGCGTCCCGAAGACACCGCCGGTTGCACCCGGGTTCGGCTGAGTGCCGGCCGGGACCGGGCAGGGCGGGTAGAGCTGCGCGATCGTTGCGCTGTCGTCGGTCGTCGGCGCGAACGTCGAGGAGTCGTTGCCCTCGAAGCAGTTGCCGCTGCCCGAGCCGTCGACCCAGAAGTCGTACTGGCCGTTGGTGTCGGTGCCGTCGCGGCCCATGTCGTTGTCAACGACCTGGTTGTTCTGGCTCAGCGCGTCGTTGCCCTCGTTGCCGAGCGGGTCGGAGAACATCGCGACGCCCCACATGAAGTTGCCGAAGATGTCGTTGTCGGTGACGGTCCAGCCGTCGGCCCCGAACAGGGCGACGCCGATCCCGGTCGGGTACTGCAGCGTGCCGCCGCCGAGCTCCGGCGGCAGCTCGCCGAGGCCGTTCGAGACGGTCTTCACCCGTGACTCCGGCAGGAAGTAGTTGAAGTTGTTCCAGAAGATGTTGTTGTCCTTGATCACGCTGTCACCGGTCGGCTCGAACGGCTCCGAGTCGAGCGTGTTCGGCACCAGGCCGATGCCGTTGTTGTAGAAGTCCGAGTTCTTGATGACCACGTACTTCGAGTTCGTGCCGGAGTAGCCGAGCACGTTCTCGTAGGACTCGAGGTTCTTCAGGACCGTCTTCTGCGGGTTCTTCTGGAACGGCGTGGCGCCGACGTAGTAGGCGGAGTCGCCATGGCCCCAGCCCTCCGATTTGATGAAGGCGCCGCCCTCGCAGCCGAACATGAAGAGTCCGTAGCTGCGGCTGAAGGAGACGTCGACGTTCTTGGCGACCGGGTTCTGACAGGTCGCCTTGTTGTCGTCGGTGTTGCTGTCGCGCCAGAAGACGCCGTTGGTCTGGTAGTTGCGGATCCACAGGTTCCTGAGCGTCACGTTCTTGACGTCGACGATCTCGATCCCGTTGTTGGCGACGTTGCCGATCGGGTCCTTTGCGTTCTTGCCCTCGAGGATCGTCTTGCGGGGGTTCTTCTTGGTGCCCTTGATCGTCAGGCCCTTGAACTTCTTGCCCTCGACGATGACGCCCTCCCGGTACTTGCCGGGCTTGACCTTGATCGTGTCGTTCTTCTTCTTCGTCTTGCCGGCCTTGTCGACCGCCTTCTGGATCGTCCGGTACTTGCAGCCGTGCTTACAGACCACGAGCGCCTTGGCCTTCTTCTTGCCGCCGCCGCCCTTGCCGGCGAGCGCCGAGGCGGGGACTGCGAGCATCGCGATCGCGAGCAACGCGGTGACGAGACGGAAGGCTGGACGATTCATCGATTCTCCTGGTCGGCTTTTCGGGGTGGCTAGGGCTGCCACCGCACAATGAACACGCGACTTGTCCCGAAGTCGCGGCGGCGATGCTAACCGAAAATCCGCGGGCGCGGGCCGGTACCCGCTACGGACCCGAAGGACCGCCCGGCGAGCGGCCTACTCGTCGAAGTACTCGGGGTGCTGCTCGCGCAGCCGCGGGATCTCGCGCAGCACCATCCGCAGGTGGTGGCGCATCGCCGCCTCGGCCGTATCGGGGTCCTTGCGCTCGACGCCCCCGAGGACCTGCTCGTGCTCGGCCACCATCTCCTCGAGGTAGCTCGGCGCCGGCAGGCTCAGGCGGCGGACCCGGTTCAGGTGCGACTTGATCCGCTGGCCGAGGCTCCAGACGGCGGTGTGGCCGCTGAGGTCGCAGAGCGCATGGTGGAAGTCCTCGTCGAGGACGTAGAAGGCGTCGTGGTCCCCCGCCCGCACGGCGCGGTGCTGGTTGCGGAGGATCGCCTCGAGCTCGGCGATGTCGTCGGTCGTCGCGAGCTCCGCCGCCTTGCGGACCGCGGCGCACTCGAGCGCCTCGCGCACGAACTGGGCGTCGGTCACCGCCCGCGGGCTGATCGGCGCCACGAACGTCCCGAGCTGCGCCACGATCTCGACCAGCCCGTCCTCGCGCAGCCGCGCGAGCGCCTCGCGGACCGGAGTCCGGCTCACCCCGAGCCAGGCCGCGAGCTCGTTCTCGGAGAGCTGCCGGCCCGGCTCGAACTCCGACCGCACGATCGCGTCGAGGATCGCGCCGTAGGCGTGGATCCGCGCCAGCGTCCCCTGCCGCCGCCGCGCCGTGTTGAGCTTGATCAGCTTCCCCTCCGGGACGGGCTCGGCCACGCGACTATCCCTTGTCGAAGTTGAGGTAGTACCTGGAGGCCGTCGGTTCCTCCTGGCCCTGGTACTTCGAGCCGGTCTCGGTCGAGCCGTAGGCATGCTCGACCGGGCCGTCCATGCGCATGAAGGAGATCTGGCCGATCGGCATGCCGTGGTAGATCGTGATCGGCAGGTTGGCGACGTTGGAGAGCTCGAGGGTCAGGTTGCCCTCGAAGCCGGCGTCGACGAAGCCGGCGGTCGAGTGGATCAGCAGGCCGAGCCGGCCGAGCGAGCTCTTGCCCTCGAGCCGGGCGACGATGTCATCGGGGAGGCGGACCCGCTCGAGCGTCTGGCCGAGGACGAACTCGCCGGGATGGAGGATGAAGGGCTCCTCGTCGGGGACCGTGACGAGCTCGGTCAGGTCCTCCATCCGCTGGCGGACGTCGATGTAGGGATGGCGGGCGTTGTGGAAGACGCGAAAGCTGCGATCGACGCGGACGTCGACGCTCGACGGCTGGATCAGCTCCGGGTCATAGGGGTCGAAGGCGATCCTGCCCGAGTCGATCTCCGCCCGGATCGTGCGGTCGCTGAGCACCATCCGCCGGAAGTCTATGCGAGGGGACGTGGATCAGAGACGTGGACGAACGTCCAATGGAACACCCTGGCCGTTCGTAGGGGGAAGCCCTCATGCCGATATGGGTGACCGAGGGTATGAACGACCCCGATCGACACCCCCACCCCCTGCGGAGCGACGGCGATGGCGCCGTGGTCGCCGACCTCCACATCTGCCCGGAGTGCGGCTCCGGGCTCGTCCACCCGCTCGAGTGGGCGCCCTCCGACCCCGGCCACTGGCGGGTCGAGCTGCGCTGCCCCGAGTGCGAGTGGGGCTCGGTCGGCATCCACGAGCAGAGCGCCCTCGACCGCTTCGACCAGGTCCTCGACGCTGGCGTCGACTCGCTCAAGGCCGACCTCCGCCGGCTCG
>DASSEM010000199.1:0-7159 GCA_035695265.1 Solirubrobacterales bacterium
GGATCGGCCTTCGGCCCCAGCTCGGCGCCGAGCACGAGCGACATGACGATGATCAGCGTGGCGACGACGAGCGCCATCGCCGAGTCCTTCAGCACCGCGTACGGGAAGAAGGGCTTGCCCTGCTTCTTGAGTACCTCGTACTCGCGGAGGTACTGCTCCTTCTCGTGGGCGTTCACGCGGCTCTCCCGTCGCCGCCGTCGGTGATCGACTCGACCTGCTGGGCGCGCGCCTCCTTCGGCTTGCGGTCGGCCCGCAGCCACGGCGGCGAGGTCGTGCCGAGCTTCACGACGAGGTCGAGGTGGGCGCCGATCAGGGCGATGATCGCCCCCGGGACGAGCAGCATGTGGATCGAGTAGAAGCGGGCGAGCGTCGTCGCCCCGAACTCGGGCCCGGCGCGGAGGAAGTCGGAGAGGTAGGGACCGACGATCGGGCCGGTGCCGTTGATGTTGACGCCGACGATCGTCGCCCAGTAGGAGCGCTGGTCGAAGGGCAGCAGGTAGCCGGTGAAGCCCATCACCATCGTCAGGATCAGGAGCACGACGCCGATCACCCAGTTGAGCTCCCGCGGGTACTTGTAGGCGCCGAAGAAGAACACCCGCGCCATGTGGACGAAGACGAGGATCACCATCACCGAGGCGCCCCACTTGTGCATGCCGCGGACGAATTCGCCGAGGAAGACGTCGTTGGTCAGGTGGGTGATCGAGGCGTAGGCCTCGACCGGCGAGGGCGTGTAGTACATCGCCAGGAAGACGCCGGTGACGGCCTGGACGACGAACGCGAACAGGGTCGCCGAGCCGAGCGTGTAGAACCAGTTGGTCCCCTTCGGGACCTTGCGCAGGAGCATCGCGGTGAGGAAGCTCGAGCCCCCCATCCGCTCGTCGATCCAGCCGACCAGGTCGGCGGGCGCGTCCTTGGCGCCGGTGGCGATGCGGCGGCCGGGGTCGTCGGTGATCGGGGCGGTCGGCGCCTCACCCTCGCGGTAGGCGGTCGCCCCGTTGCCCGCACCGTTCGAGTGGCCGGGCTTCGGCGGGCGTCGCAACGGGGGCGGCAGCAGCTTCTGCAGGTCTGGCATCGCGCTCGGGGCCTACGGAGCGGGGGCGGTCGAGGGGCGCGGCGGGTACAGGTACTCCCAGACGCCGCCGGTGAACTCGCCCGGGTCGCGGGCGCGGACCGGCTCGAGCTGGGAGGTGACGCTGTAGCGGGGCCCGATCTCGACCATGCCGTCGACGACCCGGGTCTGGAACCGGTCGAGGGGACGGACCGGCGGGCCGCCGATCACCTCGCCCTGGAAGCCGTAGACGCCGCCGTGGCAGGGGCAGATGAAGTTGCCGGCGGCCTGAACGAAGCGAACCGGGCAGCCGAGGTGGGCGCAACGGGTCGAGATCGCGACGTAGGAGTCCGGGTCCTCGCCGAGCTCGGCGTTGCCCTGGCGCACGTAGACGGTCGTCTTGCCGGCCTCGCCGATGCCCTGGACGATCGTGATCACGCGCGGGACGTAGGTGTCGGGCACGAAGTCCTCGGTCTCGCCGACCGGCTGCCAGTCCTCCTCGGGCTCGTCGAAGATCGGCGCGACCGCGAATCCGAGGGCGGGCAGGACGATCGCGGCGCCGGCGACCCCGCCGAGGGCGCCGCCGGCGACGACGAACGCCTTGCGGCGGGTCATCGACTCACCCTCGAAGTAGCCGATCGGCTTCATCGGGGGCAGCTCGGAGGCACGGCTCTCGCCGGCCGGGCTGGTGGTCTTGTCTTCGCCTGGTTCAGCCACGGTTCGGGGGCGCGAATCCTACTGCTTTGCACGCCCCTGACAGGAGCTCGGATAGGCCGGTCCGGTCGGCCTGCTCGCGGGTGGCCTGCCAGAGCGGGCGGGGGTCGCCCCCGGCCCGGAGGGCCGCCTTGGCCTCCTCGTGGCCGCTGCCGGGGCCGGCCGCGATCGCGATCGTCGCCGCCAGCCAGGCGATCTCGGCGGCGCCGGAATCGATGCTCGGCGAGGCGTCGATCTGCGCCGCGGTCGAGATCAGGTCGGCGAGCTCGGCGACCGCGAGCAGGTCGCCGAGGCGGGCGAGGCGCTCGATGCCGTGCGCGTAGAGGTGGTCGCCGACGAGCAGCCGCAGGTCGGGGTCGAGGCTGGCGAGCAGCCGCGGCTCGCGGTAGTGGCAGAGGTAGCCCTCGCGAACCAGCTCGACGACGGTCGCGTAGGCACCGGGATCGGCGGCGCAACGGGGTCCGGCGGCGACGAGCAGGCCGAAGGCCGGTGCATCGGCGGGCTCGGCGACGTGCCCGGCGACGACGGGTCCCTCCTCGCGGAGCAGGGCGGCGAGGACGGCGAGGGCGTCCTCGGGTCGCTGCGGGGGCTCGGCGGCGCTCATCGCAGGGCGGCGCTGAAGCTCTCGGCGGCGGCCTCGCAGGTCAGGTCGATCGCCTCGTCGTCGTGGGCGAGCGAGACGAACCATGCCTCGAACTGCGACGGTGGCGGGTAGAAGCCGCGCTCGAGCATCGCTCGGCAGAAGCGCCCGTAGGCATCGAGGTCGCAGGCCTGCGCGCCGGCGAAGTCGTGCGGCGGAGCGGCGGCGAGGAACGGGGTGACGAGTCCGGGGGCGGAGCTGACGCTGACCCGCTCCGCAGCGCCGGCCGCGTCGGCGGCGCCGGCGAGGCCGGCGGCGAGACGGTCGGTGGCGGCGCCGATCCGCGCGTAGGCGCCGGCGTCGAGGCGGCGCAGGGTGGCGAGGCCGGCGGCCACCGCGAGCGGGTTCCCCGAGAGCGTCCCGGCCTGGTAGACGTCGCCGGCCGGGGCGACCCGCTCGAGCAGCTCGCGGGGACCGCCGTAGGCCGCGGCGGGGAGGCCGCCGCCGATCACCTTGCCCATCACGGTCAGGTCGGCATCGACGCCGTGGAGCTCCTGGGCGCCGCCCCGGGCGACCCGGAAGCCGGTGATCACCTCGTCGCAGACGAGCAGCGCGCCACAGCGGTCGGCGAGCGCCCGCAGGTGCTCGAGGAATCCCGCGCGCGGCGGGACGACGCCCATGTTCGCCGCGATCGGCTCGCAGATGATCGCCGCCGGCGCGTACATGTCGACCGCCTGCTCGACGGCGACGAAGTCGTTCCAGGGGACGATCGCGGTCGCCTCCGCCTGCGCCCGCGGCACCCCGGGGCTGGCCGGGATCCCATGCGTCGCGAGGCCGGAGCCGGCCTCCGCGAGGAGACCATCGACGTGGCCGTGGTAGGCGCCGGCGAACTTGACGACCCGGTCGCGGCCGGTCGCCGCCCGGGCGAGCCGCAGCGCGCTCATCGTCGCCTCGGTGCCGGAGTTGACCATCCGGAGCATCTCGACCGAGGCGAAGCGGTCGGCGACGGTGGCTGCGAGCTCGACCTCCGCCTCGGTGGCGGCACCGTAGGAGGTGCCGCGGGCGGCCGCCTCACCGACCGCGGCGACCACCTCCGGGTCGGCGTGGCCGAGGATCAGCGGCCCCCAGGAGGAGACCCAGTCGACGTACTCGTTGCCGTCGACGTCGGTGACCCGGCAGCCCTCCCCACGCTCGATGAAGATCGGCTCGCGCCCGATCGACCCCATCGCCCGGACCGGCGAGTTGACCCCCCCGGGCATCACCTCCACAGCCTGCCGGTAGAGCGCCGCCGAGCGGTCACCCTTCAACTGGGCGCTGCTCCTCGCTCCTCGCTCCTCGCTCCTCGCTGAACGCCTCCGGCGCGTGCTCCCGCTCCCACTCCTCGTAGTCGGGCGTGAAGTAGCGCAGGCGCACCTTCTTGAACTCGGTCGAGCTGTAGAGGACGGCGCGATCGGCGTCGTGGAGGCTGTGCTCGTCGGCGATCGACTGGAGGACCGCGTCGCACTCCTCCTTCGAGCGCCCGTGGGCCATGGTGAACACCGAGTAGGGCCAGTCGGCGTAGGTCGGACGCTCGTAGCAGTGCGAGATGCCGCGAACGGCCGCCATCCGGCCGCCGACCTCGGCGACGTCCTCGGGGTCGACTCGCCAGACGCCCATCCCGTTCGCCGAGAAGCCGGCACGGCGGTGGTAGAGGATCGCCGCGACCCGGCGCAGGATCTTGCGCTCGCCGAGCGCCTCGAGGTGGGCGAGGAACGCCTCGGTGTCGAGCCCGAGCGCGGCCGCAGCCTCGTCGTAGGGACGGTCGGTCACCGCCATCGGCCCCTGGATCGCGCGGATCACCTGGATGTCGAAGTCGTCGTAGGGCTGGCGCTCGAGCTCGCGCGGCGGCACCGCCTCGACCTTGGCGGCGAGCGCGTCGGTGCCGCCCTCCATCTCGAGGTTCATGTTGATCTTGAACATCGTCAGGGTCGGGAGCTGACGGATCGACTCGGCGCCGGTCAGCCGCTGGAGGACGTCGAGGGTGCCCTCGAGGCCGAGCCGCGAGTCGGGCGGCGTCGCGATCGTGAACCAGAGGTTGAACTCGTGGTCGCGCAGGTAGTTGTGGGAGACGCCGGGGTGGGAGTTGATGATCTTCGCCGGCCGGTGGGGGTACTCGGGATCGACCTTGGCGGCGACGAGCATCGACGAGTAGACAAGCGTCCGGGTATCGAAGATCGGCGTGATCTCGCGGATGATCCGGCCGTCGAGCAGGCGCCGCGTCCGCTCCATCAGCTCGTCGACGGGGAGGTCGGCCTCGGCCGCGAGCGCCGCATAGGGCTCGGCGACGAGCGGGAAGCGGGACTGGAGCAGGTTCATCAGCCGCCGGTCGTCGTCGTCGAGCGGGATCGCCGCGCCGCCGGCGCGCGAGCGCAGCTTCGGTCCCCCCTGCCGGCCCCGGTTCGTCGCCGCGGCCGCCCCGTCGTCGGCGGCCCGTTCTTCGGATTCGGTGTCGGTGTCGGTCTCGGTCAACTCAGCCATGCAGCCACCCGGCGGCGTCCTTCGCGTGGTAGGTGATGATCGCGTCCGCGCCGGCCCGCCGGATCGAGGTCAGCGCCTCGAGGACCGCAGCGCGCTCGTCGAGCCAGCCCGCCCGGGCCGCGGCCTTGATCATCGAGTACTCGCCCGAGACATGGTAGGCGGCGAGCGGGGCTCCGGTCGCCTCCTTGACGCGGTGGATGACGTCGAGGAAGGGCAGGGCCGGCTTGACCATCAGCATGTCGGCGCCCTCGTCGAGGTCGATCCGCGACTCGCGAATCGCCTCGAGCACGTTGGCCGGGTCCATCTGGTAGCCACGGCGGTCGCCACCCTGCGGGGTCGAGTCGGCGGCGTCGCGGAACGGGCCGTAGAAGGCCGACGCGTACTTCGCCGAGTAGCTGATGATCGGCGTCTCGCCGTGACCCTCGTCGTCGAGCTGGGAGCGGATCGCGGCGATCCGGCCGTCCATCATGTCGGAGGGCGCGACCGCGTCGGCACCGGCGCCGGCCTGCGAGAGGGCCGTCTTGGCGAGCAGCTCGAGCGAGAGGTCGTTGTCGACGGTGCCGTCGTCGCGGACCCAGCCGCAGTGCCCGTGCGATGTGTACTCGCAGAGGCAGGTGTCGGCGATCACGGTCAGCTCCGGCTCGGCCTCCTTCAGCGCGCGGATCGCCAGCTGCACGATCCCCTCCTCGTCGAAGGCGCCGGAGCCCATCTCGTCCTTGGCGGCCGGGATCCCGAACAGGAGGACCGAGTCGATGCCCGCCGCGCGCACCTCCGCGGCCTCCTCCACGAGCGCCGCGATCGAAAGCCTTTGGACGCCCGGCATCGACTCGACGTCCTCGCGCACGTCGGCGCCGGCGGTGACGAACAGCGGCTGGATCAGGTGTCCGGCGGTGAGCTCGGTCTCGCGGGTCAGCCCGCGGAGGACGCCGGTCCGGCGCAGGCGCCGCATCCGTGTTGCGGGAAAGGCCATCGAACCTGGAGTCTAGGACGGCGGGATAGCCCCTGACGCGAGCGCTGCGCCGGCGTTTGCATGACCGAGAGATGTCGAAACGCACGAGCGGTTGGAAATGGGGCCGGCGGTCCCGGATAATCGGTGCCGATGGCGGCACGCGGACGCACCGGCGCCACCACCCCGGCGGGGCTCCGGCCCGGCGGGCGGATCGATGCGCTGCGGCTCGTCAGGGGCGCGAAGCGCGGCGAGCGCGGCGCCTTCGAGCAGATCTTTCGCCGCCACCATCAGGAGCTCTACCGCTACTGCCTGGCGATCGTCCGCGACCGCGACGACGCCGAGGATGCGCTGCAGGCGACGATGGCGGCGGCGCTGCGCTCGCTGCCCGGCGAGGAGCGCGAGCTGGCGATCCGCCCGTGGCTCTTCCGGGTCGCCCACAACGAGTCGGTGTCGATCCTGCGGAGCCGCCGCGACCGCGATCCCGACGTCGCCGCGATCGCCGACCTCGGCGCCTCCCAGCAGCAGGAGGTCGCCACCCGCGAGCGCCTGCGGAGCCTCGTCGACGACCTCGGCGAGCTGCCCGACCGGCAGCGCTCGGCGATCGTCATGCGGGAGCTCAGCGGCCTCTCCCACGCCGAGATCGGCGCGGCGCTCGGCTGCAACGAGGCGGCGGCCCGGCAGGCGGTCTACGAGGCGCGAACGGCGCTCCGCGAGCGCGAGGAGGGACGCGAGATGGAGTGTGAGCGCGTTCGCGCCGCGATCTCCGACCGCGACGGCCGGCGGCTCCGCGGCCGGCGGCTTCGCGCCCATCTGAAGGGCTGCGACGGCTGTCGCGGCTTCGCCGCCTCGATCGCGCAGCGGCGCACCGACCTCGAAGCGCTCTGCCCGCCGCTGCCGGCCGCGGTCGCGGGGACGATGCTGAGCGGTCTGGCCGGTGGCGCCGCCGGGCTCGGTGGCGCGGCCGGAGCCGGCGGCGCGGCCGGTGCCGGTGTCGGTGGCGGGCTCGCCGCCTCGGCGGCGCTGAAGGGGGGATCGATCGTGGCCGCGGCGGCGATCGCGGCGGGCGCCGCCGACATCGGTGGCGTCATCGACCTGCCCGGCCCGGGCCTCGCGAATCGCGGCGGCGAGGAGCGGGCGACGCCGGAGGGCGGGGCAGCGGCGACTGATAGCGCGCCCGGACCGGCGGACGCCGCCGCCGGCGAGCGGAGCGGCGCCGGAGCGGCGGGCAGCGCGGACCGGCGCGGCGACCGCTCCGGCTCCGGCGCCGGTGAAGCGACCGGTGAGCGCGGCGGTGCCGGCGCCGGGGCGGCCGGCGACGAGGTCCGCGGCTCGCGCGGCGGCGAGGCCCCGA
>DASSEM010000200.1:0-3784 GCA_035695265.1 Solirubrobacterales bacterium
GCCGACATGCTCGGCAGCGAGGAGGGGGCCAACCGGCTGCGCGCGATGATCGCCGACGCCGTCGACCTCGCCGTCTTCCACGCCCGCGCGATCCTCGACGACGCCGACCTCACGACGCCGGCGGGCCGCGACCGGGCGCTCGACGAGGTGGCGCCGGTGCTCGTGGCGATGGGGGAGACGATCACCCGCCAGGAGATGGTCCGCGAGGTCGGCGACCGCCTCGATGCCGCGCCCGAGCTCGTCGCCGCGCGGATGCGGGCGGGAGGCCGATCCACGGATCGGCCGCAGCGCAACGAGCGAGCCGGCGCGCCGGGGTCGACGCCGGCACCGCCTCCGCGGCGCGATCCGACCCAGGAGGAGCGGCGCGAGGCGATGATGCTCGCGCTCTGCCTCGACGCGCCTGAGGCCTCGGTGCCGTACCGCGAGCGGCTGGAAGGCGAGCACTTCACCTCGCCGATCCTGCGTGCGGTCTTCGAACGGTTGTGCGAGCACCCCACCGACCCGCTCGAAGGCCTCGGCGACGCCGACTCCGGGCTGATCAACGCGATCTCGCGGCTGCAGGCGGTCGAGCACGAGCCGCCGACGCCGGACAACCTCGAGTTCCGCTGGATGCTGCTCGAGCACGATCGCCTCGACCGCCGGCTTCGCCACGCCGCCGGCCTCGAGCCGGCCGAGCTCGTAGCGATGCAGAAGGAGCGGGGCCGCATCGCTACTGCCATCTCGAGGGCAGAGCGGCACGGGTTCGGCGGCGCCGTTCCGGGCCCCACGGTGGGATGAGCGCGCTGCGGCGCGCTAACTTAGTGCCGTGATCGATTCGACCGACGAGACGCGGAAGGCCCGGGTCCTCTTCGACGAGGGGCACTCGGAGTCGTGGTCGATCCGCCCCGAGGTTGCCGAACGGATGCAGGCGTCCCATCCCGCCGACGCTTCGCTCGCCGCCGCCGCGGCGGCGCTCGCGCGACGCGACTTCGAGGTCGAGGCGAAGGAGTTCGGACCGCTCGACGCGGCCACGCTGGCAGGCACCGACGTCCTCGTCATCGCTCATCCGTCGGAGCCCGAGTGGGAGGCGACGACCGGCGTCGGCGAACCGCGGCTGAGCGCCGACGAGATCGAGACGATCGTCGCCTGGGTCGCCTCCGGGGGCGGGTTGATCGTCCTCGGCGAGACCGAGCAGGACAAGTACGGCAACAACCTGAACGAGCTTCTCGCCCGCTTCGGCTTCGAGGTCGAGAACGCGACGGTCCAGGACTACGAGCGCCACTCCGGTGACGTCCCGAGCTGGATCCTCGCCGACCTCGTCCGCCCCGACGGCAGCGGGCCCGACCCGCTCGCCGGCGTCTCCGAAGCCTGCTTCTACCGGGCCGGAACCCTGGCGCTGCGGAACGGCGGTCGGGTCCTCGCCCGCACATCGCCGAGCGCATCGGCCCCGCGTGCTCCGCTTGCCGCCGTCGCCGCGCACGGCTCGGGCCGCGTCGTCGTCCTCGCCGACTCCGACCTCTTCGGCGACGACTGCATCGACGCGCTCGACCACGAGGCCCTCTGGGTCAACCTCGTCTACTACGCGGCCGAGCCGGCGTTCGCTGCCGGCGGCGCCGCGATCGAGTCCGAGGCGGCCGCCGATCCAGCCTGGGCGCAGCTTCGCGACGCGGTCGAGGAGCTGCGGGTCCACCAGTCGAAGGACGGCTCGGTCGATCTGGGCGCGGCGGGGGTCGACGAGCCGCGCCTGCGCGAGCTCGTCGCCGAGATCAAGGCCGCGGTGGCGGCGCTCGCTCCCCGCTTCCCCCACCAGGAGGCCTACCTCGAGGCGCTGCGCGCGGATCTCGATGCGTGGGTCTCCTCCGGCTTCGCCAAACCGGACTTCATGGCCGCGACCGAGGCGTTCCGGCCCGAGCGCGACCGCCGCGACGGGATCGAGCACCTCGTGGTCTTCCCGATGTACAAGCAGAACGGTTCGCCCGACACCTGCTTCGAGGCGCTGATCGTGCGGGTGCCGTGGCCGCGCTGGGTGGTCGAGCTCGAGAGCCGCTACGACAACGCGAAGTACCTGCCGGTCGAGTTCGTCGACTACACGTCGGGCTACGACTCCGAGTGCGCCGTGCTGTTCCCGGAGACGTTCTCGGTCGCCGAGCGCCCGCCGGCGCACTTCGGGGCGATCTTCTGCGACCGCGAGGCGGAGCGCCTGCGCCGTGTCAGCGGGGCCGCCGCCGAGATCCTGAGGCTGAACCTGCCGCCCGACGCCGCCTGCCTGCTCGCCTCGCCGGAGCTCTCCCGCGACGCCTACATCGCCTGGGATTTGATCCACGACCGCACCCACATGCGCGGCGATCTGCCGTTCGACCCGTTCATGATCCGCCAGCGCAGCCCCTACTGGATGTATTCGCTGGAGGAGCTGCGCTGCGATTTGACGACGTTCAGCGAGGCCGTGAAGCTCGAGGCGGAGGGCTTCGCCCTGGCCCGTCACGTTCAGTACGCGATCCTCTTCGACCGCCTGTTCCGGTTCCCGCTCACGGGCAACCGGGTCCGTAACTACGACGGCCTCGGTGGTCAGCTCCTGTTCGCGTTCCTCCATCACGAGGGCTATCTGCACTGGACCGACAACCGGCTCGAGATCGAGTGGGGGAGGGTCGCCGAGGGGGTCGGCCGGCTCAAGGACCTCGTTGGCGAGCTCTATCACTCCGGCATCGACCGCTCGAAGCTCGGGCAGTGGATCGCCGCCCACGACCTCGTCGCGACCTACGTGCCGCCGGCGGAGTCGTCAGTCTGGGCCGCGGAGCGGCGCGATCTGCCCGAGGTCGAGGAGCCGAAGCAGCTCGTCGACCTCGTCCGCGACGACGAGTTCCCGCTCAGCCTCTTCTACACCCAGCTTCAGCCGAAGCTCGAGCCGGCGCTCGGAGGCCGGCCGAGCCGGGAGCCCGCGGCGGCCGGAGCGGGCGGCTGATGGGAGACCTCGACGGCCGCGTGATCGCGGTCGCCGGCGTCGGGGGAGGCCTCGGGCCCGCGGTCGCGGCACGGCTCGCGGCCGACGGCGCGACATTGGCGCTCGCCGACATCGACGTCGAGCGGGTCGAGGGGGCGATCGACGGCGTCGGGCTCGACGGGGACCGGGTTGACGTGCAGGCGGTCGACCTGCTCGATCCGGACGCGGCGGCGGGGTGGTGCACGTCGCTGGAGCAGCGCTTCGGCCGCGTCGACGGCCTCCTCCACCTCGTCGGTGGCTGGCGCGGCGGCGATCCGATCGAGAGCTTCGACATGGGCGACTACGAGTGGCTCCACGACCTGCTCGTGCGGACCGTCCAGAACGCGACCCGCGCCTTCCACGGGGCGCTGACGGCGAGCGAGCACGGGCGCTTCGCGATCGTCTCCTCGACGCAGGCGCAGGGCCCGAACGGGACGAACGCCGCCTACGGCGCGACGAAGGCGGCGGCGGAGGCGTGGACGCTGGCGCTCGCCGACTCGTTCGCGGAGACGAGGGCGACCGCCAACATCGTCGTCGTCAACGCGATCCTGACCCCGGGGATGCGCGAGCGGAACCCGGGCAAGGAGTATCCGAAGTTCACCCCGGCGGAGCAGATCGCCGACGCCCTCGCCTATCTCTGCTCCGACGCCGCGGGCCGGATGAACGGCCAGCGGCTCGAGCTGCACCCGTGAGCGCCGGCCCGGGCACGGATCCGCGCGGCTTCGCCTCCGACAACCACTCCGGGGCCCACCCGGAGGTGCTGGAGGCGGTCGCTCGCGCCAACGTCGACCACGCCGGCTCCTACGGCGACGACGCCTGGACCCGGCG
>DASSEM010000201.1:0-10963 GCA_035695265.1 Solirubrobacterales bacterium
GGCGGCCGGCCGCTGCTCGAGCACGCGCTCGCCCACGCGGCGGCGGCGCCGGTCGACCGGGTCGTCGTCGTCCTCGGCGCCGGCGCCGATGAGGTGCTCGCCCGGGTCGACCTTCACGGCGCCGAGCCGGTCGTCTGCCGCGATTGGGAGGAGGGCATGGCGGCGCCGCTCAGGGCAGGGATCGCGACGCTCGCCGGCTGCGCGGCGGTCGTGGTCCTGCTCGGTGACCAGCCGCTCGTCCCCGCGGCCGCGGTCGATCGGGTGCTCGCCGCGCGGCGGCCCGACCGCGACGCAGTCCGGGCGACCTACGAGGGGCAGCCCGGCCACCCGGTTGTGCTCGAGCGGCGGCTGTTCCCCGCGATCGCCGGGCTCGAGGGCGACACCGGGGCGCGGGCGCTGCTCGCCGGCCGCAGCGTCGTCGAGGTGGCCTGCGAGGGCA
The DNA here is from genome assembly GCA_035695265.1 of Solirubrobacterales bacterium. GTDB lineage: Bacteria > Actinomycetota > Thermoleophilia > Solirubrobacterales > 70-9 > RHKX01. The sequence continues at coordinate 440 of DASSEM010000201.1, forward strand.
TCGCCGACCCGCTCGACGTCGACTCGCCGGATGATCTGCGCATTGCCGAGCAAGCCCTCGCCTCCTAATGCCGGCCGCTCACGCCGACAGCCCGAGCAGCTTCGCCGGGTTCGCCTTGGTCATCAGCTCGAGCTGGTCGTAGTCGACGCCGAGATCGAGCAGGGTCGTCAGCAGCATTCGCATCCCCTCGGGGTGCGGCGCCGCCGACGCCTGGCCGAGGTCGGAGCTGAAGATCAGGTTCTCGCCCCCGATCTCCTCGATCCATCCGGCCAGCTCGGTCGGGTTCTGCTCGTAGAAGATCGGCGAGACGCAGGAGACCGCGACGTACTCGAGCAGCGCTCCGTCGGCGATCAGCGCCTTCTGCTCGTCGAGCGAGAACTTGGTCAGGGCCCAGTTGGCATGGGTGACGACGAACCTCTTGACGCCGCGCGCGTTCGCCTCCTTCTGCAGCGCCTTCGTCTCGGCGAGGCTGAGGTGCCCGGTGGCCAGGCAGGCGTCGGCCTCGGCGACGAGGTCGCAGATCGTGCCGACCTCGGGCTTCAGGTTCCCGTCCTCGTCGAAGACCGTGACGCCGTCGCCGGCGAGCTGCTTCTGGCGGCGGCCGAGCTGCGGGTAGTCGGGGGTGTCGAAGAACTCGGCGTGGTGCTTGGAGTGGTTGCTCGGCATCCAGACGACGTCCGCGCCGTAGTGCAGGGCGGACTGGACGACGTACGGGTTGAGGCCGCCGACCGAGCGGTTGAGGACGACGGCGCCGAACGCCTCGACGTGCGGGTAGTCCTTGTTGACGTGGTAGGCGCGACCGGTGGTCGAGCTGTCGTGGTCTTTGAGCACGAAGCCCCGCATCCCGTAGTCCATCGCGTGGCCGGCCAGGTCGGAGTCGTCGATCGGGCGGCGGAACAGCGCCGGATGGGTGTGCGCGTGCATGTCGATCGCGTCGACGAGCAGCTTCAGGTCGCGTCTCATCGGCACTCCCCTTCTTTGCGTGGCCGTGGGCTCACGCCGCTCACGCGACCGGGGTGACGTCGGTGTGGCTTCCCTGGCTTACGAGCTCCGCCATGCCGTGGATCGAGCGCATAACCTCGTCGGCGTCCGAATCCGACGTGATGTAGCGCTCGAGCAGGAGCCGGCCGAGGCCGAGATGGAATGCCTCGTCCTTGATGATCTGCTCGTAGGCCTTGATCACATCGGGCATCTCGAGCCGCTTCCCCGCGGCGACGATCCCCTCGAGTGTGCCCGTCGCCGCCGTCTCCGACATGTACCAGGCGCCGATCGCCGACAACGGGTGCCGGTCGAGGCAATCCCAGATGAAGGCGCTCCACGGGCGCGCCGAGGGTGGCGGCTCCGTGGGCACCTCGCCCCCCAGCCCGACGATGATGCGCCCGACGCTCTCGTAGTGCTCGGCCTCCTGGAAGAGCTGCTTGGCGAGGCTGGTGATGTGCTTGCGCTCGAACCCGAAGCCGTAGCGTCGGATCTCCTCGCCGAGCATGTGCACGTAATCGATCTCGCGCCAACAGCGCGGCTGGAACCACGCGGCGAGCTCCTCACGAGATGGCTCACCGTCCTGCGAGCCCCAGAACTCGTCGGTCTTCCGGCGCACATCAGCGATTGACTGCGCTCTGAGGTCCTCGAGCTCCTCGACGTGCGGGCTCAGGAACCGGTTGTCGCTCTCCCGGCGGACCCTCTCATTCGCCTCTGCCACTTGTCTGTGCCTCCACTTCGTCGGTTGCTGAGCTCATCCGTGCGCGATCCAGGTCGTCTTCAAGCCCGTGTACTTGTCGATCGCGTGCAGCGAGAGGTCGCGACCGAATCCGGAGCCTTTGAAGCCGCCGAACGGCGTCTGCGGACTCAAGGCGTCGACGGTGTTCACCGAGACCGTGCCGGCCCGGAGGCGACGGGCGAGCCGGTGTGCGCGGTTGAGGTTCGAAGTCCAGATCGAGGCGGCGAGCCCAAACCGGCTCGCATTCGCAGTTCGCAGCGCCTCATCTTCATCGTCGAAGTCGAGCACGGCGAGGACCGGCCCGAAGACCTCCTCCTGGGCGAGTCGATCACCGTTGGGGACGCGATCGAAGATCGCCGGCGCAACGAAGGTCTCGCCGGATCCCTGGTGGGCGAAGCGCTCGCCACCGGTGCGCAACTCGGCGGCCGCGCGACCGCTCTCGATGAACGACATGACTCGATCGGCATGACCTTCGTCGACCAGCGGCCCCATCCGGGTCTCCGGGTCGAGCGGATCGCCGATCGCGGTCGAGCGCGCCCTTTCGATGAGCTTCTCGACGAGCTCCTCGTGGATCGAGCGCTCGACGAGCAGCCGCGAGTTCGCGGAGCAGACCTCTCCCTGGTTGAAGAAGATCCCGAACGCGGCCATGTCGGCGGCGGCATCGAGGTCCTCGACGTCGGCGAAGACGAGGTTCGGGCTCTTACCGCCGCACTCGAGCCAGACGGGCTTTGCGTTCGACTCGGCGGAGTAGGAGAGAAACAGCTTGCCGACCTCGGTCGAACCGGTGAAGGCGACGCAGTCGACCTCGGGATGCAGGCCGAGCGCCCGCCCCGCCGTCTCTCCGAAGCCGGGAACGACGTTGAGGACGCCCGCCGGGATTCCCGCCTCGAGCGCCAGCTCGCCGAGCCGGATCGCCGACAGCGGTGATTGCTCGGCCGGTTTCAGGACGACGCTGTTGCCGGCGGCGAGAGCCGGCGCGACCTTCCAGGCGGCGATATCGAGCGGGAAGTTCCAGGGAACCACCGCCCCGACAACGCCGAGTGGCTCGCGGGTGACGAGAGCCAGGTCGGCTGGTCCGGTCGGCGCGATCTCGTCGTAGAGCTTGTCGATCGTCTCGCCATACCACTGAAAGACGTCTCGGGCGCCCGGCACGTCGATCGTGGCTGCGTCCTCCACCGGCTTGCCCATGTCGAGCGAGTCGAGGAGGGCGAGCTGATCACGGTTGGCGTCGATCAGCTCGGCGAGCCGCAGCACGGCCGCCTTGCGGTCGGCCGGCGCCAGCCCTGACCAGGAGGCGGACTCGAACGCCTCGCGGCCGGAGCGAACTGCGCGATCGACGTCCTCGTCGTCGCCGGCGGCGACTTCGGCCAGGACCTCGCCAGTCGCCGGATTGATTGATGAGAACGTCGCCCCCGACGCCGCGGCGACCAGCTCGCCTCCGATCACCGCTCCGGCGCCGGGCTCCAGCGCGGTGGCGAGCGACTGCCACTCCTCGTGGGTGTGTGTCGCCGTGGCCATCCCTCCTCCTCGCCCGCTCAGCCCCGCGGCGCCAGCTTGCCGTCGCGGTCGAGCCGCTCGATGACCGACCGCATGCCGTCGACCACCTGGTCGGCCTCCTCCCGGCTCATGACCAGTGGCGGTGAGATGACGATGTTGTGCTGGCACTCCCGGACGATGACCCCGGTCTCGTGCCGGATCGCGTCTTGGGGAACCGCGTCCATGGGCAGCGGCGCCCGGGTTTCGCGATCGGCGACCAGCTCGACCGCATGCATCATCCCGACGCCGCGAACCTCGCCGACCACCGGCAACTCGGCCAGCTCCTGGAGCCGCTCGAGAATGTGGGCTCCGGTCTCCCGCGCCCGGTCGAGCAGGTTCTCGGACTCGATCACCTCGAGGTTGGCGAGGGCGACAGCGCAGGTCGTCGGATGGCCGCTGTAGGTGAACCCCATCGGGAAGCCGTCGGCTGTCACCGCGTCGAAGATCTCGTCGCTGACGAGGACGGCGCCGAGCGGTGCATAACCCGAGGTGATCCCCTTGGCGGTGACGATGATGTCCGGCTCGACCTTGAAATGCTCAGCCGCGAACCAGTTGCCGGTGCGTCCATACGCCGTAACGACCTCGTCGAAGATGAACGTGATCCCGTGGTGGCGGAGAACCTCCTGAACGCGCGGCCAGTAGTCGTCGGGAGGGACGAGCATCCCCGCCACGCCCATGATCGGCTCGCCGATGAAGGCGGCGACCTTGTCGGGGCCGAGCTCCTCGATCGTCCGCTCGAGCTCGGCGATGCAGAAGTCGGTCGGATCCTCACCGTCGAACAGCTCCGAGCGGTAGGGCCATGGCGGGGTCAGATGCCGGACGTGCGGGAGCATCGGCCCGAAGCCCTCGTGGTAGATCGGAAAGCCCGTCGCCGAGCCGGATCCGTAGCCGACGCCGTGGTAGGCCTGGCTGCGGGCCAACACCCAGGTCCGCTCCCCTTCGCCGCGCTTGGCGTGGGCGAAGCGAGAGAGCTTGATCGCTGCCTCGTTGCCCTCGGAGCCGCCGTTGGTGAAGAAGACGTGGCGCTGCCGCTCCGGCGAGATCGAGACGAGCCGCTCGGCGAGCTCGATCGCCCGCTCGTTCGAGAACTCCCAAAAGCTCATGAAGTACTCGAGCTGCTCCATCTGCTGAGCCGCCGCCGCCGCGATCTCGGGGCGACCGTGGCCGATCTGCGCGAGCCAGAGGCCGCCGGTTGCGTCGAGGTACTCGCGCCCGTTGATGTCGCGCAGCCGGCAGCCGCTTCCCTCCGACATGATCACCCGCTCCTCGACAGTGCGAGCGAGGTAGGGATGGATGATCAGCTCGCGGTCGATCGCCGCAAGCTCGCCGCCGGTCCGGCTCGCCTCTGTCGCCATCACGTCCATCGGTTCCTCCGTCCTCGATTGACCGGGCAGGATTCTACCCGCCGCTTCTCGCTTTGCAATAGACCTATTTCACATTGTGAGATCGCCTTGACCAAGTCTCCAGCGGTTCTCGACAACGGAATCACAGCTCCGGCGGCTCCACGTGGATCGGACCACCGGTCTCCGTCAGCCGTTCGCCGCTGCGGCCGGTGCGCGCGCTGACGATCTCGGCCAGGATCGAGACCGCGGTCTCCTCCGGGGTCCGCGCTCCGAGGTCGAGGCCGCACGGAGCGTGCAGACGGCGGAGCTGCTCCTCGCCGATCCCGGCCGCGCGCAGCCGCTCGACCCGCTCCGCCTGGGTGCGGCGGCTGCCAAGCGCGCCGACGTAGCCGGCGCTCGAGCGCAGCGCCGCGAGCAGCGCCGGCTCGTCGAACTTCGGGTCGTGCGTGAAGACGAGGACCGCGTCGCGCGGTCCGAGCTCGCGGCGGGCGAGGTCGCGGTCGGGCCAATCGACCACCACGGCGGCGACATCGGCGAACCGCCGCCCCTCGGCGAACGCCGGACGCGCGTCGCAGATCGTCACCCGGTAGCCGAGCTCGGCCGCGATCCGCGCGAGCGCCACCGAGTAGTCGATCGCCCCGTAGACCACGAGCTCGGGGCGGGTCTGGAAGGCCTGGATGCAGACGTCGAGCTCGTCCCCCATCACCTCGCCGCCGGGCCCGTAGGAGCGGACTCGCGAGACGCCCTCGTCGACGAAGCCGCGCGCTTCGCGCTCGACGTTGCGGTCGAGCAGCGGCAGTCCGAGGCCGCCGGCGGTCCCGGCGACGAGGACGGCGAGCTTCGCGCCGGCCCGCGGCCCGGTGAGCAGCGTCGCGAGCGCCGCCGGCTCGCCGCCGGCGCGGGCGGCGGCCACGGCGGCCAGCGCCGTACGGCCACCGGGACCGACCTCGTGGACGAACACGGAAACGGTGCCGCCGCACATCAGGCCGACCTCGAAGGCCTGCTCGTCGCTGACGCCGTAGCGCACGAGCCGCGGGCCCTCGCCGGCGAGCACGCGCTCGGCCTCGGCGACGAGCGCGCTCTCGACGCAGCCGCCGGTCACGGTGCCCTCGACCCGGCCGTGGTCGTCGACCATCATCTCGGCACCGGGGTCGAACGGCGCCGAGCCGATCCGCTCGACGAGCGTGGCAGCGATCACGCGGCGGCCCTCGGCGAGCCAGTCGCACGCCGCCTCGGCCGCGGTCGCCACGGTCTTCATCCCCGACCCCAGCGCATCGCGACCAGAGCGAGCGCCTGCGCGGTCGCGACGAGGTCCTCGACGGGGACGTACTCGTCGATCGCGTGGGCCATCGTCTCGCCGTCGTTGGAGAGCCCCGAGGGCCCGTAGCTGATCGTCGGCGTCCCGAACCGCGTGAACGTCGCCGCGTCGTGCCAGCCCTGAAGCGCCGCGACCGCGCCGGGCCGCCCCGCGGTGGCGCCGGCGTCGAGCGCACAGGCGACGATCGGGTGGTCCGCCCCGATCTCCGCCGGCGCGAGGTTCGTGCCCCACTCGAAGCCGGGCGGGTTCTCCGCCAGCCACGGGTCGCGCCGCGCCGCCGCGCCCACCCAGTCCTCGATCTCGCGCTCGAGCCCGGACGCCCAGCCGCCGTCGGTGTCGCCCTGCCGGGGCAGGTAGGTGACGTCGACGACGACCTCGCACGAGGCCGGATAGTTGACCCACCACTCGCCGCCGGCGATCATCGTCGGCACCAGCTCCCCCGGCTTCAGCAGCGGATGCTCGCTCGACTCCTCGGCCCAGCGCTCGCGCAGCGCCGCGACCGACTCGAGCACCACCACGGCCTTCTCGATCGCGTTCACGGCGCCGCCCTCGCGCCAGTCCGGCTGCGGCATCTCGGCGTGGCCGGGGCGGCCGCGGACGGTGATCGTCGGGTTGACGACGCCGCGGCAGGCGATCCACGGCTCGAAGTCGGTCGCCTCCGGGATCACGCCGGCATCGGCGGCGACCCCGTGGGCGACCGCGGCGAGCGAGCCGGCGCCGTTCCATTCCTCGTCGGTGACGGTGTTGACGAGCAGGCCGCCCGCCGGCAGAGCGTCCTCCGCGGCCAGTGCCTCGGCGGCCACGACCATCGCGGCGACGCCGCCCTTCATGTCGCAGGCGCCGCGCCCGTAGAGGCGGCCGTCGCGGACCTCGGGCTCGAACGGATCGCTCGTCCAGCGCGACCGCGGCTCGGCGGAGACGACGTCGACGTGCCCGTTGAGAAGCAGCGAGGGGCCCGCCCCGGCGGCCGGGAAGCGCGCCAGCATCTGCGGCCGCCCCGCGAAGCCGAGCCCGGCCGGCACCTGCCGCGGCCAGCGGTCGAGCTCGCCGGGGGCCGGCTCCCAGAGCTCGACCTCGGCGCCCGCCGCCTCGAGGATCGCGCCGAGACGGCGCTGCAGCGGCTCCTCGTCGCGGGCCGGTTCGTCCGGCTCGCCCCGCGTGGTCGTGTCGAAGCGGATCAGCTCGGACAGCAGCTCGACGAGGTCGCCGGTCCGCTCCTCGATCGCGGCGAGGACGCGGCGCTCGCCGCTCATCGCGCCTCGAGCTGCTCGGCCGTTCGCAGGCTCTCGTCGCGCACGGCGGTGAGCAAGCGTGACTTGTACTCGAAGAACTCGGGGGTCGACAGGAGCTCGAAGGTGCGGGGGCGATCGATGCTGATCGAGATGTCCTCCTTGATCCGCCCGGGGCGCGCCGTCATCACCAGCACCCGGTCGGAGAGAAAGACAGCCTCGTCGATGTCGTGGGTGACGAACATGACGGTCAGCCGGTGCTCCTCCCAGATCTTGGTCAGAAGCTCCTGCATGAGCTGGCGCGTCTGGGCGTCGAGGGCGCCGAACGGCTCGTCCATCAGCAGCACCTCGGGCTTGTAGGAGAGGGCCCGGGCGATCGCGACGCGCTGGCGCATCCCGCCCGAGAGCTGACTCGGGTAGGAGTCGGCGAACCGCTCCAGGCCGACCAGCTTGAGATGCTCGCGAGCGACCTCCCGGCGCTCGCGGCCGGAGCCGCCTAACGCGAACTCGACGTTCTTCTGCGCCGTCAGCCAAGGGAACAGGGTGTAGCTCTGGAAGACGACGCCGCGGTCACGGCCGGGCTCCAGCACCGGCTCGCCGTCGATCAGCACGACCCCGCTGGTCTCCTCCTCGAGGCCGGCGACGATCGAGAGCAGGGTCGACTTCCCGCATCCGCTCGTCCCGATCACGGTGACGAACTCCTTCTCGGCGATCTCGAACTCGAGGCCGTCCAGCGCCACCACGTCACCCGACCTGTCCTCGAACACCTTGTGCAGCCCCTGCACAGAGAGCTTCGGGGCGTCCATCGCGCCGGTCACTCCTCAGCCCATCGGAACAATCGCTTGCCGGCCACCTTCATCACCTGGTCCATGATCAGGCCGAGGATCCCGATGACGAGGATGCCGACGAAGATCGTCTCGGTCTGGAAGAAGCGCTGGGCGGTGGTGATCCGGTGGCCGAGGCCGTCGCTGGCCGCGATCAGCTCGGCCACGACGAGCCAGGTCCATGCCCAGCCGAGGGTGATCCGCAGCGTGTCCCAGATCCCAGGCGCGCTGGCGGGGAGGACGATGCGGCGCAGGAGGGTGTGCTCCTTCATCCCCAGGGTGCGGCCGATGTCCACGTACTCACGGGGCTGGCGCTTGACGTTGTCCATCACCAGCAATACCTGCTGGAAGAACGTGCCGATCCAGATCAGCAGCCACTTCTGCGACTCGTCGACGCCCACCCAGACGATCGTCAGCGGGACGAAGGCGACCGCCGGCATGTAGCGGATGAAGCCCACGGTGGGCTCGATCGCCGCCTCGGCGGCGCGGAAGCTGCCGATCATGATCCCGATCGGCACCGCCATCACGGTCGAGATCGCGAAACCGATCGTGATCCGTATGAAGCTCGTGCGGGCGTCGTCCCAGAGCGTCCCCTCGCGGGCGAGATCGACCGCGTCGTTCCAGACCTCGGCCGGCGAGGGAAGGAAGACGTCATTCGCCAGGTCGACCGCGGCCGCCAGCCACCATCCCCCGAGCAAAGCCGCGAACGAGATGATCGCGATGATCAGGTACGTCCGCGGCTCGATCGGGTTGAAGATGCGGAGCAGCCGCCCCCTCCGTCTCCCCTTTCGAGCGCCAGCCGGAGCACCGGGTGAGGGCGTCCCGGCTGGCGCTTGGTCGGCAACTTCGGCCATCGATGCCTACTCGCCCTCGGTCTCCTCGAGCGCCGTTTCGCCGAAGGACGTGTCGAGGTAGTCGGAGACCTGCGGATCGCCCTCGAGCTGCCCCTGTTCGTCCATGATCGACTTGATGTCGTTCCACAGGGCCTCGTACTCGTTCAGGAGGAACTCCTGGGACTCCGGCAGGTCGAACAGCTGGACGCCCTCGAACGTCTCCCGCAGCTCTCCCGGCTTCGAGCCGACGTTCTCAGCGATGATCGCCTGCGCCTCCTTCGTGTTCTCGTTGTAATAGTCGACGGCGTCGCCCCAGGCCCGCAGGGCGGCCACGACCGCGTCCGGGTTGTCCTCGGCGAACTGGGTCTCGACGGCGAGCCCGTCCGAGATCAGGCCCGGGCGCTCCGCCGCCGTGTAGATGACCTCGCAGTTGTCACCCTCCTCGACGGCTGCCTGCAGGTAGGGCTGGTAGGTCACCGCGACGTCGACCTGTCCGGCTACGGCCGCGGTTCCGGCATCGGATGCGGGGATCGAGACATAGTCGATGGTGTCGAAGCTGATCCCGGCCTGGTCGAGCGCGTAGCGGAACAGCACGTCTGAGACCGAGAACTCCTCGAACGCCACCTTCGCACCCTCGAGGTCCTCGATCGAGGAGATGCTCGGATCGCAGGAGAGAATTCCATCCGCCTCCAGCGAGAAGTCCTCCATCAGCGGCATCTTGTAATCGATGCCGAGATCGGCGAGCCGGATCAAGGTGTTGGTGGCGTTGTTCGCCATCTGGAACTTGCCGCTCGCGAAGCCGGTCTCGAGATCCTGGTCGGTCGAGAAGTTGACCAGCTTGATGTCGATCCCGTTGTCCTTGTCGAAGCCCTGTTCCTCGGCGATCCACCAGGGGCCATAGCCGATCCACGGCTGCGTTCCGATCCCCACCTCGGTCATCGTTTCGGACTCACCGCCCTCGGCCGACGTTTCATCACCGTCGTCTCCGCAGGCCGCGAGGAGCAGCGCCGTAAGCATCGCCAGCACGACGACGCCGAGGCTTCTGAACGCGTATCTGTTCATTCTCATGGGGTTCCCTTCGGTCAGTTGGTGGTGCTCATCTTGGTCACGTCAATGGTTGTTCCAAAAGTGATTGCACTATGAGAGCCCTACCGGGCTGGCGCTTGACAGCTCGCCACCGTTCACCTCGACTCGGAGGTCTGGCCGGAAGTCCTCAGCGAGCTCACCCGCCTCTGCATCTGCCCGGCGGATGAGGTTCCCCAACTCGACCCGATGGACCAAGAGCGCCGGCTCAGGTGTTTCGCCGTGCCTTGCCTTCGGCGCTTGCGCAACTACCTCGCCCAGGGGGGAGATGATCTGACTGCCGCCGAGGAATGTCGTTGATCCCCGTGTTCCGCACTGGTTCACCATGATCCACCACTGACCGTTGACGAGCGCGTGGGCCGGATAGATGCGATCCCACCAATGTTCAACACCGGCCTCGTACGCGTCCACCTGCAGGACCACGCGTGCACCCGCGTTGCGCAGCCTTCGTGCTACTTCCGGAAAATCACCGTCATAACACACGACCAGACCTACCCGGCCGAGCAGCTCGGTGTCGCATACGGTGAGGCGATCACCGGCCGAGAATGCGAGATCCTCGTGCATGGGACGGTAAAGGTGTGCTTTGCGGTGAGTTGCGTGGAGCTTTCCGTCCGGCGAGAAGAGCAGCGCCGTGTTGAAGA
>DASSEM010000202.1:0-6382 GCA_035695265.1 Solirubrobacterales bacterium
GGAGCAGCTGGAACGCGAGCTCGAGAAGCTTGTCGCGCCGCTCCCCGTATTCAGGCTGGACTCCGACGTGGCGGCCGCGGCCGGCGTGGCGACCGTGCTGCGGCGCTTCGACGAGGCCCCCGCCGGGGTGCTGGTGGGCACGCAGATGGTCGCCAAGGGTCACGACTTCCCGGACGTCACGCTGGGCGTGGTGCTCGACGCCGATGCCACGCTGCGCTTCCCGGACTTCCGCGCCGAGGAGCGGACGTTCGCGCTCGTCGCCCAGCTCGCCGGGCGGAGCGGTCGCGGTGAGCTCGGCGGCCGCGTCCTCGTGCAGACGCTGGCGCCGGCGGCGCCGCCGATCGCCGCCGCGGCCGCTCACGACACCGCTGGGTTTCTCGCCGCCGAGCTGGACCGCCGGCGCGAGTTCGGCTACCCGCCTTACTCGTCGCTGCTGGCGATCGAGCTCGCGGGCGAGGCGGAGCCCGCGCTGATCGCCGGCGGCGAGGCGATCGCGTCGGCGCTGCGGCCCCGGCTCGGCGACGACGCGGAGCTGCTCGGCCCGGCGCCGCGGTTCCGCCGTCGCGGTCGCTTTCGCCGCCGCCTGCTCGTCAAGAGCGCTCAGCCGGAGCGCGACGCCATGGCGGCTCGGGCGGCGCTCGAGGACGCATCAGTCACCGACGCGCTGCGCGGCGTCAACCTGGCGGTCGACGTCGATCCCCAGTGACGGGCGCCGCCTAGAATCGTTCGCCGTGGCCGAAACGGATACAGAGGACCTCGAGGCGCTCGACGGGGGAGACGAGGTCGACGAGGAGACGCTCGAGCGGCGCCGGATCGCGCTCGGCGAGGTCCGCCAGTTCGGCGATCCGGTGCTGAAGTCGAAGGCCTCGCCGGTCACCGACTTCGGGCCCGAGCTCCAGCGGGAGGCCGAGCGGATGATCGCCCTGATGGAGGGTGCGCTGGGCATCGGGCTCGCCGCCACCCAGCTCGGGCTGATGCGACGGCTCCTCGTCTTCCAGGCGGGCCCGGACGCCGAGCCCCGGGCGATCGTCAATCCCGCGGTCGAGTGGACCTCGGACGACCAGGTCAGCGCCGAGGAGGGATGCCTCAGCCTCGCCGACGTGATCGTCGACGTCGAGCGGCCCCTGCACGCCCGCGTCGATGCCGTCGATCTGACCGGGGCCCCGCTGACGATCGAAGCCTCGGGGCTCGAGGCGCGTGTCCTCCAGCACGAGATCGACCACCTCGACGGGGTCCTGATCCTCGACCGGACCGAGCGTCCGCAGCGCCGCGCGGCGCTGCGGGCACTCCGCGCCGGCGAGCACTTCGACCCCGGCATGCTGAAGGCGCAGGAGGACGAGGACGAGGACGAGCCCGGGCGCGAGTGATCGGTTGAGGACCGTCTATCTCGGCACCTCCGCCTTCGCGGCCGCCGTGCTCGAAGAGCTCGCCGCAGGACCGCATCGCCCGTCGCTGGTCGTGACGCCACCCGACCGCCGGCGTGGTCGGGGTCGCCGGCTGTCCCCGCCGCCCACGGCCCGCGTCGCCGCTGAGCTCGGGATCGACCGGCTCGGGACCGCCGACGTGAACGACCCGGGTGATCGCGAGCGGCTCCTCGGCGTGGGCGCCGATGTGGGCGTCGTCTGCGCCTTCGGCCAGCTCATCGGCGCCGAGCTTCTCGGGGCGATCGAGCTTCTCAACCTGCACCCGTCGCTGCTGCCGCGCTGGCGCGGGGCGGCGCCGATCGAGCGCGCGATCATGGCCGGGGACGAGCTCACGGGCGCCTGCGTGATGAAGGTGACCGCCGGCCTCGACTCGGGTCCGGTGGTGAGCTGCGAGTCGACGCCGGTCAGCTCCGGCGACGACTACGGATCGCTCGCTGGGCGCCTCGCCCCGATCGGCGCCCGGCTACTCGCCGCCGCGCTCGACCGCCGGGGTGCCGGTCCCCTCGAGCTCACCGAGCAGCCCGACGACGGCGTCACCTACGCGGAGAAGGTCGAAGCTGGCGAGCGCCGCGTCGACCCCGGGGCCGACGCGGCTGCCGAGGCGCGCCGGATCCGGGCTCTGACCCCGCACATCGGCGCGTTCGTCCTGCTCGGTGACGGGTCGCGGCTCGGGGTTCGCGATCCGCACCCGCGCGACTCGGGGCCGCCTCCGGGCGAGTTTGCCGCCGGGGAGGAGGGGCTGGTGCTCGGCTGCGGGGCGGGCGCGCTTTGGATCGGCGCCGTGCAGCCGCCCGGGGGGCGCTGGATGGAATCGGCCGACTTTCTGCGCGGGCGGGGGGTTCCCGCGGCGGCGCGGCTGCCGTGAGCGCCCCGACGCCGGCGCGCCGGGCCGCGTACGAGACCCTTCGCCGGGTCTTCGAGGAGGACGCCTGGGCGGACCGGGCTCTCCCCGCAGCCGCCGCTCGCCTCCGGCTCGAGGGGCGGGATCGGGCCCAGGCGCAGGCCCTTGCTTACGGGGCCGTCCAACGGCGCGGAACGACCGACCACCTGGTGAAGGTGCTCGCCGACCGCCCCGCCGAGCGGATCGACGCCCCGCTTCTGGCGGCGCTCCGGCTCGGGCTCTACGAGCTCCTGTTCGCGAGCGGCGGCGCCGACCATGCCGCGGTCGACCAGGCGGTCGCGCTGGCCAAGGGTCGGGGCGGGCACCGCCACGGCGCCGGCCTCGTCAACGCAGTGCTTCGCCGTGCCGCCCGCGAACGCGAGCGGCTTCTCGCTTCCCTCGACGACGCCGATCCGGCCGCCGCGGCAGTCGCTCACTCGGTGCCGCCCTGGCTCGCCGAGCTCTGGTGGCGTGAGCTCGGTCCGAACGACGCACGAGCACTGCTTGCGGCCGTCAACGAGCCGCCCGAGCAGGCGCTGCGGGCGAATGGGTTGCGCGGCGATCGCGACGCGGCGCTCGCGGCGCTCCACGAGGCCGGGGTGAAGGCCCGCCCCGCTGAACCCGGGCAGCCGCCCGCGCCGGCGGGCTCGATCGTCATCACCGGCGGCGACCGCGGCCAGGTCGAGGGGCTCGTCGCCGCGGGCATCGTCGTGCCGCAGTCGCGCGCCTCGGCGGCTGTCGTTGAGGTGCTCGCGCCCGAGCCCGGCGAGCGGGTGCTCGACCTCTGCGCGGCGCCCGGCGCCAAGGCCGCGCAGATCGCCGCCGCGATCGGCGGCGCGGGGGCCGGCCTCGTCGCAGTGGAGCGGCATCCGGGCCGGGCGCGTGAGCTCCGCGCGACGCTGGAGCGGGCCGGCGCCGGCGCCGCCACAGTCGAGTGCCGCGACGCCGCCGGGCCGCCTTCGGGCACGTTCGACGCCGTCCTCGTCGATCCGCCGTGCTCGGGGCTGGGGACGCTGGCGTCCCGTCCGGACGCGCGCTGGCGCCGCGACCCCAAGGCGTTCGCGGCGATGGCCGACCAGGCGACCCGGATCCTCGAGCGGGCGCTTGCCGCGACCGTTCCCGGCGGCCGCGTCGTCTACTCGACCTGCACGATCAGCCGCGACGAGAACGAGGAGGTCGCGACGGCCGTACCGGCGCGGGTCGCCGACCTCGGTGCCGACCCGGCGCTGGCGCCGCTCGCTGCGCCCACCGACAGCCGGTTCCTGCAAACGCGGAACGACCGCGACGGGACCGACGGCTTCTTCGTCGCGGCGCTTGAGCCCTGACGACTACCGGGGCCGCCCCCGCTCCCATTACGATCGCGGCATGAGCGCCCCCGCGGAGCCCGGGCCGACCACGTTCTCGCGGCCCTCGTGTCCCGGCTGCGGCGAGCCGTGGCTGCGTCCGACCCAGCTTCCGGGACGCTTCCGGTGCGTCAACTGCCTGCAACGGTTCGAGCTCGTCTCGCAATGCCCCGACTGCGGCACCCACCAGACGATCGTGCGGATGAGCGTGGACCAGGACCTGCGCTGCCAGGAGTGCGGTTCCTCGATGCTGCGGGTGCTCTGAGTGACCGCCCCCGGGTCGCCTCAACTGCCGCGAATGCCGAAGCGGCGCCGGGTGGCACCGTCGATCCTTTCCGCCGACTTCGCGAGGCTCGGCGAGCAGGTCGACGAGGTGCTCGCTGCCGGCGCTCGGGTGATCCACGTCGACGTCATGGACGGCGACTTCGTACCGCCGATCACGATCGGGCCGCTCGTCGCCGCGGCGATCGCCGATCGCGTTCACGACGCCGGCGCGATCGTCGACTGTCACCTCATGATCGAGCGTCCCGAGTCGCAGGTCGCCGACTTCGCCCGCGCCGGGGCCGACTCGATCACCATCCACGCCGAGGCCACCGCGCACCTCAACCGTGCCGTCCACGCGATCCACGAAGCGGGCTGCAACGCCGGCGTCGCCATCAACCCCGCCACTCCCGTCGCAGCGCTCGAGGCGATCGCGCCCGATTGCGAGCTGCTCCTCTGCATGAGCGTCAACCCGGGATGGGGAGGGCAGTCGTTCCTCCCCGGCTCGCCCGCGAAGCTGACGGCGCTGGGCGCGCTGGCGCCCGCGGCGGTGGTCGAGGTCGACGGCGGGATCGACGCCGACACCGGGCCGGCCGCGGCGGCTGCCGGGGCGGCCTGGCTCGTCGCCGGCTCGGCGATCTTCGGCGGCGACGATCCCGCGGCCGATTACGCCGCGATCGCCGCCGCCGTCGACGCGACCTGAGCGGTATTCGTCGACTCAGCGAAGATCGGGCGCGTCGATCGTCCCGATCGCCTCCTGCAGCCAGGCGCGATCCTGGGCCGAGATCGAGGCCTGGACCGCGCGCTTGGCGCACCATCCGGCGAGGGTGCGACGGCCGCCGACCGCGATCAGGTCCGGCCCGGTGACGGCGAACCGGCCGTCGGCGAGGACGACGACGGCGGCGGGGACGTCGGAGCGCGAGCGCAGGGTCATGGCGACTGCGACCCCGTCGACCACATCGGGGGCACCGGTGTCGCCGTCGCCCGGGCGGGTCGGGCGGACCGAGAAGATCGCGGGCGAGCCGCGGAGCCCGATCGGCAGCCGTGGCGGTTCCGGGAGCGGCCCCGCGTGCCAGGACTCGATCAGCCGGCTGATCTCGGCGTGGCGCTCGCGGCGGACGAGCAGGTGCAGCTCGTCGCCGCCGGCGATCACGGTCGAGCCGCGCGGAAGCAGCGCCTGACCGTCGCGCACGATGATGTTGACCAAGGCCTGGCGCGGGAGCCCGAGCTCCTTGACCATGCGGCCGTCGGCCGCATCGCCGGGCTCGATCCTGATCGCGAAGACGTCGCCGCCGAGCTCCTGGATCATCCCGGTCTCGATGACCGGCCGGGCGAGCGCAGCCTCCCCGGTCGTCAGGCCGAGCCGGCTCGCCAACGGCTCGAACGTGAACCCCTGCAAGAGCGTCGAGATGACGACGACGAAGAAGACGACGTTGAAGATCTGCTCGCTGCCGGCGACCCCGGCGATCACCGGCAGCGTCGCCAGCCAGATCGGCACGGCGCCGCGCAAGCCGGCCCAGCTCAGCATCACCCGCTCGCGCAGTCCGAACGAGCCGACCTGGGCGGCGACGAACGTCGCCAGCGGACGGGCGATGAAGATCAGCGCCAGGGCGAGCGCCGTGCTCTCGAGCGCCACATCGGCGAGCTGGCTCGGGAAGACGAGCAGACCCAGCAGGAAGAACAGCGAGATCTGAGCCACCCAGCTCACGCCCTGGTGGAAAGCGGTGATCGTCCCGCGAGCCGGGACCATCCCGGTCCCGAGCACGAGGCCGGCGAGGTAGACGGCGAGGAATCCGGAGGCGTCGCTGACGCCGGTGAGACCGAAGGCGAGGCCCGCGGCCGCAATCGACGCGACCGGGTAGAGCCCGGGCGTCGGATAGTCGAGCCGGGAGAAGGCCCAGCGGGCCGCGAAGCCGACGAGGACCCCGACGACCAGGCCGATCACGAAGTCGGCCGCGAAGTCGATCAGCATGTCCTCGATTCCGAACCCGGGCTCCTCGAGCCAGGCGATGAAGCTGACGACGAGGAGAACGGCAACCGGGTCGTTCATCCCCGACTCGCCCTCGAGCGCCCGTGCGACCCGCCGCCGCAGGGTGGAGCCACGGAGGACGGCGAAGATCGCGGCCGAGTCGGTGGCGGCGATCGCCGAGCCGAGGATCAGCGCCTCGAGGGTTCCAAGGCCGAACAGCAGCATCGCGGCGGCCGCTCCGATCACCGCGGTGAGGACGGTGCCGACGATGGCGAGCGAGATCGCCGTGCCGAGCACCGGCCGGATCTCGCCCCAGCCGGCGGCGAGGCCGCCCTCGAACAGGATCAGGACGATGCCGATCGTCCCCAGCGTCCGGGTCAGCTCGACGTCGTTGAAGTCGACGCCGCCCGGCCCTTCGCTGCCGACGAGCATTCCGAGGCCGAGGAAGAGGATCAGGCCGGGGACCCGCAGGCGGTCGGCGACCATCGCCGCCGCGATGCCGCAC
>DASSEM010000203.1:0-2535 GCA_035695265.1 Solirubrobacterales bacterium
GCAGCGCCGCCGCGATGTTGAGGGCGAGCCCGGTCATCGAGATCGCGTTCGGCGTCAACCGTGATTCGATCAGCCGGTTGCGGGCGCTCTCGCGCAGCTCTCCCAGCGGCCGCTCGGGGCGGGCGCCGCGCCCGCCCTCAGCGGGGCGCTCTGGGGGCTCGCTCATGCGGGCAACCTACCCGGACGCCCGCCGGTCCGCCTATGCCGGCGCCTTCTCGGCGACCGGCCGGAACGCCCACTGCGCGGGGCGAACCGGCGCGAGCACGCGACTGGCGATCACGGCCGCGCAGGCCGCGACGAGCAAGCCGGCGGCGGCATCGAGCCAGTAGTGGTTGGCGGTGACGACGATCACCGCGAAGACGAGCAGCGGGTAGAGCGCCCAGAGAGCCCTGCCGATCGGATTGCGGACGAGCATCACCGCCGTCCCGGCGATCATCGACGAGAAGCCGATGTGCATGCTCGGCACGGCGGCGTACTTGTTGACGAGCAGGCTGACCGCGTTGCTGTCCTGATCGACCGATGTGAAGGCCGCAATCGTGTCGGTGAATCCCTCGCCGGGCAGCATCCGCGGCGGGGCCGTCGGGAACAGCGCGTAGCCGACGAGGGCGATCCCCATCGCGACCATGAACATGTTGCGGACGAAGTAGAAGTTCTCGTTGCGGAACAGGTACAGCCAGGCGAGGAAGACGACCGTGATCGTGAAGTGTGAGTTCACGTAGAGCCAGTTGGCGATGTCGATCAGCCACGCATGGCCGAGCAGCGCCTGCTGCAGGCCGGGCTCGAAGAACGTCCCCAGCGACCGCTCGATGTCGACGATCCGCTCGGCGTTGGCGAACGCGAGCTCGTCCTTGCCGTCGATCAGGCCGCGCACGACCTGATAGCCCTGGTAGGCGAGGAAGAAGAGCGCGAACTGCAGCAGGAGGTCAGGCCAACCCCGCGGCAGCCGCCGTCCGATCAGGGCCAGCGGTTCGGGCACGAGCCGATTGTAGGCCGCTACCCAGCCGCCGGAGCGGCCGCCGCCGAGGGGGCGGCCAGAAACGCGACGACCTCGTCGACCAGCTCGGGCCGGTCGATCCACGGCCAGTGGCCGGCCCGCTCGACGATGACGAAGCGCGCGTCGCCGAGCTGGCGCTCGAAGGCGCGGCCGTCGTCCGGGCCGATGTAGGGGTCGAGCGCGCCCCAGAGGATCAGCGCCGGGCAGCGGATCGCGCCGAGGCCCTGGCCGGCCACGGCGAGGACCCCACGATCGGCCGATCGATAGAGCCCGAGGATCGAGCGCGCCATCCCAGCGTCCCAGTGCGCGAGCATCCGATCGATCAGCTCGTCGGGCACGGGCTCCCGGCCGGGCCGCGCGAGCCGCATCATCTGCTCCAGAAGCCATCGCGAGCGTGGCCGGGCGAGCGCCTCGCCGATCCCGCGACGGCGCCAGCAGCGGGCGACGAAGTGCCAGCGGTAGGCGGCGCTGAGCGGGACCGCGTTGATCACGACGAGTCGGCGGACCGCCTCGGGAAGCGCCTGCGCGGCGACGAGGCCGACGACGCCCCAGTCGTGGACCACGAGCTGGTAGCCGTCAGGAGCGAGCAGCGCGAATGCCTCGGTGAGAAGGCGTCCGTAGGCGCCGACCGAGCTGTCGAAGGCTTCCGGGTCGGGCCGCTCGGAGCGGCCGAAGCCCGGCAGGTCGAGGGCGATCGCCGGCCCCGGGGACGCGGTGATGAACGGCGCCCAGTCGCCGCTGTCGGTCGGGTTGCCGTGGATGTAGATCGTCGGCGTTCCCTCGCCGGCCCGCTCGCGCAAGTAGATCCGGATCCCGGCGACCTCGACGATCCGTTCCTCGCCCGGCGCGGTCACGGCTCAGAACCTATCTTTCAAGCTACCCCGATGCGCGTCGTCGCCAAGCCCCTGGTCTGCCTCGGCGAAGCGCTGGTCGACCTGATCTGCCCCGACCCGGTGGACTCCCCCGCTGAGGCCACCCGGTTCGAGGTCCACCCCGGCGGCGCCCTCGCAAACGTTGCCGTGGCAGCAAGCCGCGCCGGCGCGCCGGCGGCGCTGGCAAGCGCCTGCGGCGCTGACGACCGCGGCCGCTTCCTGCGTCGCCGCCTCGGCGCCGCCGGCGTCGATCTCGGCTTCTACGGCGAGCTTGCCGGCGTGCCGACCCCGTTCGCGTTCGCCTGCCTCGACCGGGAGCTCGAGCCGAGTTTCGAGATCCATGCGGTCGGAATCGACGACGCGATCGCGTCGCTCGCCGGCCGTGAGGAGGAGGTCGCCGCTGCGGCGGGCGCGGTCGTGTTCGGCTCCAACACGCTCGCCGAGGAGCGCAGCCGCGCCGTCACGCGCGCGGTCGTCGGCGGCGCCATCGAACGCGGCGTTCCGATCCTGTTCGACCCGAACCTGCGGCCGGGCCGCTGGACCGCGATCGCGACGGCCCGCGAGAGCTGCCTCGCGTTCCTCCCCGACGCAACCGTGCTCCGCTGCAACCTCGCCGAGGCGCGGCTGCTCGCCGGCGACGAAGGGCTCGGCGCCGCGGCCGCCGCAGCG
>DASSEM010000204.1:0-5478 GCA_035695265.1 Solirubrobacterales bacterium
TGAAGCGGAGGGCGGCGGGCTCGTCGGAGCCGGCCGCGCCCTCGACCTCGTCCCAGTGAAGCGGCGCCGAGGCGGTCGGATGTGACCGGGCCCGCAGCGAGTAGGCGGCGACGGTGGTCTTCGTACGCGTGTTCTGGCTCCAGTCGACGAACACCTTCCCGGGCCGCAGCGCCTTGGTCATCTGCGAGGTGACGAGGTCGGGCTCGGCGCTCTCGAGCGCTCGCGCCACCGCCCGCGCGTACGGCTTCGTGACCTCGTAGGTGAGCTCGCCGTTGAGCGGGACGTAGACCTGCATGCCCTTCGAGCCGGAGGTCTTCGGAAACGATTCGAGCCCGAGCTCGGCGAACAGGGCGCGGATCCGGACCGCGACCGTGCAGCACTCGACGATCGTTGCCGGCTCGCCCGGGTCGAGATCGAAGGCCAGCACGGTCGGACGCTCGAAGTCCTCCGCCCGGGCCAGCGAGGGATGAAGCTCGATCGCGGCGAGCTGGGCGAGCCAGACCAGCGTCGGCAGGTCGTCGCAGACCGCGAACTCGATCTTCCCGCCGCGGCTCCCGGCCTCGATCGGGATCGTCCGCACCCACTCCGGGCGATGCGCCGGGCTGTTCTTCTCGAAGAAGTGCTTGCCCTCGACCCCGTCCGGGAAGCGGATGACGGTGAGCGGCCGGTCGCGGAGGTGGGGCAGGATCGCCGGGCCGATCCGGGCGTAGTAGTCGATCACCTCGCCCTTGGTGAAGCCGGCCTCCGGATAGAGGACCTTGTCGAGATTGGTGATCGACAGCCGCCGGCCGTCGATCTCTACTTCGCGGCCTTGGCCTTCGACTTGCTCTTCGCCTTGCTCGCCGGCTTCTTCGCGGTCGACTTGCGGGCCTTCGGCTTCGTCTCGCGCTTGCCGTCGCCGCTCAGCTCCTCGCCCTTGATCGCCGCGAGCGACTCCTCGAGGGCGGACATCAGGTCCGGCGCCTTGGTCGGCTTCGGCGCCTCCCGCTCGGCCGCGAGCACGTCCTCGCCGGCGGCCTTGCGCTCGATCATCGCCAGCAGCTCGGTCCGGTACTCGTCCGTGTAGGCGCTCGGGTCGAAGTCCTTGGAGAGCGACTCGATCAGCTGCTTGGCCATCTCGACCTCCTGCTTGCGGGGAGGAGTCTCCGGCTCCTCGCCGAGCAGGCCCTCGAGCTGGGCGGCGGGGACGACCTCGTCGGCGAACCGCATCGTCGCCAGCGTCAGCACCCCGTCTCCCGCCCGGATCGCCGCAAGGCTCTCGCGGTTACGGAGCACGAAGCGGGCGATCGCGACCTTGCGCTGCTCGTCCATCGCCTCGGCCAGCAGCGCGTAGGCGCGCTCGGCGCCCGGCGCCGGGCCCAGGTAGTAGGGCTGGTTGAAGTAGATCGGGTCGATCTGGTCGAGGTCTACGAAGTCCTCGATCTCGATCGCCTTCGAGCGCTTCGGGTCGAGCGACTCGAGCTCCTCGCGGGAGAGCACCACGTACTGGTCGGGAGCGATCTCGTAGCCCTTCACGAGGTCCTCGTAGGCGACCTCCTCCTCATCGGCTTCGGCGATCCGCTTGTGGCGGACCCGCGATCCGTCCTTCCCGCGCAGCTCGCGGAAGCGGATCGCCTTGCTCGAGACCGCCGAGTAGAGCTTCACGGGCACGTTCAGGAGCCCGAAGCTGATCGTTCCTGTCCAGATCGCGCGTGGCATGGGAGCAGTGTTTCGACGATACCGCCTCGCCTCCGCCCGAAACATCGGGTCCGAATGCGATCTTGCGGTCGCCGGCCCGAGGGCAGCGCTCGTTGCCGGGCGTCAGCGCCGGCGGCCGACTCAATCCGGGCGCGTCCGGCGACGGCGACCGATGAGGATTGCGCCCAGTCCGAGCGCGGGGAGCGCCGCCGCCCCGGCGAGGATCAGCGGCGCGGTCATGCCGGCTCCCGACTCGCTGACCTCGTCCGTCGGCGTGGTCACGGCGAAGGTTGCGGTGTCGACCCGGGCCAGCTCCCTGCCGTCGCGGCCGACGACCGTCAGCGTCCCGGTCTCTGCCCCGTCGCTGATCGTGGCCTTGGCGATCTCCCTTCGCCCGAGGCCTTCGAGCTGCGGCATGAAGATGCAGACGGCGCGGTCGCCGACCGTGTCGAGTGCGTGGATGAACGGGACGTCGCCGCCGCCGTCGTAGAGCGTGTAGGCCCAACGCCCGTCGCCGGAATCGACCCGGGAGAGCGCGAGGCCGCGCATCTCGCCCTCGACCGCGCCCTTTCCGCCTTCGTCCTCGGCCTCCTCGTCGAGCCCGACATCCTCATCGGCGACGGGTTCCTTCGCCAGCCGCCCCGTCTGGAGGTCGAGCTTCAGGACCCGGTAGCGGTCGTAGCGGAGGGGCTGCGGGTACTCGACGACATACGCCGTGCGACCGTCCGGCGAGATCGCGTCGAAGCTGTACTGGCCCTTCAGCTCGATCCGGTTCTTGATCGCCAGCTTGTTGGTCCCCAGGACGATCAGCTTCGCCTGGTTGATCGGTCCAGCCGAGCGAATCAGAACAAGCGTCCAAGCGTCTCGCCATCGGCGGAGAGACCCGAAGCGGATCCATCCGACGCCACTTGCGGAACGATCCCGGTGCCGCCCGGCACACCGCCATGGTGATGATCGGCCCGCCCGCAACCGAGGTGGAGGAGATTCGGCAGTGCATGAGCGGCAAATGTCCGCCACCGGGAGGCGGATGACGGGAATCGTGGGATATCTGACTTGACAGACATGGACGCCAGGCCGACCATGGGGCCATGGCACCGGCCGGTCAGCGCAGCATCGTCTTCGTCGGCTTCAAGGGCGTCCAGACCATCGACGTCACCGGACCGTGGGAGGTCTTCAACACCGCCGGGCTGATCGCCGGTGCGCCGCCGAGCCTGCGGCTGCTGACGATCGACGGTGGCGACGTCCGCTCGAGCAGCGGCCTCGGCCTCCGGGCCGACGGCTCGACCGACCGACACCGCGGCGCCATCGACACGCTCGTCGTGCCCGGTGGCCTCGGCGTCCGCGACGCGATCCGCGACCCCGACCTCGTCTCCGCCGTCGCCCGGCTCGCGGGCCGGGCCGGCCGTGTCGCCGCGGTCTGCACCGGCGCATTTCTCCTCGCCGAGGCCGGCCTGCTCGACGGGCGCCGCGCCACGACCCACTGGGCAAGCACCGATCGCCTCGCCGACCGGTATCCCGATGTCTCCGTCGATTCCGATCCGATCTTCGTACGCGACGGCGACGTCTTGACGTCGGCGGGCGTGACGGCGGGAATGGACCTCGCGCTCGCGATCGCCGAGGAGGACTACGGCCGGGAGGCAGCGCTGCAGGCCGCGAGGATGCTCGTGATCTACGCACGCCGCCCGGGCGGGCAGGCCCAGTTCTCCGTGCAACTCGCCCATCAGCTTGCCGAGCGCGAGCCACTGCGCGAGCTGCAGGCATGGATGGCCGAGCATCCCGACGAGGATCTCTCCGTCGGCGCGCTCGCCGCCCGCGTTCATCTCTCGGAGCGGCAGTTCGCCCGGATCTTCCGCAGCGAGCTCGGCACCACTCCGGGCGACTACGTCGAGCAGCTCCGCGTCGAGCGCGCTCGCAGCGCGCTCGCAGCCGACCGCTCCCCGCTGGAGTCGGTGGCGAGCCGTTGCGGCTTTGCCAGCGCCGAGGTCATGCGCCGCGCCTTCCAGCGCCGGATCGGCACGAGCCCGAGCGAGTACCGGCTGCGATTCCGCTCGCCGCTGGCCACCTGAGACGAAGGAGAATCACATGCAGATCGCCATTCCCATCTACCCGGCCTTCACCGCGCTCGACGCGATCGGGCCCTACGAGGTGCTGCAGCGCCTCGAGGGTGCCGAGGTCGTGTTCTGCTCCGCCGAGCGCGGAGTCGTCCGGACCGAGCAGGGGATGTTGGGGATCGAGGCGGATCGGACGCTCGAGGAGGTCGAGCGACCGGAGGTCATCCTCGTCCCCGGCGGCACCGGGACGCGATTCATACTCGACCCCGCAGGGCCATATGCGAGCTGGCTCGCATCAGTTCACGAGACGTCGGTTTGGACGACGTCGGTCTGCACGGGGTCGTTGCTTCTGGCCGCAGCGGGCATCCTCGACGACGTTGACGCCACCACCCACTGGGCGGCTCGTGGCCTCCTCGGAGAGCTTGGCGCCGCCCCGGTCGCCGAGCGGGTCGTCGAGCGCGGGAAGGTGATCACGGCCGCCGGAGTCTCGTCGGGGATCGACATGGCCCTCACGCTCGCCGAGCGGATCGCGGGAGCGGAGACCGCGCAGGCGATCCAACTCGGGATCGAGTACGACCCCGACCCACCTCACGACACCGGCTCGCTGGAGAAGGCTCCGCAACGGATCGTCGAGATGGCGGGGATCGCACTGGCCGGCGAGGACGGACGGGCCGTCGCGCGGCACTCCCTCGGTCAGAAGGTCATCTAAGGGTAGATTCCCCGCCCGTGAGCGCGGGCATCCAGCGACGAATCTTCAGCGGCATCCAGCCGACCGGGCGCAAGCACCTCGGCAACTACATCGGCGCGATCCGCCAGTACGTCGCCGGCCAGGACGGAGCCGGGGCGGGCGAGGAGGCGATCTACTGCATCGTCGACCTGCACGCGACGACCGTCGCCTACGACCCCGCCGAGCTTCGCGAGCGGCTCCACGACACGACCGCGATCCTGCTCGCCGCCGGCCTCCATCCGGAACGCTGCGTGCTGTTCCGGCAGGGAGACGTTCGCGAGCACACCGAGCTCACCTGGCTGCTGGGCGCGGTGACCGCCTGGGGGGACCTGAACCGGATGCACCAGTGGAAGACCAAGCGCGAGCAGGCCGAGAGCCAGACCGGCGCGTTCGTCTCCGCGAGCCTCTTCAACTACCCGATCCTGATGGCCGCCGACGTGCTCGCCTACCGCGCCACCGAGGTACCGGTCGGCGACGACCAGCGCCAGCACGTCGAGCTGATGCGGGAGGTCGCCCGGCGATTCAACGAGCGCTTCGGCACGACCCTGGTCGAGCCCGAGCACCGGATCCCCGCGGTCGGGTCCCGGGTGATGGACCTCCAGGACCCGACGAGCAAGATGTCGACGACCAGCGGCAGCGAGGCGGGCACGGTCTACGTCCTCGACGATCCGGACCGGATCCGCAAGAAGCTGAAGAGCGCTGTCACCGACTCCGGTCGCGAGGTCCGCCGCGGCGGACCCGCGGGCGGCAAGGAAGGGATCGAGAACCTGATCGAGATCCTCTGCGTCGCCCGCGACCTCGAGCCCGGGCAGGTCGAGGCGGAGTTCGAGGGCAAGGGCTACGGCGACTTCAAGGCCGCCGTCGGTGACGCGGTGGTCGAGTATCTGGCGCCCGTTCGTGAGCGCTACGCGGAGCTCCGCGCCGACCCGGCCGAGCTCGAGCGGCTGCTCGCCGCCGGCGCCGCCAAGGCGCAGGCGCTCGCGGGCCCGGTCCTCGCCGACGTCCGCGAGGCGATGGGCGTGG
>DASSEM010000205.1:0-11499 GCA_035695265.1 Solirubrobacterales bacterium
TCTCGCGCTCGAGGTCGGCGGTCGGGACGACGGCGTTGACGAGCCCCATCGCAAGGGCCTCGTCGGCGTCGTAGAGGCGACAAAGGAACCAGATCTCCTTGGCGCGCTTGGCCCCGATCTGGCGGGCGAGCAGGCCGGCGCCGAAGCCGCCATCGAAGCTGCCCACGCGCGGGCCGGTCTGCCCGAACCGCGCGTTGTCGGCCGCGATGGTCAGGTCGCAGACGAGATGGAGGATGTGCCCGCCGCCGACCGCGTAGCCGGCCACGCTGGCGACGACCGGCTTCGGGGTACGCCGGATCTGCACGTGAAGGTCACCGACATCGAGCCGGCCGACCCCGTGGCCGGCGACCTGGTCGGAACCGATGTAACCGTCGTCGCCGCGGATCGCCTGGTCGCCGCCCGAGCAGAACGCCTGATCGCCGGCTCCGGTGAGGATGATCGTGCCGACGTCGAGGTCGTCGCGGGCCCGCGTGAACGCATCCCGCAGCTCCGCCAGGGTCGGCGGCCGGAATGCGTTCCGTCGCTCGGGGCGGTTGATCGTGATCCGGGCGATCCCATCGCCCTTCTCGTACAGGATGTCCTCGTAATCGCCGGCGCCCTCCCAGTCGATCGGGGCGTAGAGCTCGGCTTCCGGTGGGGCACTCTTGTGTCGTTCGGGCATTCGGCTCGCAGTCTGGGTGCGCCGGGGGGTTCCGGCCTGGCGATTTCGGCAACGATAGCCCGCCGGCGCCCGTCGCCGGCCCAAATGGACATCTGATGCATGCAGCACCCACAGACTGGCTCGACCGCAGCGCCCGGGTCCACCCCGGTACGGTCGCCGTTGCCGCCGACGGGCAGGAGCTCGACTATGCGCGGCTGCGAGCCGAGGCCGGCGCCGTGGCCGCGGCGCTGGCCGACGACGGCGTCGGCCCGGGCGACCCGGTGGCGATCGACCTGCCCGCCGGGATCGCCCACGCAGTCGCCCTGCATGGCGCGATCCTCTCGGGTGCGATCGTCCAATCCCTCCCGCCCGCGGGCCGGGAAGGCGTCGACGTCGACGGCGCCACCTATCTCGATGCGCAGCGGCTCGAGCGGGCCCGCGCCGGCAAGCGGGAATGGGCGTCGTTCGGCCGTCATCCGTCGCAGCCCCTGACCAGGGTTCTGAGCAGCGGCACCTCGGGAGCGCCGAAGCCGGTCCACCTGACGGCCGCCAACCACCTCTGGAGCGCGCTCGGCAGTGCCCTCAACCTCGGCGTCGAGCGCGACGACCGCTGGCTCTGCTGCCTGCCGCTGAACCACGTCGGCGGCCTCACGATCCTGATCCGCTCCGCGATCTACGGGACCGGGGTACTCCTCCATCGCGGCTTCGACGTCGATCGGGTCGCGACCGCGCTCGAGGCGGGGGAAGCGACTCTGGCCTCGCTCGTCCCGACCCAGCTCGTGCGCCTGCTCGACGCCGGCGCTGCGATCGACCGGCCGCGCCTGCTGCTGGTCGGCGGCGGCCCGGTCTCATCCGAGGTTCTCGCCGAAGCACTCGGTCGCGGCGCCACGGTGGTCCAGACCTACGGACTGACCGAGGCCTGCTCGCAGGTCAGCACCCTCGCCCCCGGCGAGGCGCAGGAGCGAGCCGGCTCCGCGGGACGACCGCTCCCCTGCACCGACGTCCGCATCGACGGCGAAGAGATCGTGGTCCGCGGCCCGACCGTCGCGCCGGGCGCGCGCGGCGAGGGTGGCTGGCTGCGCACCGGCGATCTCGGCCGGATCGACCCCGATGGCTACCTGTGGGTCGAAGGTCGCCGCGACGACCTGATCGTCTCGGGCGGCGAGAACGTGCGTCCCAATCGGGTCGAGGAGGCGCTCTCGTCCCATCCCGGCGTCGCCGAGATCGCCGTCGCCGGACGCGAGGACCGCGAGTGGGGCCAGGTGGTCGTCGCGTTCGTCGTCGCCGCCGGTGAACCCGATGCTGCGGAGCTGCTCGAACACGCCCGCGGGCAGCTGGCGCCGCACGAGGTCCCGAAGCGGATCGAGTTCGTGGACGCGTTGCCGCGGACCGGCTCGGGCAAGGTGCTCCGCCGGTTGCTCCAATAGATCCTCTGTAGGCTGGCGCGCCGGACCGTCGGTCCAGCCGGCGAACGAACGAACGGAAGGGTGGAATGAGCCACGACAGCACGATGATCTACGAGGACGACGCGACGCTCGAGCCGCTCGAGGGCAAGACGGTGGCGATCCTCGGCTACGGCTCGCAAGGTCACGCCCACGCGCTCAACCTGAAGGACTCCGGCATCGACGTCGTCGTCGGCCTCCGGCCCGGCTCGGCGAGCCGGGCCGATGCCGAGGCCGCCGGTCTCGAAGTGCTCGACGTGGCCGATGCCGCCAGCCGCGGCGACGTCGTGATGATCCTGTTGCCCGACGAGAAGCAGGCCGAGATCTGGGCGTCCGACATCGCCGACGGCATCGCTCCCGGCAACCTGCTCATGTTCGCCCACGGGTTCGCGATCCACTTCGACCAGATCGAGCCGCCGCCCGGCGTCGATGTCGGCCTCGTCGCCCCGAAGGGCCCGGGCCACCTCGTGCGTCGCCAATTCGACGAAGGCCGCGGGGTGCCGTGCCTGATGGCGGTTCACGCCGACGAGAGCGGCGACGCCCGCGACCTCGTCCTCGCATACGCGAAGGGCATCGGGGGGACCAGGGCCGGAGTGATCGAAACGACCTTCAAGGATGAGGTCGAGACCGACCTGTTCGGCGAGCAGGCGGTGCTCTGCGGCGGCACCAGCGAGCTGGTCCAGGCCGGCTTCGAGACGCTGGTCGAAGCCGGGTACGACCCTCGGCTCGCCTACTTCGAGTGCCTACACGAGCTGAAGCTGATCGTCGACCTCATGTACGAGAAGGGCCTGCAGGGCATGCGTCACTCGATCTCGAACACGGCCGAGTACGGCGACATGACCCGCGGCCCGCGGGTCATCACCGACGAGACCCGCCAGGCGATGCGCCAGATCCTCGCCGACATCCAGTCCGGCGAGTTCGCCCGCGAGTGGATCGCCGAGAACCGCGCCGGCGGCGAGAGCTTCGACCGGTTGCGCAGCGAGGCGAAGGGCAAGCAGATCGAGCAGGTCGGGGGCGATCTGCGCGCGATGATGCCCTGGATCCAGGGCTGAGCATGCCGGCCGCGGCGCGTGCCGGCCTCGCGCCGCTGCTCGTGGCGGCCGCGCTCGCGCTTGGAGCCTGTGGCGGCGACGATGCCACGGTGACCGTCACCGACACCGTCTCCTCCGGACCCGCGCCGGGTCCGCCCGCCACCACCCCGACGTCCGGCGATGCCGGCGCCGGGACGGGCGTCGACGGAGCCACGCCGCCGGCGGACCGTACGGTCGACGAGCTCACGTCGTTCAGCTCGCCGAGCGGCAACATCGGCTGCTACATCGACCTGCGCAGCGTCCGCTGCGACATCGACGACCGCGATTGGGATCCGCCGGCCGCGCCCGCCGGCTGCGAGCTCGACTTCGGCCAGGGGATCGAGCTTCGCGCCGGCGGCCGCGCCGCGTTCGTGTGCGCCGGCGACACGGCAATCGGCGGCGGCGAGGAGCTCGACTACGGCAGCTCGATCGCCGCGGGCCTGCTGCGCTGCGAGAGCGAGGAGTCGGGGATGACCTGCCGCGACGTCGAGACCGGGCGCGGCTTCTCGCTCGCCATCGCGGGCTACGACATCTTCTAGACCTAGGCGTCGCCCTCGCGGCCGTCACGGCCGACGTAACCGCCCTTGGCGCCGACGACCACGTAGGTCGCCTCGCTCTCGCCGACGTTCTTGAGCGCCCGGTGCACGGGCGCGGCGACGCGGGCCAGGCCACCGGGGCCGAGCAGGTGCGTCGTCCCGTCGCCGAAGCGGATCTCCACGCTGCCCTCGAGGACGACGTAGAGCTCCTCCTGGGTCTCGTGGTAGTGGGCGCCGGTGTCGTAGCCGGCCGGGATCACGATCGCGTTGACCCCGAACTCCGTGACGCCGAGCTCGCGGCGGATCTTCCGGAACCCGGGGCCCTCACCGAGCCGGTCGATCGCCGCGACGGACCAGCCGTCGCCGCTTTCGACCTGGGAGTCGGAGCCCACGCTCAGCTCGCCGCCGGCGGTGGGGGTGGGGGCGGGGGTCGCTCGTCGACCGCGGTCTGGGCCGGCAGCGGCGCCTCGTTGACCGGAAGCTGCGCCGGGCCCGGCAGCGCCGGGGCGTCGGCCGGGTAGGACTGCGGCGGCAGGTCGAGCAGCCGCGGGTGGACCTCGGTCAAGAGCAGCAGGAACGCGCCCGCCCGCGTGCTGTACGCGAGCGACACGCGCAGCGCATCGTGCATCGTCGCCGACTGCCTGCCCGTGAACAGGATCCGCCACCAGGCGATGAACGCGGCCCCCATGAAGACGTAGGCGAGGCCGAAGAGGATCACCTGCTGCGGGAAGCTGAGGATGTACTTGAAGAACGTCTGCGCGCGCCTGTACTCGACCTGCTGCGGCGCCACCTCGACCCGGACCGGGTAGTCGTCGCGGTCGGGCATGAACGGCGGCCACTCGTCGGTGACGAGGAGGATGAAGCCGTTGACCTGGGCGCTCAGCTTGATGTAGCCGGCGACGAAGTCGTACAGCCCCGACGGGTAGCGCTTCGTGAACATCATCGCGAACCAGGCGCCGATCGAGGCGAGCATCGCGACGATCCCGTAGAGGCTCAGCCAGATGTACCAGGGGATCGCGACGATCAGCCGGAAGAACACGGTCAGGCGGTCCCTCGCGTCGGCGTAGTCGGCCTCGAATCGGATCGGGTTCATTACTCGTTGCTCCCCTCGTGGTTGCCTGGATTCGGGCGGAATATATGGGGACCACCGGATCCCTCGCGGATCATGACGGGCGGCGACTGGGCGAGGCCGTAACCTGTCGCGGCCCATGGCTCGCACCGATAGCACCGCGGTCCGGATTCCGGACGAGCTCAAGCCCGCCGACGGCCGCTTCGGCTGCGGCCCATCGAAGGTCCGTCCCGATGCCCTGGCGCGGCTCGCCGGCGCGGGTGCATTGATCGGGACCTCGCACCGTCAGGCGCCGGTTCGCGAGCTCGTCGGCGGCGTCCGGACCGGGATCGCCGAGCTGTTCGGGGCTCCCGAGGGCTACGAGGTGGTGCTCGGAAATGGCGGCACCACCGCCTTCTGGGATGCCCTTGCGGCCTGCCTGATCCGCGAGCGCTCCCTGCACCTGGCCTACGGGGAGTTCTCCTCGAAGTTCGCCAGGGTGGTGGCGGCCGCGCCGTTCATCGCGGACCCGATCATCGTCGAGGCGGAGCCCGGCGACGCCCCCGAGCCGCGCGCCGATCCCGCCGCCGACGTCATCGCCTGGGCCCACAACGAGACCTCCACCGGCGTCGTCGTGCCGGTCGTGCGCCCGTCGGGGGCGGACGGCGCGCTCGTCGTCATTGATGCCACCTCCGGTGCCGCAGGCCTGGCGGTCGACGTCGCCGAGGCCGACGCCTACTACTTCGCCCCGCAAAAGGGCTTCGGCTCGGATGGGGGCCTGTGGCTGGCGCTGCTCAGCCCGGCGGCGATCGAGCGGATCGGTGAGCTCGACGGGGCCGCCGGACGCTGGCAGCCGCAGTTCCTGGCGCTGACCACGGCGCTCGAGAACTCGCGCAAGGACCAGACCTACAACACGCCGGCGCTCGCCACGCTGATCCTGCTCGCCGACCAGCTCGAGTGGATGCTGAGCAACGGCGGCCTCGAATGGTGTGTCGGTCGCTCGCGCGCCAACGCGGATCACGTCTACGAATGGGCTGAGGGATCCGAGTTCGCGACCCCGTTCGTCGCCGATGCGGCGAAGCGCTCGCCGGTGGTGGCTACGATCGACTTCTCCGACGCGATCGACGCGGGGGCCGTCGCCGCGGCGCTGCGGGCGAACGGGATCGTCGACACCGAGCCATACCGGACGCTCGGCCGCACCCAACTGCGGATCGGCATGTTCCCCGGGATCGAGACCTCGGACCTGGAGGCTCTCACAGCGTCGATCGACTGGTTGATCGGCAACCACGATGGAGTGCGGGCGTGATGGCGGCCAGGCCGAAGGTCCTGGTCAAGGAGAAGATCGCCGACGCCGGCGTCGAGCTGCTGCGCGAGCGCTTCGACGTCGAGGTCGGCACCGACTGGCCGGACGGCGAGCTCGAGCGGCGGATCGGCGAGTTCGATGCGATCCTGATCCGCTCGGCGACGAAGATGACCGCCGAGCTGATCGGCCAGGCAACGCGGCTGCGGGCGATCGGCCGTGCCGGCACCGGCGTCGATAACGTCGACATCGAGGCCGCGACCAAGCGCGGCATCATCGTCGCCAACGCCCCCGAGTCGAACTCGGTCGCCGCCGCCGAGCACACCCTCGCCCTCGCCCTCGCCCTGTTCCGCAACGTGCCGCAGGCGCACGCCACCCTGGCCGACGGCGAGTGGGCACGCTCCCGCTTCGGCGGCCACGAGCTCTACGGCAAGACCCTCGGGGTGATCGGGTTCGGCCGGATCGGACAGCTCGTCGCCCGACGCGCGCTCGCCTTCGACATGGACGTGCTCGCCTTCGACAAGTTCGTGTCCGCCGAGCGCTTCCGCGAGCTCGGCGTCGAGGGCGTCGACATCGACGAGCTCTACGGGCGCTCCGACCTGATCACGATCCACCTCCCGAAGACTCCGGAGACGGTCGACTGGATCGATGCCGAAGCGCTCGCGAGGATGAAGGACGGGGTGAGGATCGTCAACTGCGCGCGCGGCGAATTGATCGACCTCGAGGCGCTCGAGGCGGCGCTCGGGGGCGACAAGGTCGCCGGCGCAGCGCTCGACGTGTTCCCCTCCGAGCCGCTCACCGACCATCCGCTGTTCGGCCGCGATGACGTCGTGGTCACGCCGCACCTCGGCGCCTCCACCGCCGAGGCGCAGGACCGGGCCGGCACGGTCACCGCGGAGCAGATCGCCGCGGCGCTGAGCGGCGGCGTCGTCACCAACGCGGTCAACATCACCGCCGTCCGGCCCGAGACGATGGAGGCGCTGGCGCCGTTCGTGCCGCTCTGCGAGAAGCTCGGGCGGCTGGCGCAGGGGCTCGGGAACGGGTCGGTCGACCGGGTCGAGGTCGAGATCCGCGGCCGCCTGGCCGAGCACGACACGCGGCTGCTCGGGATCGCCACCCTGGTCGGCATCCTCTCGGGCCATACCGAGGAGCCGGTCAACCTCGTCAACGCCCCGACGGTCGCCGAGGACCGCGGCATCGACCTCGTCGAGACCAACGACAGCCTCTCGCCCGACTTCACCGAGCTGGTCACCGTCCGGATCGAGTCCGGCGGCGAAACCGTCGAGGTCGCGGGCACCGGCGTCGGCCCCCGCAACGACCCCTACCTGGTTCGCGCCTGGGGTCAGGACTTCTACCTGCCCTTCGCCGACCACATCGTCGTCTTCCGCTACGACGACAAGCCGGGAATGATCGGGCTCGTCGGCTCGACCTTCGGCGAGCACGGCGCGAACATCGTCTCGGCCGCGGTCGGCGCCGAGGAAGGCGCTCCCGAGGCGGTCATGGCTCTGACCGCGGACGCCCCGGTCCCGGCGGAGGTCGTCGCCGAGATCACCAACCGCGACGACTTCCACGCCGGCCGGGCGATCGACTTCTAGGTCCTCATGCGAGTCCCGTGAGCGCCATCGACCCGGCATCGCTCGGCAGCTTCTTCGACGAGCACATCGTCGACGCGCACAAGCTGCCGGCGTTCATCTACCTCGCCTTCTTCCTCGGCACCTTCGCGTTCATCCGCACGAGCGCGCACATGATCCGGGCCCAGGTGAGCTGGTGGCCCGGCAACGTCGAGGTCGGCGGCACGCACATCCACCACCTCGTCTGGGGGATCGTGCTGCTGATGATCGCGGGCTGGGTGGGCATCGTGATCGCCCCCGAGCCGCCGGGGCGGGAGATCGTCGCGGCGGCCTTCGGGATCGGCACCGGCCTCACCCTCGACGAGTTCGCGCTCTGGCTGGAGCTCAAGGACGTCTACTGGTCGGCCGAGGGCCGCAAGTCGATCGATGCGGTGATCGTCGCCGGAATCATCGCCAGCTTCGGGGTGCTCGGGTTCACGATCTGGGTCGACGCGGCCGAGGAGGTCGCCGTGGTCGTCCACGCGGTGCTCGGCTTCATCGGGGTCGGGGGCCTCGTCCTCGCGGTCGTCAACTGTGCAAAGGAGAAGTTCGGGATCGCGCTGCTGGGCCTCGTCGTCCCGTTCCTGTCGCTGATCGGCGCGTTTCGGCTCGGGCGCCCGACCTCCCCCTGGGCGCGGCTGTTCTATCGCAGCGAGCACAAGCGGGAGCGCGCCCGCGCCCGCTTCGAGGGCCGCCGGATGCTGGAGCCGCCTCACGTGCCCTCGCTCCGTCACGTGCGCGAGTCGCTGCGCCGCGATCGAAGTGGGGGGGCGGACGGCGCGAGCCGTCCCTGACGCCTGGATGTTTAGGCGGGCTGCGTGCCGCTCGTGACGGCCGGCTCGGTCGCGGCGTCGTCACCGCGGTCGCGCCGGTAGACCTTGAAGACGACCGCGATCGACGCGGCGACCGGGATCGCGATCAGCGCACCGAGGATCCCGGCGATCTGCGCGCCCATGAAGAGGACGACGATCGCGATCAGCGGGTTGACCTTGACGGCGCGGCCGTAGAGCAGTGGCTGGACGACGCGGTCCTGGAGCTGCTGGTAGATCAGGAAGGCGACGATCCAGATGATCATCGCGTCGGGGAACGAGTGCAGCGCGGCGACAAGCGCGACGACGATGCCGCCGATCGTGAGGCCGATCAGGGGGACCAGGTCGAGCAGCGCGACGAGGATCGCCAACGGCACCGCGAGGTCGACCCCGAGCAGCTCGAGCATCCCCCAGGCGAACAGGCCGGCGGCGATCGCCAGCGTCAGGTTCACGGTCACGTAGCCGCGCACGACGCCGTAGATGCCGGCGGCGATGTCGCGGCCGCGCTCCTCGTGACGGCCTCCGATCCAGGTCAGGATGCGATCGAGGATCCGCGGGCCCTCGAGCAGCAGGAAGAACGCGAGGACGATCACGGATACAGCGCTGACGAGGTGCTTGAGCAGGCTGACCGTGAACGACTCGAGCTCGCTCGCGGCGCTCGAGAACTCGCCGGGAAGGCCGCTCACCTGTGACTTCAGGGTGGCGGTCAGGTGGTACTGCTCGTTCAGGTCCCGGAACTGGTCGCTGTCGTTGGCCCATTCCTCGGCGTCGCGGATGTACTCGGGGCCGAGCGATCCGACCTGCTCGACCTCGTCGACCATCGGCGGGATCACGCTGAGGACGATGAAGCCGAGCGCGACGAACGCGAGCACGAACGTGGTCAGGATCGCGAGCCAGCGCGGCGCATGGCGGCCGCGGACGCTGACCCGGCCGATCAGCTCGACCGCGGGGGCGAGCACCAGCGCCAGGAAGATCGCGGTGATAAGCCAGCGGATCGTCGTGTCCACCTTGACGACGACGAGGCCGATGAGGGCGGCCGCGGCGATGGTCAGGAGCGCCACGGCGACGATCCTGAACACCGCCTGGGGGTTGATCGGGTCGCGATTCATGGGGAGCGGCCTTCCTGGTCCTTGCACAGTTCCCCGCGTCCGCTAGAGTCCCTGCCGGATGACCTTCCGGCCGACCAGCCTCGCGCTTCTCCTTCTCCTCCCCCTCCGGGGGGAATAGCGCTGGGCGGCGCGTCAGCCGCAAGAGACAGAGGGAATCCGGAGAACGAGAGAGAAGGAGTCAGCGATGGGCGCTGATCGAACTGGGACGACGGGGGAGTACGAGCGGGTCGAGATCTTCGACACGACGCTCCGCGACGGCGAGCAGTCACCCGGCATCTCGCTCAACACGCAGGAGAAGGTCGAGATCGCAAGCCAGCTCGCCCGCCTCGGCGTCGATGTGATCGAGGCCGGCTTCCCGATCACGTCTCCCGGCGACTTCGAGGCCGTCGAGGCGATCTCGCGGACCGTCACGGGACCGGTGGTCTGCGGGCTGGCGCGAACCCAGAAGGGCGACATCGACGCCGCCTGGGGTGCGATCAAGGACGCCGAGCGACCGCGCATCCACACGTTCATCTCGACCTCCGACATCCACATCGAGCACCAGCTCCGGACCGATCGCGACGACGTTCGCGGCCAGGCGCGCGCCGCCGTCGCCCACGCGCGGGAGCTCTGCGACGACGTCGAGTTCTCGCCGATGGACGCGACCCGAGCGGACGTCGAGTTCACCGCTGAGGTCTGCGGGATCGCGATCGCCGAGGGGGCGGGGGTGATCAACGTCCCCGACACGGTCGGGTATACGACGCCGGCCGAGTACACCGCCTACCTGCGGCGCCTCTACGAGCTCCTGCCCGAGCTGGCGAACGTGCGCCTGTCGGTCCACTGCCACGACGACCTCGGGCTGGCGGTGGCGAACTCCTTCGCCGGGATCCAGGCCGGCGCCCGCCAGGTCGAGTGCGCGGTCAACGGGATCGGTGAGCGGGCGGGCAACTGCTCGCTCGAGGAGATCGTGATGCTGCTGCGCACGCGCCGCGGCGATCATGGCTTCGACACGGGCCTCGAGACGACCGAGCTCGCGCGGACGAGCCGGATGGTCTCGCGCTTCACCGGCTACGTCATCCAGCCGAACAAGGCCATCGTCGGTCGCAACGCGTTCGCGCACGAGTCCGGCATCCACCAGGACGGCGTCCTCAAGGAGCGGACCACGTTCGAGATCATGGACGCGCGCGACGTCGGCCTCGACTCGAACCAGATCGTGCTCGGCAAGCACTCCGGCCGCCATGCGCTCAAGGACGCGCTCGAGCAGCT
This sequence comes from Solirubrobacterales bacterium, assembly GCA_035695265.1. Lineage (GTDB taxonomy): Bacteria > Actinomycetota > Thermoleophilia > Solirubrobacterales > 70-9 > RHKX01. The sequence continues at coordinate 10,810 of DASSEM010000205.1, forward strand.
CGGCTTCGTGGTCGAGGGAAATGCGCTCAACCAGGCGTTCAAGCGCTTCAAGGAGCTCGCTGACAAGAAGAAGCAGGTGACCGCGCTCGACCTCGAGGCGATCGTCTCCGACGAGATGCGCGAGGCATCGCAGAAGTACGAGCTCGCCTGGTTCGAGGTCGAGGCCGGCACGAGGCGCAAGCCGCTGGCACGGGTCGGCGTTACGACCCCGTCCGGCGAGGAGGCAACGGGCGAGTCGGGCGGCGACGGTCCCGTCGACGCCGTCTTCGGCGCGATCCAGGCCGCCGTCCACACGCGTTGCGAGCTCAGCCAGTACCTGGTCGCCGCGGTCGGCGAGGGCGACGACGCGCTCGGCGAGGTCACGGTGATGCTCCGAGCTCACGGCCGTCTGGCCAGCGGCCAGGGGGTCTCGACGGACATCATCGAGGCCTCGGCCCAGGCCTACGTTCGCGCCCTCGCCAACGCCCTCGAGGGGGCGGCGGTGCGCGAGGCGGAGACGGTCGCGGCTGATGCGGCCTCGGCCGCCTCCCCGTTCCCGCCCGGGCCGTAGCAGGCAGCGCACAGCCCGCTCACTTCGCTCGCTCGCAGCTAGCAGCGTCGGACCCGAAGCCCGCTTGCTGCTTGCTGCTTGCTGCAAGCAGTTAGGCTCGTTCCGTGGGCCAACTGGACGGGAAAGTCGCGGCGATCACC
>DASSEM010000206.1:0-11702 GCA_035695265.1 Solirubrobacterales bacterium
CGAGGCGCTCGAGCAGGCCCGCCAGGGCCGGCTCTTCATCCTCGGCAAGATGGCCGAGGCGATCGACGGACCGCGCGAGCAGCTCAGCCCCACGGCGCCGCGGATCGAGTCGATCAAGATCGATCCCGAGAAGATCGGCGCGGTGATCGGCAAGGGCGGCGAGACGATCCGCGGGCTCTCGGAGGAGTTCGAGGCACAGATCGACGTCGAGGACGACGGCACGATCCGCGTCTACGCCGCCAACGGCGAGCTCGTCGAGGGCTGCATCAAGCAGATCGAGGCGATGACCCGCGAGGCCGAGGTCGGCGACACGTTCAAGGGCAAGGTCGTCAAGACGACCACCTTCGGCGCCTTCGTCGAGCTGGTCAAGGGCACCGACGGCCTCCTGCACATCTCGGCGGTCAAGCCGGGCGAGCGGGTCGAGACCGTCGAGGACGTGCTCAGCCAGGGCGACGAGCTCGACGTGACCGTGGTCGAGGTCGACCGCGAGCGCGGTCGGATCGGCCTGCGCCGCTCCGACGACCCGGCGATCGCCGGCAAGTCGAAGGACGAGCTCGCGGCCGTCGGCAGCGGCGACCGGGGCCCGCGCCGCGGCGGTGGCGACCGTGGCGGTCGTGGCCGCGATCGCGGCGGTCGCGGCGAGCGCCGCGGCGGTGACCGCGAGCGCCGGCGCCGCGACTAGAGACAGGAGCGTGGCGGTGGCCCTACCCGAAGGCGTCGAGCTGACCGAGCTCGACGGCGGCCTGCGGGTCGTCACCGAGCGGGTCCCCGCGGTCCGCTCGGTCGCCCTCGGGCTCTGGGTCCGAACCGGCTCGCGCGACGAGACGCCGGCTCAGGCCGGCGTCTCGCACTTCCTCGAGCACCTGCTGTTCAAGGGCACCGAGCGGTATTCGGCGATCGAGATCTCCGAGTACTTCGACGGGCTCGGCGCCGCGACGAACGCGGCGACCAGCAAGGAGACCACCCAGCTCTACTCCCGGTTCCTCGACGAGCACACCGAAAGGGCCCTCGACCTGCTCGCGGAGATGTTCCTGGCGCCGACCTTCCCCGACATCGACTCCGAGCGGCAGGTCGTGATCGAGGAGATCGCGATGTACGAGGACGAGCCCTCCGACCGGGTCCACGACGTCCTCGCCGATGCGATCTACGGCGACGCGCCGCTCGGCCGGCGAATCCTCGGCACCGCCGAGGTGATCGGCTCGATCCCCGTGCCGGACATCGCCGCCTATCACCAGAGCCGCTACGTGAGCTCGAACATCGTCGTCTCGGCGAGCGGCAGCCTCGAGCACGAGCGCCTCGTGGAGCTCGCCGCCGAGCACCTGCAACCACGGCGCGGCGAGGCCGGGGCTTCGAACGGCGCCGCGGCGGCCACGACCGGGCGGCTCTGCTTCTACCCGAAGGAGACCGAGCAGTACCACGTCTGCCTCGGCGCGCCCGGGATCAGCCGCGGCGACGAGCGCCGCTGGGCCCTCAACGTGCTCGACACGATCCTCGGCGGCTCGAGCTCCTCGCGGCTGTTCCGCGAGGTTCGCGAGAAGCGCGGGCTGGCCTACTCGGTCGGTTCCTACTCCTCGCAGTTCGCCGATCAGGGGACGGTGGCGATGTACGTCGGGACCCGCGAGGACAACGTCGCGGAGGCCTGCGAGGTGATCGCCGCCGAGCTCGAGTCGCTGCGGTCGACGCCGGTGGAACCGGCCGAGCTCGAGCGCGCCAAGGAGCACGTCAAGGGACGAACCGTCCTCGTGCTCGAGTCGACGTCGGCACGGATGAGCCGGAACGCCGCCGCCATCCTCTTCGACCTGCCGCTGCTCGACATCGACGAGCTGATCGCGAAGATCGACGCGGTCACGATCGACGATGTCGCCGCCCTCGCCGCCGAGCTCTATTCGCCGGAGCGGATCTCAGCAGCCTGCATCGGCGCCGACGAGGGCTGCTTCCGCGAGGCGGTCACGCCGATCAGCCCGGCGCTGGCGGCCTGATGACCGGCCCGCTCAGGGTCGCCGTCGCGGGCGCCGCGGGCCGGATGGGGGCGACGGTGTGCGACGCCGTCGAGGCCGCCCCGGGCCTCGAGCTGTCCGGCCGCGCGGACCCGGCGCTCGACACCGCGATCGGCGAGGTCCTCGACGGGGCCGACGTCGTCGTCGACTTCACCGTCCCCGATCAGGCCCTGCCGAACGCGCACCAGTGCCTGCACGCCGGAGTCAGCGTCGTCATCGGCACCACCGGCTTCGACATCGACAAGCTCGCGAAGTGCGCCGCCGACCACTGGGACGGGGGAGAGGGCGGGCGCGCCTTCGTCGCGCCGAACTTCGCGATCGGGGCGGTCCTGATGATGGAGCTCGGTCAGCGCGTCGCCGCGCACATGCCCGAGGTGGAGATCGTCGAGCTCCACCACGATCGCAAGCTCGACAAGCCCTCCGGCACCGCCGCGCGCACCGCCGAGCTGCTCGCCGCCGCCGGCGCCCACGTCCATGAGCCGATCCACTCGGTGCGGCTGCCCGGCCTGGTCGCCCACCAGGAGCTGATCTTCGGCGGCGAGGGGCAGACGCTCTCGATCCGCCACGACTCGATCGACCGGAGCTCCTTCATGCCCGGCGTGCTCCTCGCCTGCCGCCGGGTGGGCTCGCTGCCGGAGCCGCTGACGATCGGGCTCGAGGCGCTGCTCGACTAGGGTTCGGCGCGCCGCACCTCCCGGAAAGGACCCGACTTGAGCGACGAGCTTGCACGAATGGACGCGACCGCCCAGGCGGAGCTGGTGAGCTCCGGCGAGGCCAGCCCGGCGGAGCTCGTCGAGGCCGCGATCGCGCGATCCGAGCGGGTCAACCCGGAGATCAACGCGGTCATCCACGATCTCTCGGCCGCAGCGCGGGATGCGGCGGAGGGTGACGTTCCCGACGGCCCCTTCCGGGGCGTGCCGTTCCTGCTCAAGGACCTCGGCGCCACCTTCGCGGGCGAGCCGATGCACATGGGCATGAAGGTGCTCAAGGAGGCGGGCTTCGCCTCGCCCGTAGACACGACCCTGGCGCAGCGCTTCCGCGCCGCCGGGTTGATCGAGATCGGGAAGACGAACACGCCGGAGCTCGGGATCGTGGCGACGACCGAGCCCGCCGCCTACGGCGCGACGAAGAATCCCTGGGACACGAGCCGCTCGCCGGGCGGGTCGAGCGGCGGCTCGGGGGCTGCCGTTGCCGCCGGGATCGTGCCGATGGCACACGCCAACGACGGCGGCGGATCGATCCGGATCCCCGCCTCCAACAACGGCCTCGTCGGCCTCAAGCCGACCCGCCAGCGGATCAGCGAGGGACCGCTGGTCGGCGACGTCATGTCGGGGGTGACCGTCGAGCTCTGCGTCTCGAGGACGATGCGGGACACCGCGCGGCTGCTCGATGCCGTCCACGGGCCGGCTCCCGGCGATCCATACGTCGCGCCGGCCCCCCTTCGTCCCTACGCCGACGAGCTCGAGGACGAGAGCGGCGGGCTTCGCGTCGGCGTTCTCGAACGTTCCCTGATCGAGGGCGTCGAGGTGGAGGCGCCGTGCCGGGAGGCGGTCGCCACCGCCGCGAAGCTCGTCGAATCGCTCGGCCACTCGATCGGCGACGGCTCGATCGCCGACACGCTGCCGACGGGAGAGGGCGCGCCCGACCTCGAGGAGAGCTTCCTGACCCGGTGGGCGGCCGGTCAGGCCGCGACCCTGACCCAGCTCGGGATGCTGCTCGGCCGGCCGGTCACCGAGGCCGACGTCGAGAAGCTCACCTGGGACATGGCCACGATCGGCCACGAGCGTGACGGCGCCCGCTACCTGCTCGACGTCGGGCTCCACCAGGCGATGGCGCGGATGGTCGCCGCCTGGTTCGAGAGCGGCTACGACCTCCTCCTGACGCCGACGATGGCCGAGGTCGCGCCGAAGCTCGGCGAGATCGACACCTCCCAGCCCGACCTCGCCGCCTATCAACGCTGCCTGCCCTCGGGAGCCTTCACGGCGCTCTTCAACCTGACCGGCCAGCCGGCGATCAACGTGCCGCTGCACTGGACCGACGATGGGGTGCCCGTCGGCGTTCAGTTCGTGGCGCCGTTCGGGCGCGAGGACCTGCTCGTCAGGATCGCGGCCCAGCTCGAGCGCGCGGCACCCTGGACGGAGCGGACGCCTCCGGTCTTCGCGGCGGCGGGATAACCTGACCGCCATGAGCACGTTCAACGGTGTCATCACCGCGATGGCGACGCCGTTCGGAGAGGGCGGTGAGGTCGATCACGCGGCGGCCGGGCGGCTCGCCTCCCACCTGCTCGACAACGGCTCCGCCGGGCTCGTCGTCGCCGGCACGACCGGCGAGGCGGCGACCCTCACCGACGACGAGCAGATCGATCTGCTGCGGGCGGTCCGCGCCGAGGTGGGGGAGGGGGCCCAGCTCGTCTGCGGCACCGGCACCAACGACACCCGTCACTCGGTCGGGCTGACGCAGGCCGCCGACGAGGCCGGCGCCGATGCGATGCTCGTCGTCACGCCCTACTACAACAAGCCGAACCCGGCCGGGGTCAGGGCGCACGTCGAGGCGGTGGCAGCGGCCACCGAGAAGCCGATCATCGTCTACAACATCCCGGCGCGCACCGTCGTCAACCTTCCGCCGGCCGAGCTCGCGGAGCTCGCGGAGATCGACAACGTCGTCGCCGTCAAGCAGGCCAACGACGCCGAGCTCGGACCGATCGACGGGTTGGAGGTCCTGGCCGGCAACGACGCGGTCTTCCTGCGCTGTCTCGAGCTCGGCGGAACCGGCGGGATCACCGTCGCCTCCCACCTCGTCGGCCCGCGAATGGCGGCGATCCACGAGCGCTTCCTGGCCGGCGACCTCGACGGCGCCCGCTCCATCGAAGTCGAGCTCCAGCCCCTGTACGACGCCCTCGCGGTGACGACGAACCCGATGCCGCTGAAGGCGGCGCTGCAGATGCTCGGCATCTGCTCGGAGCGGTTGCGGCTGCCGATGGTCCCGCTCGACGAGGGGCAGCGCGCGGTCGTCCGCGCGGCGCTCGAGCGGGTCGGGCTCGAGGTCCTGGCGTGAGCGGAACCCTGCGGATCCTGCCGCTCGGCGGGCTCGGCGAGATCGGCAAGAACATGACCGTCGTCGAGTACGACGGCAGGATCGTGATCGTCGACACCGGGCTGATGTTCCCGACCGCGGAGATGCTCGGAATCGATCTCGTCCTGCCCGATTTCTCCTACCTGCGCGGCCGCCTCGACGACATCGAGGCGATCGTCCTCACCCACGGCCACGAGGACCACGTCGGGGCGCTTCCGTACGTGCTCCGCGAGATCGGGATCCCGCCGGCGATCTACGGCGGCCGGCTGACGATCGGAATGGTCCGCTCGAAGCTCGAGGAGCACAAGCTCAAGGACGTGCCGCTGCGCGACCTCGCCCCGGGGAATCCGGTGGCGGCCGGGGACTTCGAGATCGAGCTGATCCACATGTCGCACTCGATCCCCGACGCATGCGCGGTGGCGATCACCACCCCGCTCGGCACGATCATGGTCACCGGCGATTACAAGTTCGACCAGACGCCGGTCGACGGCCGGCCGGCCGACTTCGCCCGCCTCGCGCGACTCGGCGACGAGGGGCTGCTCTGTCTCTGCGGCGACTCGACCAACGCCGACCGGCCCGGGGTGGCGATGTCGGAGGCGAGCGTCGGCCCGGCGCTGCTCGAGACCTTCTCGCGCTGCGAGGGGCGGATCATCGTCACCTGCTTCGCGTCGAACGTGCACCGCGTCCAGCAGGTCGTCGACGCCGCCGAGCAGCTCGGGCGCAAGGTGGCGCTGGTGGGCCGCTCGATGCGGAAGAACTTCAACATCGCCTCGAACCTGGGGATCGCCAACGCGCCCGACGACCTGCTGATCCAGCCGCGGGAGATCGAGGACCACCCGGACGAGGAGGTGGTCGCGGTGTCGACCGGCAGCCAGGGCGAGCCGCTGTCGGCGTTGCGGCGGATGGCCCACGGCGAGCACCGCGACGTCGACCTGCACTCCGGCGACACGGTCGTCTTCTCGGCCACGCCGGTGCCCGGCAACGAGCGCTCGGTGAACGAGACCGTGGACCGGATCTTCGAGATCGGCGCCCGCGTGATCACCGCCGCCGATGCCCCGATCCACGCCTCCGGCCACGGCTATCAGGAGGACATGAAGCTGATGCTCAACCTGACTCAGCCGCGCTACGTGATGCCGATGCACGGCGACTACAAGCGGATCCGTCTGCACGCCGGCCTCGCGGAGTCGGTCGGGATCGAAAGCGAGCGGATCTTCCGCTCCCGAAACGGCGTCCCGCTCGAGATCGACCGTGACGGCGCCCGGCTCGGCGACGACATCGGCGCCGGGATGATCTTCGTCGACGGCCTCGACCTCGGCGAGCCCGACGACGCCGCGCTCCGCGACCGCCGGACGCTGTCGGCCGATGGGCTCGTGATCGTCGTCGCGACCGTGTCGATCGAGGACGGCGAGGTGGCCGCCGATCCCGAGATCAGCTTCCGTGGCGTCCCGATGCCCTCCGGCGCCGACACCGAGCTCCTCGTCGACGAGCTCGCCGACGTCGTCGAGGACAAGCTGGAGGACGGGCTCAGGGGTCACGTCCGCGAGCCGGCCCTGCTCCGCCAGGACGTCCACGACGCGGTCGCGACCTTCGTCTTCAAGCGCCTCAAGCGCCGGCCGATGGTCGTCCCGGTCGTGATCGAGGTTTAGGTCGACATTCGGCTCCCGCCGAGCTCCCACCGTTGCCTGGTCGTCGGTTCGGCTGGTGAGGGGAGGGATTCGAGGCTTGCGCCCAGCTTGCGGACCCAGTGGCGGGGATTGTGGGCGCATAGAGCACCAAATCCCATCCACTGACCGTTCCGGGCCCGCAAGCTTCCCCTCCGCCCAAACCACCGTCCAGGCAACGCTGGCGGATCGGCGTGAGCCGACGATGACGCCGAGCAGCGGCCTCCGGGGCCGCCAAAGAAGAACCCGCCGGATCAGGGAGGGGGATCCGGCGGGTTCGCAATTGGCTCAGGCTGGCCAATCGGGTGCCGCCTCGATCGATCTGTATGGGGAGGATCGGGGCGGCTGTTGTCTCGTCCAGGGAGATATTCGTCCCCGTCCCTAAAGCGCCGGTCAAGGGTGGCGAAGAATTCGTTCAAGCCGCCGTTGTGCCCGTGGCGAGCGGGATCCGGACCTCGAAGCGGGCACCGCCGGCGCCGGCGCTAGCCGCCGTGACGTCACCGCCGTGGGAGACCGCGACGGCACGGACGATCGAGAGTCCGAGCCCGGTGCCGGTGCCGTTACGGGCGCTGCGGTCAGCCGGGCCCTCGCCGCGGACGAAGCGCTCGAAGACCTGCGACTCCATGCCCTCCGGGAGGCCGGGGCCGTCGTCGCTCACGGTGAGGAGCGCCTCGCCGTCGCGCTGGTCGAGCCCGAGCTCGACCTCGGTGCCGGCCGGGGTGTGGCGGATGGCGTTCTCGAGCAGGTTGAGGACCATCCGGTGCAGCTCGTCCGGGTTGCCGACCAGAGGCATCGAGCCGTCGAGGTCGGCTGTGAGCCGGTGACTGTCGGCGACCGGGGTGACCTCCTCGAGCGCCTCGGCGGCGATCGTCGCGAGGTCGCACTCGATGCGGGTCCCGGGCCGGCCGGCGTCGGCACGGGCGAGCAGGAGCAGGTCGGCGACGAGCCGGTTCATCCGCTTCGAGCTCCGCAGCGCCGAGCCGACCGCAGCGGCGTCGTCCTCGTCGCCGCCGGCGAGGGAGTGCTCGAGCAGCTCGAGGTTGGCGAGGATGCTCGTCAGCGGCGTCCGCAGCTCGTGGGAGGCGTCGGCGACGAACTCGCGCTCGCGCCTCATCGCGGTCTCGGTCTCGGCGCGGGCGGCGTCGAGACCGCGCAGCATCTGGTCGAGGGTCCGGGCGAGCTCGGCCACCTCGTCGTCGCTCGCCGGCTCAGGGATCCGAAGCGACGGGTCGCGCGTCGCGGCGATGTCACGGGCAGCGGTGGTGAGGTTGGCGATCGGCCGCATCGCCCGGTTGGCCACCGCCATCCCGGCGAGCCCGGCGAGCAGGGTGCCGACGAGCACGCCGGCGCCGAGGAACAGCCAGAGCCGGCCGATCGTCTCGTCGACCGCCGACTCCGGCCGCGCGTACTGGACGTAGAACGGAGAGGTGGGGGCGAGGAGGTCCGGCGTTACAACGTAGATCCGCGCGGTCGCGACCTGCAGCGGGCCAACCGGGACCACCTCCTCGGTGTTCGGCGGGCCGAGCGGCAGCCCCTGTGAGGTCCCGGGCAGGGGTTGACCATCCTCGCCGAGGACCCTGATCTCGGCGTCGCCGAGGGCGAACTCGTCGAGGCTGCCCTCGACCGGCTGGCCGGTCGCGATCGCGTTGGCCAGGGTTGTCGCGTTGCTCCGCAGCTCGCGCTCGAAGTCGGAGTGGAGGCGATCGGCGACGAGGCGGCCGACCACGGCGGCGAAGCAGATCAGGATCACCGCGGTCAGGGTCGCCGAGACGATCGCGATCCGGGTCCTGACCGGGAGCCGCCGGGAGCGGGCGTAGAGGCTCTTCAGTCCCTGCAGCGGGCTCATCGGCTCACGCCCTGACCACGTAGCCGGCGCCCCGCTTGGTGTGCAGGATCCGCTCCTCTCCTCCCTCTTCCAGCTTGCGCCTGAGATTGCTGATGAAGACGTCGATCGTGTTCGTCATCGAGGTCGGGTCGTAGCCCCAGACCTCCTCCAGGAGACGCTCCCGGGAGATGACGAGTCGCTCGTTCCTCATCAGGAACTCGAGCAGCTCGAACTCGCGATTGGTGAGCTCGACGACACGCTCCCCGCGCGTCACCTCCCTCGTGCCCGGGTTGAGCATGAGGTCCGCAACCGTGAGCGACGCGGTGCCACGGGGCGGACGGCGCCGCAGCAGCGCCCGCATCCGCGCCAGGAGCTCGGCGCGCTCGAACGGCTTGACGAGGTAGTCGTCGGCGCCCGCATCGAGCCCCTCGACCCGGTCACCCGTGTCGGTGCGCGCGGTCAGGATCAGGATCGGGACGTCGCCCTCCGCGCGCAGCCTGCGGCAGACCTCGACGCCGTCGAGCTTCGGCAGCCCGAGGTCGAGGACGACCAGGTCGGGGACGAACTCGGACGCGATCGCAAGCGCCTCCTCCCCGTCGTCGGCGGTTCGGACCTCGTGACCCTCCTGGCGGAGCGACCGGCGCAGGACGTCGGCGATGTCCTCGTCGTCCTCGACCACCAGGACGCGGCCGGTAAGGGTGTCGGCGTCGCTCACCGCATCGATTCTAAAGATCCACGCTCTTGCCCTCCGCGATCGGGGGTCGCCGCACAGGCCTCGCGCAGGGGTCCGGATCGGAGCGTCGAAGGGAGCGGCGAATGCCAAAGAACCCACTCCTGCGATCGAAATCGCGCGGCAGGAAGCCCTCCCCGAAGCGGGGCGGGGCGGTCGCGCGCAAGCGCGTGCGCCCGCGCGAGCTCGAGCAGCGCCACCTCGACCTGATCGGCCTCGGGCTGCTCGCTGCGTCGCTCTACCTCGGCTTCGTCCTCTACGCCGGCTGGGACGGCGGGCTCGGTGGGGCGGGACTCGAGGTTGGCCTGACCTGGGCCGGCGGCGCGGTCGCCTACGCCGTGCCGATGCTCCTCGCCGGCTGCGGTCTCGCCCTGGTCGTCCGGCCGCTTCTCCGCTTCCCGGGCACGATCAACGCCGGGGCGATCCTGCTCGTCGCCGGCCTGCTCCTGGCGTTCGCCGCGAGCACCGCCGGCCTCGGGGCCGACCACCCGGCCCGTGGGGAGCTCTTCGACCCCGACTTCTTCACCGGCCACGGCGGCGTCCTCGGCGAGGCCCTGTACTGGGCGACGACGACCCTGTTCCAGACCGTCGGCGCCCACATCATCGCCGTCCTCCTCGTTCTCAGCGGCATCCTTCTGCTCAGCGGCCGCCCGCTCGTCGGGCTGATCGGAAGCGGTGCCGAGGCCGCCGCGAGGGCACGCCACGCGACCGGGGAGATGGCGCGCTCGGTCCGCGACCGCCGCGACGGGGGGCGGGTCGGCGACGGCTGGACGACCGAGCACTATCCCGGGGATGAGCCCCTGACGATGCCGCTCGGCGAGGAGGCCGAGACGAACGAGTTCGAGCTCGAGGCCGAGGAGAACGCCGAGCCGGAGCCCGAGCAGGAGGAAGCGGCCTTTGTCGATGCCGGATCCACCGCCGAACCGGAGCCGGAGCCTGAGCCACCGGCGTCCGAGCCCGGCTCCGGCGTCGAGGAGGAGATCGCGATCACCCGCACGCCCCAGGGCGCCAAGCGCGGCGGGATCACCGAGTCGGAGGAGCGCGACTACAGCAACCCGCCCGCCAAGCTGCTCCGGCGCGGCAACGACGAGCGCGACCGCGGCCCCGACCGCCGCGAGATGGAGAAGACGGCGCGGGCCCTGCTCGAGGTGCTGAGCCACTTCAAGATCGAGGCGAAGCTGATCGGGACGGTGACCGGGCCGCACGTGAGCCGCTACGAGCTGCAGCTCGCGCCGGGCACGAAGGTCGGCAAGATCGCCCAGCTCAAGGACGACCTCGCCTACGCGCTCGCCTCGACCGACATCCGCATCCTCGCCCCGATCCCCGGCAAGAAGGCGGTCGGCGTCGAGGTCCCGAACTCGCGCCGGCGGATGGTCCGCCTCGGCGACATCTACCAGGGCCGCCCCGACGGCAGCTCGCCGCTTCTGGCATGGCTCGGCAAGGACATATCCGGCCATGCCGTGTCGATGGACCTGGCGAAGATGCCGCACGTCCTGGTCGCCGGCACCACCGGCTCCGGCAAGTCCGGGTCGGTCAACGCGATCCTCACCTCGATGCTCCTGCACGCCTCGCCGAACGAGCTTCGCCTCGTCCTCGTCGATCCGAAGCAGGTCGAGCTCAACCACTACGACTCGGTCCCGCACCTGCTGACCCCGGTCGTCACCAACGCCCGCGTCGCCGCCAACGTGCTCGAGAACCTGGTCGCCGAGATGGAGTCCCGCTACACGGTCATGGGCGAGGCCCGCGGGCGCAACCTCGAGGAGCTGAACCGGATCCGGACCCGCAAGGGGGAGCCGCCCCTGCCGCACATCCTCTGCGTGATCGACGAGCTCGCCGACCTGATGATGGTCGCCCCGGGCGAGGTCGAGGATTCGATCATCCGCCTCGCCCAGAAGTCGCGAGCGGTCGGCATCCACCTCCTGCTCGCGACCCAGCGACCCTCGACCGACGTCATCACCGGCACGATCAAGGTCAACATCCCGGCGCGGATCGGCTTCGCGGTCGCCTCCCAGGTCGACTCGCGGGTGATCCTCGACCAGGGCGGTGCCGAGTCGCTGCTCGGCCAGGGCGACATGCTGTTCCGGCCGGTCGGCTCGTCGAAGCTGCAGCGCGTCCAGGGCGCCTTCGTCACCGAGGAGGAGATCGCCCGCGTCGTCTCGTTCTGGTCCAAGCAGGGCGAGCCCCGCTTCGATCAGGAGCTGCTCACCGAGAAGCCGCCCGTCGACGTCGACGGCGATGGCGGCGGCGAGTTCTCGCCCGACGAGGACGACCTGCTCGAGGACGCGATCCGGATCTGCGTGGAGACGGAGACCGCGTCGGTCTCGATGATCCAGCGCCGCCTGCGGGTCGGCTACACGCGGGCGGGGCGGTTGATCGACATGCTCGAGCGCCGTGGCGTCATCTCCGGCTACGAGGGC
>DASSEM010000207.1:0-9486 GCA_035695265.1 Solirubrobacterales bacterium
GGGCCGCCGACGCGACGGCGCGCGAGCACATCGTTGCGGCCGGCTACGGCGAGCGGTTCGGTCACGGACTCGGGCACGGGGTCGGCATCGAGGTTCACGAGCCGCCGCGCCTGTCGAAGCGCTCCGACGACGTCCTGCGGGCCGGCGAGGTCGTCACCGTCGAGCCCGGCATCTACATACCGGGCGAGTTCGGGGTGAGGATCGAGGACCTGGTCGTCGTCACCGCCGAGGGCCACCGGAACCTCAGCGGCTACCCGAAGTAGCCCGAACGAGCCCGCGCACGCCGTCGGCGCCCGAGGCCCGCGACGCGCCGCTCGGCACCCACCTGGGTCATCTGAGCGCAACATACGGTGGCCAAACTGACCCAGGTCGGCGGGCGGCGCCAACTGGGTCATCTGAGCGCAACATATGGTGGTCAAACTGACCCAGGTCCGTTGGACGGCGTCTGCCGGGTAGCCTCACGCCGCGATGCCGCTCGCGTTCACCTCGCCGTTGCGCCGGGAGCTCGTCGCCGCGCTTCCCGACCGGCCGTTCACGATCGAGCTCTGGGACGGCAGCCGGGTCGATCCGACGGCCGGCGGTGGTCCGGTCTTCCGGGCTCGCTCGCCGCGCGCCGTGGCCCACGCCCTGCGCGCCCCCGGCCAGCTCGGCATCGGCCGGGCCTACGTGAGCGGCGAGCTCGAGGTCGACGACCTCGACCTCGTCATGCGGCTGCTCGAGGATTGGAAGCCGCCGCCGATCGCGCCCGCGACGCGGCTGCGGCTGATTGCGGCGGCGCTCGCCGCCAACGGCCTCACCCTCCCTCCGGCGCCGCCGCGCGCCGAGCTGCGGCCCCGCGGGACGCGACGGACGAGGGAGCGCGACGCGCGCGCCGTCCGCCACCACTACGACCTGCCGTCCGAGTTCTTCGGGCTGTTCCTCGACGAGTCGATGACCTACAGCTGCGCGATCTTCTCGCGCGGCGCCGAGACCCTCGAGCAGGCGCAGGAGGAGAAGCTCGAGCTGGTCTGCTCGAAGCTGGCGCTCGCCGCCGGCGAGCGGGTGCTCGACATCGGCTGCGGCTGGGGCAGCTTCGCCATCCACGCCGCGACCCGCCACGACGTCGACGTCGTCGGCATCACCCTGTCGGAGCCGCAGGCCCGGGTCGCGCGCGGGCGGGCCGAGCGTGCGGGCATCGGCGAACGGGTGGAGTTCCGCGTCATGGACTACCGCGACCTCGCCGGCGAGCGCTTCGACGCGATCGCCAGCATCGGCATGGTCGAGCACGTCGGCGCCGAGCGGATCGACCTCTACGCCGAGCGGCTCGCCGCGCTCCTGCCGGCCGGCGGCCGCCTGCTCAACCACGGGATCGCGCGCCTTCGCCACGGTGATCCCGAGGCGGGACCGTTCTCGGAGCGCTACGTGTTCCCCGACGCCGATCCGCTGCACCTCTCGCGGGTGCTGCTGGCGCTCGAGCGGGCCGGCTTTGTGACCGAGCACGTCGAGGGCTTCGCCGGCGACTACGCCGAGACCCTGCGGCACTGGGCCGCCCGGCTCGACGCCGGCCTCGACCGGGCGATCGCGCTGGCCGGGCCCGAGCGGGTGCGCGTCTGGCGGCTCTACCTGCGCGCCGCCCGCAACGGCTTCGAGTCCGGCTTCACCTCGATCTACCAGGTCCGCGCTCGCCGGGCGCCGGACGGATAGCGTTGCGCCGATGAGCGGCTCCCGGACCCTCGCCGGCCAGACGATGCTGATCAGCGGCGGCAGCCGCGGGATCGGCCTCGCGATCGCGATCCGGGCGGCCCGTGACGGTGCCAACGTCGCGCTGATCGCGAAGACCGACCGGCCGCACCCGAAGCTCGAGGGCACGATCCATACCGCCGCCGAGCAGATCGAGGCGGCGGGGGGCGCGGCGCTGCCGATCGTCGGCGACATCCGCGACGAGGAGCGCGTGTCGGAGGCCGTCGCGGAGACCGTGGCCCGCTTCGGCGGCATCGACGTCTGCGTCAACAACGCCAGCGCGATCGCCCTGCTCGGGACCGAGCAGCTCGAGATGAAGCGCTACGACCTGATGCAGGACATCAACACGCGGGGGACGTTCCTGCTCTCCAAGAGCTGCGTCCCGCATCTGAAGGGCGCGGCGAACCCGCACGTGCTGACGCTCTCGCCCCCGCTCAGCCTCGAGGAGCGCTGGGCGAGAGACCACGTCGGCTACACGATCGCCAAGTACGGGATGAGCCTCTGCACGCTCGGCATGGCGGCCGAGTTCCGTGACGCCGGAATCGCCTTCAACTCACTCTGGCCGCGGACGATCGTCGCGACCGCGGCCGTGCAGAACCTGCTCGGCGGCGACGAGGCGATGGCGCGGGCGCGGACGCCGGAGATCATGGCCGACGCCGCGCACGCGATCCTGACCCGGCCGGGCCGCGAGTGCACCGGGAACTTCTTCCTCGCCGAGGACGTCCTCGCCGAGGAGGGGATCACCGATTTCGCCGCCTATGCGGCGGCGCCGGGCGCCGAGCCGTTGCCGGACCTCTACGTCGACGAGATCGACCCGCCCGGCATCGGCTAGCGCGGTCGATGCCGGGCGGGGACCGGCGCCGACGCCTGCCACGCGGATAGGGTGCCCGCCGGCCGACCGATGCCGGAATCGACTGACAGCGGGGCGGGCACGAAGCCGGATCGGGCAACGGCGATCCTCGCCGTGCTCATCCTCGTCGCCGCCGTCGCGAACCTGAACCTTTCGGTTGCCAACGTCGCCCTGCCCGACATCGGCCAGGCGTTCGACGCGAGCCAGACCGAGCTCAACCTCGTCGCGGTCGGCTACTCGCTCGGCCTCGCCGCATCGGTCCTCTATCTCGGCGCACTGGGCGATCGGCACGGCCGCAAGCTCATGGTGGTGCTCGGGATGGCGATCACGATCCCCGCGTCGCTGCTCGCCGGGCTGGCGCCATCGGTCGAGGTCCTGTTCGGCGCCCGCGTCCTCGGCGGCCTCGCCGCCGGGATGGCGTTCCCGACGACGCTGGCGCTGATCACGGCGCTCTGGTCGGGCCCCTCCCGGACGAGGGCGATCGCGCTCTGGTCGGCGATCGGCGGCGCGCTTTCGGCGCTCGGGCCGATGGTCTCGGGAGCCCTCCTGGAGGGCTTCGATTGGGGCTCGTGCTTCTTGATCACGCTGCCGCTGGCGGCGGTCGCGCTGGTCGCCGCGCTGCGGCTGATCCCCGCCCACGTCAACGAGACCACGGACCCCGTCGACAACCTCGGCGGGATGCTCTCGATCCTGATGGTCGCGGCGCTGGTCATGGGGATCAACTTCGCCGCGGTGCCGGGCGAGGGAGCCCTGGTGATCGGACTGCTCGCGGTGGCGCTCGCCGCGCTCGCCGGCTTCGTGATCCGGCAGCGCCGCGTCCGCAACCCGCTCTACGACCTCGATGTGGCGGCACGGCCGACGTTCTGGGTCGCTGCCGTCGCCGGTGTGATCGTCTTCGGCTCGTTGATGGGGGCCGCGTTCATCGGCCAGCAGTTCCTCCAGAACGTCCTCACGTACTCGACGCTCGGGGCCGGTGCGGCGATCCTGCCGGGGGCTGTGACGATGGTCCTGATCGCGCCCCGCTCGGCGACGCTGGTCGAGGCGCGCGGGGCCCGGTTCACGCTGCTCGTCGGCTACGTGTTCATCCTCGCGGGCTTCCTGACGATGCTCCTGCTCTGGGAGTCGTCGAGCCCCTACTGGCACATCGGGCTCGCCTACGCGCTCGTCGGGGTCGGAATCGGCTTCGCCGGGACCCCGGCCTCGCACTCGTTGACCGGCTCGGTTCCCGTCAACCGTGCCGGGATGGCCTCGGCGACGGCTGACCTCCAGCGCGACCTCGGCGGCGCGATCATGCAGTCGATCCTCGGCGCCGTCCTGACCGCGGGCTACGCCGCTTCGATCTCGAGTCAGGTCGCCGCCTCCCCGAACGCGGCCAAGGTCACCGACGCGACCGAGGCGGCGCTGCAGAAGTCGTTCGCCAGCGCCACCGGGCTCGCCGACCGGTACCCGCAGTACAAGGACCAGATCGTCGTGGCCGCCCGCGACGCCTTCCTGCAGGGGGACCACTGGGCCTACATCGCCGGGATCGTCGCGATCCTGATCGGCGCCTTCGTCGTCTTCCGCTTCTATCCGCGCAAGCAGCGCGAGCAGGAGCTGCTCGCGAGCTACGCGGAGCCGGCTCCCTAGGTGTTCGGCCCGGGGGCCGGCGTCCGCCCGGCCAGCACCATCCGGGCCGGGCGGGCGAGCACCGCCTGCGCCCAGTCGACGGCCGTGTAGTCGAAGGCGGCGAGCAGGGCGGGGATCCGCAGCGACGGAGGCCGGCCGGCGCCGGTGCGGGCGAGCTGGATCCGGTGCCAGCCGGTGCCGGCGGCGGCGCCGAGGAGCTGGCGGACCGGCGCCGGTCCGCCGAGCCGCGGGCCGGGGGGGTCGAGGACGTCGGTCTCGCCGCGGACGAAGCGCCCCGCGAGCTCCGGGCGAACGGCGAGCGGCCGGCCGGCGCCGACGATGTCGCAGACGCCGGCGGCCAGCGCGCGGTCGACCTCGGTCCTCGTGCGGAAGCCTCCGGTGAGCATCACCGGGACGCTCACCGCGGCGGAGAGCGCGGCGGCCGCGTTCCAGAATGGCGACTCGTGCTCGGAGCTGATCTCGCTGCCGTCGGCCTCGTAGCCGGCCATCGCCGGGCGCTCGTAGTTGCCGCCGGAGACCTCGATCAGGTCGATGCCGGCCCGCTCGAGGCGGATTCCCAGCTCGGCGAGCTCGGCCTCGGCACCGTCGCGGGCGTCGAGCTTGACCGCGACCGGTGCGGCGGCCGGAAGCGCCTCGCGCAGCTCGGCGACGATCTCGAGCAGGAGCCGGGCGCGCCCGTCGAGGTCCCCGCCGTACTCGTCCTCGCGCCGGTTCCGCGCCGGGTCGATGAAGCTGCTGATCAGGTACCCGTGCGCGCCGTGGATCTGGATGCCGGGAAACCCGGCGTCGACGACCCTGGTGGCGGCATCGACGAAGCGGGCCCGGACCTCGTCGATCTCGGGCCGGCTGAGCGCCCGCGGCGCCGCGAATGCGCCGGCGAGCTTCAGGCCCGGGCCGCCGGAGGGGGAGACCGGGTGCGGCTGCACGTAGCGGTTCACCTGCCGGCCCGGGTGGGAGAGCTGGACCAGCGTCGGGGCCGCGGCGGCGCTCGCCGCGCAGCGCCGCAGCGCCGCAGCGTCGGTCGCCGCGTCGACGACGATGTTCCGGGCGCGCTCGAGGTGCCGGCGGTCGATCATCACGTTGCCGGTCAGGACCAGGCCGGCGCCGCCGTTCGCGTTCGAGCCGTAGAGGCGGTCGTGGCGCCGGGTCGGGTCGTTGCGGCGATCCGACAGCGCCTCGGTCATCGCGGCGCGGCCGAGCCGGTTGGCGAGCACCAGGCCGCACGGCAGCTCGAGCGGATCGGTCAGTTGCGGCGCGGGGCCCACGATCGGGGAACCTAGCGACGGGCGCCCGGGCGCGCGCGGAGGAGAGCCCTCGCTAGCCTACGCTGCCGTCGCTGAAAGGGTTCCGATCACGTAGTGCGACCTCTTCGATACTCCATCAACGTCACATTGGACGGATGCTGCGATCACCGGGTGGGCTCCCCGGACGAAGAGTTGCATCGCCACGCCACCAAGAGCATCGACCAGGCCGACGCTCTCATCTTCGGCCGGGTGACGTACGAGATGATGGAGTCAGCCTGGCGGCCGCCGGGCCCGACGAAAGCGATGCCTGACTGGACGGCGCCTTTCGGCCGGACGATCGACGCGGCCAAGAAGTACGTCGTGTCGAGCACCCTGGACCGGGTCGATTGGAACGCGGAGCTCGTGCGCGGGGATCTGGGAAAGGCCGTTCAGGAGCTGAAGCGTGAGTCGGGCAATGGACTGTTCGTGGGAGGCGTGAAGCTTCCGCTGGCGTTGGCGGAGCTGGGGTTGATCGATGAGTACGAGTTCATCGTGCACCCCAAGCTGGTTGGCCACGGGCCGACGTTGTTCGCCGGGCTGTCGAAGCATGTCGACTTGAGGCTCGTGGGCCGGCTGGAATTCGGCTCAGGGGCGGTGGCGCTGCGGTACGAGCCGAGGGCTTCCTAGGGGCGTCTGCCGGAATCGAACCGGCGTGAACGGCTTCGCGGGCATCGGCAAGTGTGATCCCCTCTGCCGATCTCTACGATCGATGGAACGGCTCGTTCAAGGGGCCCGAGCCGACAGGAGCCTGTGTGTCAATAAGCACCAATCAGTTCAAGAACGGGACCCATATCGAGGTCGAGGGCAAGGTCTTCCGGATCATGGAGTTCCAGCACGTCAAGCCCGGCAAGGGCGGGGCGTTCGTGCGCACGAAGCTGCGCCGCGTCGACGACGGATCGGTGATCGACAAGACCTTCCGGGCCGGCGAGAAGTTCCGGCCGGTGCGGACCGAGACGCGGCGGATGCAGTACCTCTACGACTCCGGCGAGGCGCAGGTCTTCATGGACAACCAGAGCTACGAGCAGCTCGAGATCCCCACCGACCTCGATCCCGGCTCGATGCGCTGGGTCCGGCCCAACGACGAGGTCGAGATCCTGTTCGTCGACGAGCGCGCGGTGGGCGTCCAGGTACCGAGCGCGGTCGATCTCACGATCACCGAGACCCAGCCCGGCCTCAAGGGCGACACCGCTTCCGGCGGCGGTTCGAAGCCGGCGACGCTCGAGACCGGGGTGACGATCGAGGTCCCCCTGTTCATCGAGGAGGGCGAGCGCGTCCGCGTGGACACCCGCTCCGGCGACTACGTCTCACGCTCGTAGCTCCGCGCCAACGCGGGGCTGCCCTGCCGAGACGACACTTCCGTCCCCGGGGAGGACGTTTCTGTCGCTTCGGCCCCCGGAGCGGCCACCGGGCCGCGTAACCTCCCCGGCGTGCGCAGATCCGACCAACGCCGCGATGCCGCCTTCGCGCTCTACCAGCGTGACGTGACCGGGCGCCCGCTCGACGACCTGCTGGCGGACGCGAAGCCGTTCACCCGCGAGCTCGCGACCGGCGCCGATGCGGACCTCGAGGCGATCGACACGGCGATCGCAGCCAACGCGCACGGCTGGACCCTGGAGCGGATCGCGCCGCTCGAGCGCGGGATCATGCGCGTCGCCGTGTTCGAGATCCTCCAC
Source organism: Solirubrobacterales bacterium (assembly GCA_035695265.1). GTDB lineage: Bacteria > Actinomycetota > Thermoleophilia > Solirubrobacterales > 70-9 > RHKX01. The sequence goes on from DASSEM010000207.1 coordinate 7,152, forward strand.
CGCGACGACATCCCGGTCCCCGTCTCGATCGACGAGGCGGTGTCGACGACCCGTCGCTATTGCGGCGCCGAGGCGCCCGGGTTCGTCAACGGGATACTGGCTGCCGTCGCCCGCGGCGTCGGCGCCGGGGAGGAGGCGCGGGCGTGAGCGAAGAGGGCTCCGAGGAGCTCCGCAGCGCCGCAGCCCGGCTCGAGGCGATCGCGGCCGAGCTGGCCGACGAGGCGACCGACGACGCCGCCGCGGTCGCGCTCGCCCAGGAGGCGGCGCGGATCGCCGGCGAGGCCGGGACGGCCGCGGCCGAGGCGGCACGCCTCGCGGCCGAGAGCGCCGAGAGCGCCTGAGCGGTGCACGAATACCCGGACGATCTCCGGCGGCTCGTCGAGAGCCATCTCGAGCGGCTCGCCTATTCGCGGCGGAGTGAGACGACCCGACTGGAGGAGGCGATGCGCTACTCGCTGCTGGCCGGCGGAAAGCGGATCCGGCCGGTGCTCTGCATGGCGACCGGAAGGGCGGTGGGGATCGAGCCGCGCGGGCTGCTCGACGTCGCGACGGCACTCGAGCTGATCCACACCTACTCGCTGATCCACGACGACCTGCCGGCGATGGACGACGACGACCTCCGCCGCGGGCGACCGACCTCACACGTCGCCTACGGCGAGGACGTGGCGATCCTGGCCGGCGACGCGCTCTTCGCGGAGGCGGTGCGACTGGCCTGCGAGCAGCCGGGACCTCCGGAGCGCGTCCTCGCGGCGGTCCGGGAGATCACCGCCGCCACCGGCGTCGACGGGATGGTCGGCGGCCAGTACCTCGACGTGGTCGGGGGCGATCAGGACCCCGAGGCCCTGCGGCTCCTGCACTCGCTGAAGACGGGCCGGCTGATCGCGGCGAGCGTCGGCGCGGCGCTGGCGATCGCCGGGCTCACGGCGGGTGAGGAGGCTCCCTATCGCCGCTTCGCGACCGAGGTCGGCCTGCTGTTCCAGATCGTCGACGACATCCTCGACGTGACCGGCAGCGACGAGGAGCTCGGCAAGCCGAGCGGGTCCGACGAGCGCCACGGCAAGACCACATACGTCAGCCTCTACGGGCTCGACCGCGCCCGCGAGCTCGCCACCGCTTCCCACCGCGAGGCGCTCGCCGCGCTCGACGGAGCGAGCGGCGAGACGGACACCCTGCACCAGCTCACCAACTTCATCTTCACGCGCAGCTCCTGATCCGGCCCGTCGCGGTCGAAGCGACCTTTCAGATCGATGGGTTGACCGGGCCCCGAGGTGGGCAACATGTGACAATCGACGGGTCGCAGGGCAGCGCGACCCCCTCCAGCATCGTCCGATGAGCCAGAGCGACAGCACCGAGAGCCCCTACATGCTCGACCGGATCCACGGGCCGGCCGACCTCCATGCGTTCGACGACGCGCAGCTTCAGCAGGTCGCCCAGGAGACGCGCGAGCTGATCATCGACACGATCGGCGAGATCGGCGGTCACTTCGGCGCGAACCTCGGCACCTGCGAGCTGGCCGTGGCGCTGCACAGCCTGATGGAGTCGCCGCGCGACAAGATCCTCTGGGACGTCGGCCACCAGGCCTACCCGCACAAGATCCTCACCGGTCGCCGCGACCGGCTCGAGACGATCCGCCAGTACGGGGGCCTCGCCCCGTTCTGCTCGATCGGCGAGTCCGAGCACGACATCATGGGCGCCGGCCACGCCTCGACCTCGGTGTCCTACGCGGTCGGGGTCAAGGAGGCGATGCGACGCGGCACCGGCGCCGACGGCCGCGTGGTCGCGGTGATCGGCGACGGCGCGCTGACCGGCGGCGTGTCGTTCGAGGCGCTGCTCAACGCGGGCGGGATGGACATGCCGATCGTGATCGTCGTGAACGACAACGGGATGTCGATCGCGCCGAACGTCGGGGCGCTGTCGCGCTACTTCAACCGCATGCGCCTCAACCCCAAGCTGTACCACGCGCGCGAGGACGTGGAGGAGACGCTCACCCACCTGCCGGCGGGGATCGGCAAGCGGATCGAGCGGCTCGGGCCGATCCTGAAGGAGTCGCTCAAGGCGTACTGGGCGCCGGGCCTGTTCTTCGAGGAGCTCGACCTCGCCTACGTGGGCGTGATCGACGGCCACGACGTCAAGGCGCTGCGGCGCGCGATCGGCGAGGCGCTCGAGGCCGACCGCCCCGTGGTGGTGCACTGCAAGACCGTGAAGGGCAAGGGCTGGGAGCCGGCCGAGGAGGGTGGCCTGGCCGGCATGGAGAAGTGGCACGCGGCCAAGCCGAACTCGATCGTCGGCCGCCGCGTCGCCCAGCCGCCGGAGCCCGAGCCGAAGAAGAAGGTGG
>DASSEM010000208.1:0-3433 GCA_035695265.1 Solirubrobacterales bacterium
CCGGCTTAGTTCGGGCCGGGGCGGATTTGCCGTGTCCGGGGTTGCCTAGACTCGGTAGGGACTTCAAAAGCATCGAGGAGGACCGGAAAGTGGCCAACATCAACCGGGTGATCATCACCGGCAACCTGACCAGGGACCCCGACCTGCGCTCGCTCCCGAGCGGCACGGCGGTCTGCGAGCTCGGCGTCGCGGTCAACCATCGCCGCAAGGACCAGGCGACCGACCAGTGGGTCGAGGAGCCCAACTTCTTCAACGTCGTCGTCTTCGGCGCTCAGGGCGAGAACTGCGCCCAGTATCTGTCGAAGGGCCGGCCGGTCGCGATCGACGGCCGCCTGCGCTGGAGCTCCTGGGAGGACAAGGGCGGGGGCGGCAAGCGCTCGAAGGTCGAGATCGTCGCTCAGACCGTCCAGTTCCTCGGTGGCCGCGGCGACGGCGGTGGCGGCCAGGGCGGCGGTGGCCAGGCCCAGCAGGGCAACCAGGGCAACCAGGGCTTCGCGCCCGGCTCCGACGTTCCCGCCGACACGTCCGACTTCGCCGATCCGGTCGGCGCGCCGGCCGGCGGCGGTGCCGACGACGACATCCCGTTCTAGGGCTTCGGGCCCGGCGACCGCCGGCCGCGATCGGCGGTCGGCGGCGCCCGCCCGGCGACGCGCCGGCGCCGCCCGGTCCCTATGATCCGGCGCCGCCCATGACGCATCCCGCAACCGAGATCCGGGCGGCGCGCTGATGGCCGCCGCAGCACCGCCGCGACGCGGCCGCCGCGGCGCCGACCGCAACCGCCCCCGCAAGTACACGCGGATCCCGGTCGACACGATCGACTACAAGGATCTGACGCTGATCCGCCGGTTCATCTCCGACCGCGGCAAGATCCGCTCGCGGCGCGTGACCGGGCTCTCGCGCCGCCACCAGCAGCAGCTTGCCCTGGCGGTGAAGCGGGCCCGCGAGGTCGCGCTGCTGCCTTACGTCGGCGACCGCTGATCCGGAGCGGGCGATGGCGCAGGCGATTCTTCTCAAGGAGGTCGAGGGGCTCGGCGAGGCGGGCGCGGCGATCGAGGTCGCTCCCGGCTATCTCCGCAACTACCTGATCCCGCGCAAGCTCGCCCAGCCGGCGACGAAGGGGGCGCTGGAGGAGGCGCAGCGGCGCCGTGAGGTCGCGGAGAAGGCGGCGCGCGAGGCGCAGGAGCGCGCCGGCGAGACGGCGGCGCTGCTCTCCAAGACCGTGCTCACGATCACCCATCGCGCCGGCGAGGACGGGCGCCTGTTCGGCTCGGTCACCTCGAAGGAGATCGCCCAGGCGATCCAGGAGGCGCGCGGGCTGAAGATCGACCGCAAGCGGATCAAGCTCGACGAGGGCATCCGCGAGGTCGGCACCTACATGGTGGAGATCGAGGTGCCGGGGGGCGCGACCGCCTCGGTCAAGACGATCGTCGCCGAGCAGCGCTGAGCGCCCGCCCGAGCGCGGCGCGCGTGGCCGCCGGGTGACGGCTTGCGCGACGAACGTGACGATTCCCGCGCGGGATCGGCTCTTTCCCGTAAATAGGCCCATCAGCGCCCACGTCACGCCGCCGCGTGTGCTTTCTTCGACGGGACGATGGAAGCGAGCGGAAACGGACTGATCGGAAGCGGGCCGGAGGGCTCCGAGGCGCCGCTGCTGCAGCCTCACAACCTCGAGGCCGAGCAGTCGGTGCTCGGCGCGATGATGGTCTCGCAGGCGGCGCTCGATCCGATCATGGGCGAGGCGCGGCTGCGCGGCGAGGACTTCTACCGGGGCCGCAACGGGACGATCTACGCCGCGATCCAGGACCTCTACGAGCGCAACGAGCCGGTCGATGCGCTGACCGTCACCGAGCACCTTCGCGGCCTCGGCAAGCTCGAGGAGGTCGGCGGCCCGGACGTGATCAACTCGCTCGCGGCGACGACCCCGGTCCCCGGCAACGCCGGCCACTACGCGCAGATCGTCAAGCAGAACTCGATGCTGCGGCGGCTGCTCGGCGCCGCGCAGCGGATCCAGCAGTCGGTCCAGGCCCGCGAGGGCGAGCCGCAGGACCTCGTCGAGCAGGCCGAGGTGCTCCTGTTCAACGTCTCCCGCGCCGAGCAGGCCGGCGACTTCAGCTCGCTCGAGGCGATCCTCGACGTCGAGCTCAGCAAGCTCGACAAGCTCGCCAGCGGCGAGACCGAGATGACCGGGACGCCCTCGGGGTTCAAGAAGCTCGACGAGATCACCGGCGGCTTTCAGCCCGGCAACCTCGTCGTCCTCGCCGCCCGCCCGGCGATGGGAAAGTCGAGCCTCGTCTGCAACATCGCGGAGAACGTCGCCTGGAAGGCGAAGCGCCCGGTCGCCTTCTTCTCGCTCGAGATGTCGGAGACCGAGCTCGCCCATCGGTTCATCGCCTCGCGTGCGCGGATCCCGTCCGACCGGCTTCGCAAGGGCAACATCCAGAAGGACTGGAACAAGGTCCTGAAGGCCTGCAACGAGCTCGCCGAGGCGCCGCTGTTCATCGACGACTCCTCCGACCTGAGCATGCTCGACCTGCGCGCCAAGTGCCGCCGCCTGCACTCTCAGCAGGGCGGGCTCGGGCTCGTCATCGTCGACTACATCCAGCTCATGCGCAGCGACGACCCGCGCGCCGGCCGGGTCGAGCAGGTCGGGCAGATGAGCCGCGGGCTGAAGATCCTCGCCCGCGAGCTCGAGGTGCCGGTGATCGGCATCTCCCAGCTCTCCCGCGCGCCCGAGCAGCGCCCCGAGAAGGTCCCGATCCTGAGCGACCTGAGAGAGTCGGGGTGTCTGACCGGCGATACCCGGGTCTTTCTCCCTGACTCCGGTGGTTGGACGACCATGCGCGAGCTCGAGGCTATGCCGGACCCGAGTACGACCCGCGTCCTGGCGCTTGACGAGGAGGAGATGAAGCTGGTACCGCGGCGTCTGAGCAACGCCTTCTCGACCGGCGTCAAGCCGGTTTTCCGGCTGCGGACGAAGACGGGCCGGACCATCAGGGCAACGGCTAATCACAGGTTCCGCACGATTCACGGATGGCGCCGGCTCGACGAGCTGGAAACTGGTGACGCGCTCGCCTTGCCGCGTGATCTGCCGAGGGAAACGCGCCCGGCGTCGATGACAGGCGAGGAGCTGGCGTTGCTGGGTCACCTGATCGGCGACGGTTGCACGCTTCCCCGCCACGCTATTCAGTACACGACTCGAGACCACGATCTCGCAGTCATGGTGATCAACCTTTCTGCGGCCGTGTTCGGGGATGACGTGCGCGGGCGGATCGTTCCCGAGCGCAAGTGGCTGCAGGTGTACCTGGCAGCCGCCAGGCCGCTGACCAGGGGCAGGCGCAATCCCGTCTCCGAGTGGCTCGACGGGTTGGGCGCCTTCGGCCTGCGAAGCTGGGAGAAGCGGGTCCCGCAAGCGGTCTTCGAGCAGCCGCGCGGG
>DASSEM010000209.1:0-4459 GCA_035695265.1 Solirubrobacterales bacterium
TTCCCCGACTCGCCACAATTGAGGAGCAGGCATGGCTGACGAGATGAACACCGACCGCAGCGCCTGGCTGCGCTGCTATCGCTGCTGGTCGCAGCGGCTCGAGGCGCAGGTCCACTATGACGCGATCCTGCGGATCGACCCTGAGACCGGCGAGCCGGCCGAACGGGTCGACGAGGTCCAGGAGTCCGTCGTTCAGTGCCTCGACTGCATGCACGACCAGCCGCACCTCGCCGTGGACGAGGGACGCGTGGTGCCGATCGAGGACCGCTGGGAGCGGCTCGTCGCCGGCACCCCCTGGGTCGCCTCCTGCACGGTCACCGTCGACCAGGACCTGGTCGAGGTCTGCTCCGGCCCCGAGGCCACCGACAGCCTCACCTATGGCGCCTTCGGCGACGCCGGCACGCGCGAGTTCTTCACCCATGTCCGCTTCCACAAGCACGACGAGGAGCGGATCGTCGTCCACCTCCTGGTCGAGCTCTACGCGCGCTCCTCCCAGGAGGCCACCGACGTCCTCGAGGCGGCCGCCCGCGGCCCGCTCGAGATCACCTCACTCGCCGAGGAGTCCCGCCCGCCGGCCCACGCGGCGGACGAGGCGCACTGAGACGACTCCGGCGGAATGCTCCGCTTCGCGTCCGCTTCCGCCGGACCGTAGACGACGCGCAGCGGAGTGGATCTGGCTGAGAACGGGCACGGCCCTGGCTCGCCAGCCACACGAACTGCAAATTTGGTCCCCCACAGAGCACAAACTTGCAGTTCGCCCGCAGGGTGACGCCGAACCCGCCTCGCGGGTCCGCCTGTCCCCCTTCCCAGCCGTAACCCACATCCGCCCGCCGATCCGCTCCCGGCGCGAGCCGAACAACGCCACCGCCCTCTACCGCAGGAACGACTCCTCCGGGTCGAGGCGACGGATGAACGCCTCGATCAGCCGGATCGCGCCCTCGACGTCCTCGAGGGAGACCATCTCGACCGACGAGTGCATATAGCGCAGCGGGACCGAGACGAGCCCGGTGGCGATCCCGCCGCGGGCGATCTGGAGGGAGTCGGCGTCGGTGCCGGTGTAGCGCCCCGACGCCTCGAAGGTGAACTCGATGCCTTCCGCCTCGGCGGCGTCGCGGAGCAGGTCGGAGACCTTCGGGCTGAGCGTCGAGCCGCGGCCGACGACCGGACCGGAGCCGAGCGCGTGATCGCCGTTCTCCTGCTTTGAGATCCCGGGGGCGTCGGTGGCATGGGTGACGTCGACGGCGATCGCGACGTCCGGGTTGAGCGAGAAGCCGGTCGTCGCGGAGCCGAACAGGCCGATCTCCTCCTGCGAGACCGCGCAGCCGACGACGCCGACCCCGAGCTCGTCGCCGCCGCTGATCCGGCGCGCGACCTCGAGCGCCACGTAGGAGCCCAGGCGGTTGTCGAGCGAGCGCGAGACGAGCCGCCCGTTCGGCAGCTCGAGCGGCTCCGCGGCGAGCACCGCCGGATCGCCGACGCTGACCAGCTTCAGCGCGTCTTCCTTGTCGGTCGCGCCGACGTCGATGTGCATCGCCTTGATCTCGGCCGGCTTCTTGCGGTCGTCGGGCTCGAGCAGGTGGATCGGCTTCTTGCCGATCACGCCCGGCACCTCGCCGTCGCGCCCGCGGACGATCACCCGCTGGCCGACGAGGTTCTGCGGGTCCCAGCCACCGATCGGCCCGAACCAGAGGAAGCCCTCGTCGTCGATATGGCTCACGAACAGGCCGATCTCGTCGATGTGGCCGACGACCGCGACCGTCGGACGATCGTCGGCGACGCCGACCGAGACCGTCGAGGAGCCGAGCACGTCGGCCGCCACGTCCCCGAACGACGCGGCTTCGCGCCAGACCTCGGCGGCGGGCGTCTCGTAGCCGGATGGCGCCGGGACGCGAATCAGCGCGTCGAGGGTCTCGGGGGTCTCGCTCATGCGTGCTCTCTCCTCATCGGTCGGTCGACAGGCCGTACAGCTTCGCAAGCCGCCGGTGACGATGCCCGAACAAGGCGGCGACGATCGCGGCCGCGAGCCGGCCCACACCCGGGATCGAACCGAGCGGTCCGCGCGGCTCGAAGCGCAGCCGGTCGGTGAGGCGGCAGGTCCCCTCCCCCGTCGGCTCGATCGTCCGCTCGTGCTCCCAGGGGTCCATGGTCAGCATCCGGGAGCGCTCGAGGAAGCGCCGTGGCTCGACTTCAACGAGACAGAGGTCGTCGTACTCGACCGGGAAGACGCCTCCGAGCAGCAGCCAGGACCGGCCCGCAGGCTCGCCCGGTCGCAGCTCGTCGATCGTCGCGCGCTCCAGACCCGGGGGAGCGGTCATCCGCAGGATCGGCGCAAGCTCGCGGTTGACGCCCTCGAGCGTGCAGACGTCACGCCACAGGCGGTCCGCGTCGACCGCGAGGCGCACCCGCTTGGCGACCTCGCCCACCTCAGTCCCGCCAGCTCTCGCCGGTCGGCGCCGGCGGCCAGCCCGCGGCGGCGGCGATCCGCGAGTCGAGCCCGGGGATGGCGGTCGCGAGCGCGTGGCGCTCGCGCTGCTTGTCGGCGACGAGTCCGGCGTGCTCGTAGACGCGGTCGTTGTCGGCGTAGAGAAGCCGCGGCATCAGCACCCGGGCCCCCGGATCATCGAGGCCTGGAACGGACGCCGGCACGAGGTAGCCGAAGTCGGGATCGCGCTCCCAGGTGACCTCGTCGAGGGCGGCGACCACAGCAGCGATCAGCCCGGCGCCGACCTCGATGCACCCGCGACGGTCGGCGGGGCCGCCCACCGCCCCCTGCTTGAGGGCGAGGACCGGCCGCTCGAACGCCTCGAGCGCGGCGAGCAGGCCGTTCGCCACGGCGCCGTCGCGGAGATCGGTCGGGGCGACGTGCTCGAGCCAGAGCAGGGTCGCAAGCGGCGGCTCGACCGTCGCCGCGGGCGCGAGCGTGCCGATCCCGCGGCACGGAACGACCGCGAACGTGGCCTCCGCCTCGAGTTCGCCGCCGGGACCGATCGGCGCGCCGCCGCACTCGGCCACCGCGCCGGCCCAAGGCGGCGGCCCGGCGGGACGGCCGCTCAGGTCCGGGCGCCGGGTCGCGTAGGGATCGGCCACCGGCGGAGGCCCGGCGCCCTACTCCCCCGGGTTCTTGCGGGGGACGAGGACGGTGCGCTTGAACTCGGCGACGAGCGTGTTGTCCTGCTTGTAGACCCGGGTGTGGACCTTGACGACGCCACGGTCGGGCTTCGACTGCGACGGGCGCACCTCCAGCACCTCGGTCTCGCAGAACAGCGTGTCGCCGTGGAAGACCGGGTTCGGGTGGCTGAGCTCCTCGGTCGCGAGGTTGGCGATCGCCTTCCCGGAGACGTCGCTGACCGACATGCCGAGCGCCAGCGAGTAGACGAGCGGCCCGACGACGACGTTCTGCCCCTGCTGGGACTCGCCCGCGTAGACGTCGTTGAGGTGCAGCGGGTGGTGGTTCATCGTGATCAGGCAGAACAGGTGGTCATCGGACTCGGTGACCGTCTTCGCCGGCCAGTGCTTGTAGACGGCGCCGACCTCGAACTCCTCGAGGTACCGACCGTAGGCATGGGCGCCGGAAGCCTCGCGTTCGGCCTGGTCGGTGATCAGCTCGTGGCTCTCGTTGTCGCTCATTGATCCTCGCTTGCGTTTGTCGGGGGTTCCGGAAAGGCTTGGCTCGCGGCGCTCAGCGGACGCGCTTGAGCTTGCCGCGCGCCTCGTGCTTGGCGATGACGCCGCCGAGCAGGCGGATCACGGCCGGATCGCCGCCGACCTTGACGACGCCGTGCTCGTAGGCGGTGCGCCAGTGGGAGAGGTCGGCGTCGGCGAGATCGTTGAAGTCGGCCCGCGGCAGCGAGATCTCGATCCGCGCGTCCTCCGGCTCCTCCTTGGTGATCTCGGGTCCGGGCGCGCTGACCCGGAAGACCTGGACATCGCCGCGGCCGCGCAGCTCGAGCCGGGCGACGAGCTTCAGCTTCTGGAGCGCCGGGAGCTGCTCGAGCAGCCGCTTGTAGGCGATCCCGATCAGGTCTTGGGTAATCGACGTCATGCCCAACTCACGATCAAGCCGTGCCCGGACGCGAAGCGGAGGACACGGCGCTCATATCTTGTGACGCTGTAGCAGCTTCTTGCCGATCACCATGCGCTGGATCTCCGAGGTCCCCTCGCCGATCAGCAGCAGCGGCGCGTCCCGGTAGAGGCGTTCGATCTCGTACTCCTTCGAGTAGCCGTAGCCGCCGTGGATCCGGAACGACTCCTCGACGCAGTCGCGGCCGGTCTCGGAGGCGAGCAGCTTCGCCATCCCGGCCTCGAGGTCGGAGCGCTGGCCGGCGTCCTTCATCCGCGCCGCCTTCAGCGTGACCAGCCGCGCGGCCTCGATCTTCGTCGCCATGTCGGCGAGCTTGAACTGGATCGCCTGGTGCTGGGCGATCGGCTTGCCGAACGTCTTCCGCTCCTGGCTGTAGCG
>DASSEM010000210.1:0-6546 GCA_035695265.1 Solirubrobacterales bacterium
GTCGACACGACGGCGGCGGTCGCGGCCGCTCTCGACGCCGACCCGCGGGCAGCCGGCCGGGTCCGGATCGGCGTCGTCGATGCCCGCCGGGGCGAGGTGTTCGCCGCCGCCGATCGCGGTGAGGGCGCCGGCGAGCCGGTCGTCTGCCCGCCGGCCGGGCTCGCCGTGGCGCTCGGCGACGGGCTCGAAGGCGCTCTGGCGGCGGGCGAGGGGGCGGTACGATTCAGATCCGAGATCGAGGCTCTCGGGCTCACGGTCCCCGCTGACGAGGATCCTGCCAATCGCCTCTCCGCGGCGCGGATCTGCGAGCTGGCCGCCAACATGGGGCCCGGCGAGGCCCGCTTTCCGGCCGCGGTGACCCCGAACTACATGAGACGACCCGACGCGGAGCGCTGGCTTGAGCGAGACCACGGAAGCTGAATCGGCGATCATCGACCCGGGCGAGGTCGCGTTCCGGCGCCTCACCTACGCCGACCTCCCCGCCGTGCTGTCGATCGAGCGGCGCTCGTTCCCGGCGCCGTGGTCGCTGGCGATGTTCGTCCTCGAGGTCTCGAAGCCGTCGGGCGTGTGCCTGGCCGCGATCGCCGGCGACGAGATCGTCGGCTACCTCGTCTGCTCCCGCTACGCGGACGTCTTCCACCTGATGAACGTCGCCGTCGACCCCGAGCTGCGGCGACATGGGATCGCCGCACGGATGATCCAGCGGATGCTCGACGAGGCCGGTCGCGAGGAGCGCTACACGCTCGAGGTCCGGGTATCCAACCATGTGGCGATCGCGATGTACGAGCGGCTCGGGTTCCGTCGCGCCGGGCGCCGTCGCCGCTACTACAGCGACAACGGCGAGGACGCGATGATCATGTGGCTCGGCGAGCCGGGGTTGTAGGCGGTCCTCAAATGGCGCGGATCCTCGCGATCGAGACCTCCTGCGACGACACCTGCGCGGCGGTTGTCGACGGCTCCCACGCCCGCAGCAACGTCATCTCCTCGCAGGCGGCGCTCCATGCCCGCTACGGCGGGATCGTCCCCGAGGTCGCCTCCCGCCACCACCTCGAGCTGATCAACCCGGTGGTCGACGCCGCGCTCGCCGACGCCGGCTGCGAGCTCGAGGCGATCGACGCGATCGCGGTCACGGTCAAGCCCGGCCTGATCGGGGCGCTGCTCGTCGGCGTCAACACCGCGAAGTCGCTCGCCGCGGCGACCGGAAAGCCGCTGACCCCCGTCGACCACCTCCAGGGGCACATCGCCGCCGCGTTCCTCGATCCCGACCCGCTCGAGCCGCCGTTCCTGGCGCTGGTCGCGAGCGGCGGGCACACGCTGCTCGCCGAGGTCCGCGAGCACGAGCGCTACACGGTCGCGGGGCAGACGCTCGACGACGCCGCCGGTGAAGCTCTCGACAAGGCGGCGCGACTTCTCGGGCTCGGCTTTCCGGGCGGGCCCGCGATCCAGCGCGAGGCCGCGGGCGGCGATCCCGAGGCGTTCCCGCTGCCGGTCGCGATGAGCCACGGCGGCAGCCTCGACTTCAGCTTCAGCGGCCTCAAGACGGCGCTGGTCTATGCCGTCGAGGAGCTCGGGCCCGAGCGCACCCGCGAGCGCCGCGCCGACCTCGCGGCGAGCTTTCAGGCGGCCGTCGTCGGCCAGCTCGTCGCCAAGCTCCGGCGGGGGCTCGACCGCGGCGGCTGGAGGGCGGTGTCGCTCGGTGGCGGCGTCGCCGCCAACGCGCTCCTCCGCGAGCGTGCCGCCGCGCTCTGCGCCGAGCGCGGCGTCCGCCTGAAGCTCCTCGCCACGGAGCTCTGCACCGACAACGCGGCGATGATCGGCTCGGCGGCGCGCTACGCGGAGCCGATCGCCTATCCCGGCTACCTCGACCTCGACGCCGCGGCGCGCTAGATGGTCGATTCCGCCGTGGTCACGCTCTACGGCCGTCCCGGCTGTCACCTCTGCGACGAGGCGCGCGCCGGGCTCGAAGCGCTGCGCCGCGACGGGTTCGAGTTCACACTGCGCGAGGTCGATATCGAGTCCGACCCGGAGCTCCACCGGCGGCTGCTCGAGCGGATCCCCGTCGTCGAGGTCGACGGTGCCCGGGTCAGCGAGCTGAGCTTCGACGCCGACCGCGTGCGCTTGCGGCTCGATACCTTTCCGGCGTGAGCGCGCGCCGCACCAGCGACCGACCCGCCGCGGGCGCCGCCCGTAACGGCCTCGGCGCCGATCGCCTGTCGCTTGGCGTCGCCGCCCGGCTGGCCCGCTACCTGCAGGTGTTGATCCAGGCCCGGAAGATGGGGAGGGAGACGATCTCCTCCCAGGACCTGGCCTCCTGGACCCACGTCAACTCGACCCAGATCCGGCGCGACCTCTCCGGGTTCGGAAAGTTCGGCAAGCGGGGGGTGGGCTACAACGTCGACTCGCTGGTTGCCGAGATCCGCAAGATCCTTCGCACCTCGGGCCAGCACAACATCGCGCTGTTCGGCGCCGGACACCTCGGCCGCGCGATCGCCACCTCCGACATCTTCGCCGACCACGGGTTCCGGATCGTCTCGATCTTCGACGTCTCGCCGAAGCTGGCCGGCAAGAAGATCGGCGGGATCGAGGTCCGGCCGCTCGACGAGCTCGAGGACCTGATCGCGTCCGAGGAGGTGGTTGTCGGCGTCCTCGCGGTGCCCGCCGAGGCGGCCCAGGAGGTCGCCGACCGCCTCGTCGAGGCCGGCGTCAGGGTGATCTTCAACTACTCCGAGCAGCTCCTCGACGTGCCGCCCGAGGTGACGGTGCATACGTCGAGCCCCGCGGTCGACCTCCTCTACGCGCTCTACTTCTACCTGGCGTGAGGCCCGTGACGGTGGCTCGGGACGAGAGCCTCGACCTCGACGAGGCCCGGGCCCGGTTCGAGGAATCGACCGACTTCACGATGGCGGTGGAGGAGGAGTTCGCGATCCTCGACCCGGCGACGCTCGACCTCGCGCACGGCTTCGAGCGCATGTTCGAGGAGGCGCAGGCCGACCCCGTCCTCGCCGACTCGGTCCGCGGCGAGCTGATCGACACCGAGGTCGAGATCCGCTCCGGTCGCTCGCTCGGGTTCGCCGAGATGAAGGACCGCCAGCGGGAGCGGCGCCGGCTGCTCTTCGACCTCGCCGCGCGCGAGGGCCGGGCCCTCGCGGCCTGCGGGACCCATCCCTGGGCCGACTACCTCGACCAGGCGATCATCGACACCCCGCACTACCGGCGGCTTCGCGCGGAGCTGGGCTGGGTCGCCCAGCGCAACAACACCTGGAGCCTCCACGTGCACGTCGGCGTTCGCGGCGCCGATCGCGCGATCGCCGTCTGCGACAGCCTCCGCAACGTGCTGCCGGTGCTCCTGGCGATCTCGGCCAACTCGCCGTTCCTCGATGGGCAGGACACGAGCCTCGCCTCGGTCAGGACGCAGATCTTCACCCGCACGTTCCCGCGCTGCGGCATCCATGACCCGTTCGGGGACTGGGACGCCTACGCGGCGTTCGTCGACCTGCTCGAGCGGACCCGGTCGATCGTCGAGTCGACGCAGCTCTGGTGGAGCATCCGCCCCCATCACCGCTTCGGAACGGTGGAGGTGCGGATCTGCGACGCCCAGAGCGGCGGCGAGGAGTCCTTCGGGCTGGCCGGGCTGATGATCGCCGCCGTCGCCCAGGCCGCCGCCGATCACGACGACGGGCGCCTCGCGGAGCCGCGTCGACCCCGGGAGATCGAGGAGAACCTGTGGCGCGCGATCCGCCACGGGCTAGACGGTCGGATGATCGACTTCGAGAGCGGGACCGAGGTCGCCACCGTGGCCGCCGTCGAAGAGCTGCTCGAATGGACGGCCCCGGCGCGCGCGCACCTCGGCATCGACCTCGGCCGCTACGACCCGACCGGGCCCAATGGCGCCCAGCGGGCCCGGGCGGAGCTCGAAGCAGGAGGGTCGGTGACCGACGCCTACCGGTCCGCGGTCGCGCTGGCCGCGGAGAGCTACCTGGATCCGGCCGGCGGGTAAGGTCCCGGGTGCGATGAGCGAGCCAAGCGACGAGAGCGCCGGTCCGGCGGCGGACGCCGCGGGCGGCGGCGAGCAGGAGCTCAGCCCCGAGCAGGAGCAGATGCTCCGGCAGATGGAGGAGGAGATGCGCCGGGTCCGGGTCCAGGACCTCGTCGCCCAGAGCGTCGTCAGCATCATCAACCTCTCCTACCGGCGGATCGCCAAGGAGGACGAGCGCGACCTCGAGCAGGCCCGGATCGGGATCGAGGCCGTCCGCAGCCTCGTCGAGGTCCTCGACGCCGACGCCCAGCACGAGATCAAGAACGCGCTCTCGCAGCTCCAGGTGCTCTACGCCCAGCATGCCGAGGGCGGGTCCGGCGCCGCCCCCGAGGGCGGGGCGGAGCCGGCGCCGGGCACCGGCGAGCCCGGCCCGGCAACCGGCGCGAAGCCGCCGCCGCGGCTCTGGACGCCGGGCTCCGACTAGCGCCGGCACCCGGCTCCTCCAGCACCGAAGCGCATAATCGCCGCCTCTCCGGGTATGCTGCCCCGGCTTTTCGAGGCCGCCCCGAGCGAATCGCGGGGGGCGGCTTCTTTACGAGTGTCCACAGCTACGAAGGATTTCCGACCTTGACTGACTTCCTCACCGACAACGGCGTCGTGATCGCGCTGATCTGCGCGGCCGCCGGGGTCATCTACGGAGCGATCGTGACCAAGCGGCTGCTCGCGCTGTCCCCGGGCAACGAGCGCATGCGGGAGATCTCCGGCGCAGTGCAGGAGGGCGCCAAGGCCTACCTGAACCGCCAGTACGCGATCATCGGCGTCGTCGCCATCGTGCTGGCGATCCTGCTCACGATCCTCCAGGACGTCTCGACCGGTATCGGCTTCGTGATCGGCGGCGTCCTCTCGGGCGCCGCCGGCTACATCGGCATGAACGTGTCGGTGCGGTCCAACGCCCGGGTCGCCGAGGCCGCCCGCGGTGGGGTGCCGCCGGCGCTCGACGCGGCCTTCAAGGGCGGGTCGGTCACCGGCCTGCTCGTCGTCGGCCTGGCGCTGCTCGGCGTCGCCGGCTACTTCGGAATCCTGATCCTGACCGGCGAGGACGACAAGGCGGCGATCGACGCGCTCATCGGCCTCGGATTCGGCGGCTCGCTGATCTCCGTCTTCGCCCGGCTCGGCGGCGGCATCTTCACGAAGGCCGCCGACGTCGGCGCCGACCTCGTCGGCAAGGTCGAGGCGGGCATTCCCGAGGACGATCCACGCAACCCGGCCGTGATCGCCGACAACGTCGGCGACAACGTGGGCGACTGCGCCGGCATGGCAGCCGACCTGTTCGAGACGTACGCGGTGACGGCCGTCGCCGTGATGCTGATCGGGGTCCTCAGCTTCAACGTGGACGTCGCCCGCGAGGTCGCCGTCTACCCGCTCGTCCTCGGTGGCGTCGCGATCCTCGCGTCGATCATCGGCGCGCTCTCGGTCCGCAGCAAGAGCGGCAACGTCGAGGGGGCGCTCTACCGCGGCCTGATCGTCTCCGGGCTCCTCTCCGCGATCGCGTTCTACCCGGTCACCGATTGGCTGATGTCCGATCCGCTGCAGATCGCCGTCGCCGATCCCGACAGCGCCCTCGCCGGCGCGTCGGTCACCGGTCTCTGGCTCTGCGCGCTGATCGGGATCGCCGTGACCGCCGGGCTGTTCGTGGTCACCGACTACTACACCTCGACCCGCTTCCGCCCGGTCAAGACGATCTCGAAGGCCTCGATCACCGGGCACGCGACCAACATCATCCAGGGGCTCGCGCAGGGCTTTCAGGGCACGGCGATCCCGGCCCTGATCATCATCCTCGCGATCTTCGGCGCCAACGAGATCGCCGGCATCTACGGCATCGCGATCGCCGTGATGGCACAGCTCTCGCTGACCGGGCTGATCGTCGCGCTGGACGCGTTCGGGCCGATCACCGACAACGCCGGCGGCATCGCCGAGATGGCGGATCTGCCGGAGGACGTCCGCAACGTGACCGATCCGCTCGACGCGGTCGGCAACACGACCAAGGCCGTCACCAAGGGCTACGCGATCGGCTCGGCGGTGCTCGCCGCCCTCGTCCTGTTCGCGGCCTTCAAGATCGAGATCCAGCTCGAGTCCGGGCTGGATGTCCTGGCGTTCGACATCAGCGACCCGGCCGTCCTGATCGGCCTGCTGGTCGGCGGCCTGATGACCTACCTGTTCGCCGCGCTGGCGATCGAGGCGGTCGGGCGCGCCGGCGGCGAGGTCGTCGAGCAGGTCCGCAAGCAGTTCAAGGAGCGTCCCGGGATCATGGAGGGGACCGAGCGTCCCGACTACGGCGGCACGGTGGCGATCGTCACTGCGGCCGCTCAGCGGGAGATGATCCTGCCCTCGCTGATCCCGATCGTTGTCCCGATCGTGGTCGGCCTGATCAGCGGCAAGGCGCTCGGCGGCCTCCTGATCGGCGTCATCGTCGTCGGCTTCTTCATGGCCGTCTCGATGACCGTCGGCGGCGGCGCCTGGGACAACGCCAAGAAGCTGATCGAGGACGGCGCCTACGGCGGCAAGGGCTC
>DASSEM010000211.1:0-6526 GCA_035695265.1 Solirubrobacterales bacterium
TCGAGCGCGGCTCCGAGGCGCCGTGGATCGCCGGCGCCGGGCTCGCGGCCGCTCATCGCAGCGTCTCCGCGGTGGCGACGCCGGCGGCGATCGCCAGGCCGGCCGCGGCGGCGGGCACGTGCTCGATCTCGGTCGCGGTGATCAACGTCTGCCCGCCATCCTCCAGCATCGCCACGAGCCGTGTCCGCCGATCGGGGTCGAGCTCGCTCATCACGTCGTCGAGCAGGAGCAGCGGCAGCCGGCGGCGCTCCGCCCGCAGCGCCTCGCGCTCGGAGAAGAGCAGCGCCAGCAGGCCGAGCCGCTGCTGGCCCTGGGAGCCGTAGCGGCGCAGCGACCGCCCGCCGAACGCGATCTCGACGTCGTCACGGTGCGGTCCGAACCCGGTGAACCCGCGCGCCAGATCACTTTCGCGGCGAGCCTCGAGCTCAGCGCCGATCCCCGCGGCATCGAGCTCCGCGGTCCGCGGCCGGTAGTCGATCGTCCCGCCACCCGCCAGGCCGAGCTCCTCGGCCGCCGCCGCGAACGGCTCCCGCAGCGCCGCCGCCGCCTCCGCCCGCGCGGCGACCAGCGGCACCGCCCGCTCCGCCAGCGCCTGATCCCACGCCCCCAGCGCCGCCGGATCGCCGCCCCGCCGGACCCGCCCGAGCAGGCTGTTGCGCTGCGCGAGCGCCCGCGAGTACTCGCGGGCGAGCTCGGCCCGAGCGGGATGGAGCGCCGCGACGAGCCGGTCCAGGTGTGCCCGGCGCGGCGCCGGCGGTCCCTTGACGAGCGCCAGCCGATCCGGCATGAACACTGAGATCGCCGGCCGGCGCAGGTCATCCCCGGGCTGCGCCGGGGAGCCGTCGACGAGCCGCCGGCGGGCCTCGCCGCTCGAGACCGAGGCCATCATCACGAGCGGATCGCCGTCCTCCCCCGGATCCGGCTCGAGCCGCGCCTCGACCCGGGCGAGGCCGGCGCCGAAGGCGATCGCCTCCCGCTCGCGCCGGGTCCGGCAGGAGCGACCGGTGAGCGCGAAGAAGATGGCCTCGAGCACGTTCGTCTTGCCGGCGCCGTTCGGTCCGTGCAGCACGGTCAGGCCCGGACCGAGCGCGATCGGAGCGTCCGCGAGGTTCCGGAACGAGCGCGGGGTGAGCCGGGCGACCCTCATGCCGCCCCCTCCGCCGCGGCCGGCCCGGCCCGACCCCGCACCGGGGCGCCCCTAGACGTTGAGCCGGATCGGCATCACGAGGTAGCTGAAGTCCTCCGATCCGGCCGGCTGCAGGAGTCCGGGCCGCAGCGGCGAAGTCAGCCTGAGGACCAGTTCGTCGGTGTCGACGCTCTCGATGCCCTCGATGAAGAACTGCGGGTTGAAGGCGATCTCCATCGCCTCGCCGCTGAACGAGCACGGCATCGACTCCGACGCGTCGCCGATCTCGGGCGTCTCCGCGGCGACGGTGAGCTGACCCTCCTCGAACGCCAGCTTGAGCGGTGCGTTGCGCTGCGCGAGGTGACGGATCCGCCGCGTCACGTCCAGGAACTCGGTCCGCGGCAGGCGCACGTCGTGGTCGAAGGCGTCCGGGAGGAGCTGCCGGTAGCTCGGGAACTGGCCCTCGATCAGGCGCGAGGACATCGTCACGGCGCCGGCGCGGAAGACGATCTGGTTGCCGGGCAGCGCGATCTCGACCTCCTCGACCCCGTTCTGCTCGACCGCCCGGGCGAGCTCCCGCATCGCCCGCGCCGGCACGTTCGCCTCGAAGTCGCTCGGCGCCCCCTCGAGCTCGGTCCGCTTGACGCTGAGCCGGTAGGAGTCCGTCGCGACCATCGTCAGGGTCGATTCCTCGACGCTGACCAGGATCCCGGTCAGGATCGGGCGCACCTCGTCGCGCGAGGCCGCGCGGGCGACCCGGTCGACCGTCTCGGCGAGCGCTTCGGCCGGCATCTTGAACGTGTCGCCCTCGAGCGCCGGCAGGGTCGGGAAGTCGGCGCGGTCGAGCAGCCGCAGGTGGAACTGCGCGGTCCCGGCGGTGAGCTCGACGTCGCCCTTGTCGGTGCGCTCG
This sequence comes from Solirubrobacterales bacterium, assembly GCA_035695265.1. Classification (GTDB taxonomy): domain Bacteria; phylum Actinomycetota; class Thermoleophilia; order Solirubrobacterales; family 70-9; genus RHKX01. Next base: position 2,037 of record DASSEM010000211.1, read on the forward strand.
GCGAGCGTCACCGCGCCCTGCGGAAGCGCCCGCGAGACGTCGGCGAGCAGGCGCCCGGGCAACAGGATCTCACCGTCGCCGTCGACCTCCGCCTCGAGCTCGACCGAGACCGCAAGCTCACCGTCCGTCGCCCGGGCGAGCGCCTTGCCCCCGTCCGCGGCGAGCAGGATCCCGCCGAGCGACGGCAGGGTCGTCCGCGTCGACAGCGCCCGGGCAGCGGTCTGCAGGGCGTCGAGCAGCGGATCGCGTTCGGCTTTCAGTTGCATCTCGATCCTCTTCTGGTGATCTGAGTTGATGTTAGGAGCGTGGAAACCCTTTCAGAAGCCCGTGACGGCAGCAGTGGTGCGCGATCGCGCCCTGTTGAAGGCGCTGTGGAGAAGCCCTCGGCTGGTGAATCGCGGCGGTCGCTCACGCGCCCTCCCCGGCGTTGTGGAGACGTTCGTGGATTCGCTCGAGCGCCCGGTGGGTGTCGGAGCCCGGCTCGAGGTCGCGCTCGACCCGGCGGATCGAGTGCACGACGGTCGAGTGGTCGCGCTCGAATCCGCGGGCGATCTCGGCCAGGGTCAGGTCGGTCCGGTTGCGGGCCACGTACATCGCGAGCTGGCGGCCGCGCACGAGGTTCGGCGCCCGGCGCGGCGAGCGCATGTCGGCGAGCGAGAGGCGGAGGACCTCGCAGGTCGCCCGCTGGATCCGCTCGAGCTGCTCGCCGCCGGGCGGTTGCTCCGGCGAGGAGACCGGCGCAGCCGCAGCGTCGCCGAGCGCCTTGCGGACCAGGTCGGCCGTCGGCTGCTCGCCGAGCATCGAGGCGAAGGCGGTGACCCGGGTCAGCGCGCCCTCGAGCCGGCGCAGGTTGGCGGGCGCTGCGGTGGCGATCTGCTGCAGGACCTCGAGGTCGGGCACCGGGATCCCGTGCTCGGCGGCGAGCCGGCGCAGCAGCGTCACCCGGGTCGCCGGATCCGGCCCCTGGACCTCGACGGTGAGCCCCCAGGCGAAGCGGTCGCGCATCCGCTCGCTGAGCCGCCCGAGCGCCTCCGGAGGACGGTCGCTGGAGAGCACGATCTGGCTTCCCTGCGCGTAGAGCTCGTTGAACGTGTGGAAGAACTCGTCCTCGGTCCGCGCCTTGCCCTCGAGGAACTGGACGTCGTCGATCAGGAGCACGTCGACGCCGCGATAGCGCTGCTTGAAACGCTCGGTCGGCCGCCCGTCGCCGCGCAGCGCGGTCACGAACTCGGAGGTGAAGCGCTCGGCGGTCGTGTAGGCGACGTCGAGGTCGGGCCGGCGGCTCTGCAGGTAGTTGGCGATCGAGACGAGCAGATGGGTCTTGCCGAGGCCCGGCGAGCCGTAGAGGAAGAGCGGGTTGTAGGACTCGCCCGGCGACTCGGCGACGGCGAGGGCGGCGGAGTGGGCGAAGCGGTTGCCGCCGCCGATCACGAAGTGGTCGAAGTCGAGATCGGCCGCGAGCCCCGACGGGACCGGGCCGGTGGGGTCGGGGGGAGCGTCCGCGGTCGCGACGCCCGGTGGTGGGTCGGCGAAGGCGATCTCGGTGAAGCCGGGGGCGCGGCGCCGCAGGGCCGCCGTAGCGGCGGCGCCGTAGCGGCGCCGAAACCAGTCGCGAACCCGGTCCGGACCGGAGACGTAGAGGCGGGTCCCCTGGATCCCGACCGCGCGGAGCGGCTCGAGCCAGTTCTCGAAGGCCGACTGCGGCAGCGTGCCCCGGAGCTCCTCGCGGACTCCGTTCCAGATCGTCGTCAGCTCCTGTCGGGGATCGTCTTGCAAGCTCGTCCTCGGTCGCCGTGGCGCCCGAGGTCAGCCCGGGCCCGCTCCCGGCGGCGATCATAGGTCCGCCGCAGCGGCCCGTCGGCGGGCCTTTCCGGCAACTCCGCAAATCGCGTCAGAACGATCGGCCCGTCGTCCCTATACTGCTCCGTCCCCACCCCGGCCGCCGCAGTAACCGGTCCATGGTCGTCGCGGTCGGGGAGGGATCAGATCGATGAAGCGCACCTGGCAGCCCAAGAAGAGAAAGCGCGCCCGTACGCATGGCTTTCGCGCGCGGATGCGGACGCGGCACGGCCGCGAGATCATCCGCCGCCGCCGCCGCAAGGGCCGCAAGCGCCTGACGGTCTGAGGCCCTGATCGTGTCGAGGCCGGGTGGCGAGGGTCGCAAGCGTGGTCGCCTCTCGCGGAGCGGCGACTTCGACCGTGCCTATCGCGACGGCAGCTCGCACGCGAACCGCTTCCTGGTCCTCTACGCGTTTCCGCGCGGCGACGACGGCGACGACGAGGTGCGCCTCGGCGTCTCGGTCGGCAGGAAGGTCGGCGGCGCGGTCGAGCGCAACAAGGTGAAGCGGGCGATGCGAGAGGCCTTCTGGGGCCTCGCCGAGCGCTTGCCGGCCGGCTATGACTTCGTCCTCGTCGGCCGCGCCGGGGTCGCCGGGCTGATCGACCGCGAGGGTACGACCGGTCTGACCGACTCGCTGGCGGCGTTGCTCGACGAGGCCGGCGAGTGAGCGTTGCACGTGAAACGGGGGCGGCGGCCGACCCGGCCGTTGCACGTGAAACGCCGCGGCCGGGCCTCCTCACCGCGCTCATGCTGCTGCCGATCCGCCTCTACCGCCGCTTCCTCTCCCCCGCGCTCGGCCAGCGCTGTCGCTACTACCCGACCTGCTCGGCCTACGCCGAGGAGGCGGTCCGCGAGCTCGGCCCGGTTCGCGGGATGATCCTCGCCGCTTGGCGCCTCCTCCGTTGCAACCCGTTCAGCCCCGGCGGCCTCGATCCCGTTGCCGAGCGCCGCATCTTCCGCGCCGCTCACACCCACACGAGGGCAACTAGCCGATGACCCTGCCGGTCGCATCCTTCTTCACGGACATCCCGGAGGCGATCATCGTCTTCTTCCACGACACGGTCGGGCTCGGCTGGGGCCCGTCGATCGTGGCGCTCGTGTTCGTCGTCCGGCTCGCGATCCTGCCGATCTCGATGAAGCAGATCCGCTCGATGCGGGCGCTTCAGGAGCTCCAGCCGCAGCTCAAGGCGATCCAGGAGAAGCACAAGGGCGACAAGCAGCGCCAGCAACAGGCGATGATGAAGTTCTACCAGGAGAACGAGATCAACCCGCTGGCCTCGTGCCTGCCGCTGCTCCTGCAGATCCCGGTCTTCATCGCGCTCTACTACATGCTGCGAAGCGACAGCTTCCAGAACGACGTGATGAGCTCGCCGCCGGAGGGCTGGCTGTTCATCCCGAGCCTGATCGAACCGCCGACCGGCGCCGTCGCCGCCGTCCTCGTGGTCCTCTTCATCGTCACCCAGCTCGCTTCCGGACTGGCGATGACGGTCCGCGGCCAGGGCATGGAGGGGCCGCAGAAGTACATCATCTACGGGCTGCCGTTCCTGTTCGCGCCGTTCGTGATCCAGTTCGAGGCGGCGCTCTCGGTTTACTGGATCTCGACCAACCTCTGGACGCTGGGCCAGCAGCAGGTCATCCATTCGGTGCTCGGGCCGGTCAAGAAGCCGACCGAGGAGGAGGTCGCGGCCGCGAAGCCGCCTCCGCCGCCACCACGCCGGAAGAAGAAGCGAAGCGGGAGGCAGAGATGAGCGAGACCGAGGAGATCCCGGCGGAGCCGGCCGAGCGGGTCCGGGCGATCGTCGACCGGGTGCTCGACGAGATCGACCTCGACGCCGACGTCGAGATCACCGAGACCGACGACGAGATCCTCGCCACGATCGACGGGCCAGACGAGCTCGGGATCCTGATCGGCCGCCGCGGCCAGACGCTCGATGCGCTGCAGCTCCTCTGCTACCGCGCCGCGTCGCTTGGCGCCGACGAGCGCAAGCGGGTCACGCTCGATGCCGCCGGCTACCGCGAGCGCCGCCGCCGGCTGCTCGAGGAGGAGGCGGCCGTTGCCGCCCAGCGCGCCGTCCGCAACGACGAGCCGGTCCGGCTCGAGCCGATGTCGGCGAGCGAGCGCCGGATGGTCCACGAGGTGCTCAAGGACCGCAGCGACGTCGAGACCTACAGCGAGGGTGACGAGCCGGAGCGGCGGATCGTCGTCGCGCCGCTGATCTCGGACTGACCTTGGGCGCCGCCGGCGCGCCGGGTCGATCTGGTGATCCGCTGCCGCAGCCGGAGCTGACCGCGGCGGCCCGGAGCCGGCTCGAGCCCGTGATCGCGCTGCTCGCGAGCGACGCGACGGCCCCGAGCGCGGTGATCGAGCCCGAGCGCGCCTGGACGGTCCACGTCGCCGACAGCCTCAGCGGCCTCGGCTTTCCGGCGCTCGCCGCGGCGGACCGGATCGCCGACGTCGGCGCCGGTGCCGGCTTCCCCGGTCTCGTGCTGGCGGCGATGCTCCCCGACGCCGAGGTCGACCTGGTCGAGTCGATCGCCCGCAAGTGCGAGTTCATCGATCGCGCCGCCGCGGCCGCCGGGCTCGACAACGCCCGCGCGATCAACGCCCGCGCCGAGGACTGGGCCCGGCCCGGCTCGCCCGGGCGCGAGG
>DASSEM010000212.1:0-15934 GCA_035695265.1 Solirubrobacterales bacterium
GTCGACGTGGTCGACGCGATCGGCGTCGCCGGGATCTTCATCCTGATGACGCTCGAGAGCGCCTGCGTGCCGGTTCCGAGCGAGGCGACGATGCTGTTCGCGGGCTTCGCGGTGAGCGACGGGGACATGACGCTGTTCGCGGCGGTCGCCGCGGGAGTCCTCGGCAACCTCCTCGGCTCCTGGATCGCCTGGGCGGCCGGCTACTACGGCCGCGAGGAGCTGCTCGAGAAGAACCGGCTCATCCACATCAACCCCCGCCACCTGGCGACGGCCGACCGCTGGTTCCGCGACCACGGCGAGGCGACCGTGTTCTGGACGCGGATGCTGCCGATCGTCCGCACCTTCATCTCGCTGCCGGCCGGCGTCGCCGAGATGCCGTTCTGGCGGTTCACGATCTTCACGGTTCTCGGCTGCGTCCCGTGGGTGCTCGGGCTGACCCTGATCGGGCGATCGGCAGGCGACAACTGGGACGAGTGGAAGGACAAGCTGCACTACGTCGACTACGCGGTCGCGGCGGTGATCGTGCTCGCCGCCGGCTGGCTCCTCGTCCGCTACATGCGCCGCCGTCGCGAGGGTGCTGCGGCCGAAGGCTCCTGATCCGGTGGCCGCCGACGGAGGCCTCGGCATCGGCCGGGCGGCGGTGCTGGGCGCCGTCCAGGGACCGACCGAGCTGCTTCCGATCTCGAGCTCGGCGCACCTGCGGATCGTGCCGTGGGTGCTCGGCTGGGACCTCGACGAGGTCAGCCCCGGCGACCGCAAGGCGTTCGAGGTCGCCGTCCACGGCGGCGCGGCACTGGCCCTCCTGATCGGGCAGCGGCGGCTGATCATCGACGAGCTGCGGCGCCTCGACTCGCGACGGGTCGCCGTGATCGCGTTCTCCTTCCTGCCCGCCGTCGCGATCGGGCTCGCGCTCGAGGATCACGTCGACCGCCGGCTCGGCGGGCCGCGGGCGACCGCCGCCGGCCTGATCGCGGGCTCGATCGCGATGGTCATCGCCGATCGCTGCCCACAGAGCCGTAGCACGACCGAGGCGAGGCCGCTCGACGGCCTGGCGATCGGCTTCGCCCAGGCTGCCGCCCTGGCGCCGGGCGTCTCCCGCAACGGCTCGACGCTGGCCGCCGCTCGGGCCCGCGGCTTCGGCCGGGCCGAGGCGAACCTGCTCTCGCGCACGGTCGCGTTGCCGGTGATCGCGGCCGCCGCCGTCCGCAAGGCGACGCGGCTCCGGCGCCGCGCGGTCGAGCCGGCGCTCGCCCGCTCGGCGGCGACCGGCGTCGCGGTCGCCTTCGCCTCGACGCTCGCCTCACAGGGCCTGATCAAGCTGATCGAGCGCGATCGTGCCCTGTGGCCCTACGCCGCCTACAGGACCGCGCTGGCCGGGCTGATCCTCGTCAAGGCCCGCCGACACCGCTGACGCTCGCCCCCGCGAGCGAGCCGATTCCGCCGCGACGGGCGGGACTACTCGTCCTCGCGGGGACGGGTGCGGTTGAATCAACCATCTGACGATGAGCCAGGACGCCTACACCCGCGCCGGGGTCAGCCAGAGCGGCGCCGACGCCGCGGTCGCGGCCCTCGTCGCCGAGCTGGGGCGGATCGACACCGGCAAGCCGTCGCGCGTCGTGCCGCTCCCCGGCCATTACGCCAGCGTCCTCCGCCTCGACGAGCGGACCGGGATCGCGTTCGGCACCGACGGGGTCGGCACGAAGATGGTCGTCGCCGAGCAACTCGGTCGGCTCGAGACGATCGGGATCGACTGCGTGGCGATGAACGTCAACGACCTCGTCTGCGTCGGGGCCGAGCCGATCGCCCTCGTCGACTTCATCCTCTGCCCGACTGCCGACCCGGATCTGTGCGGCGCGATCGGGGTCGGGCTGCGGCGCGGCGCCGAGCTCGCCGGGATCGAGATCCCCGGCGGCGAGATCGCGCAGGTCGGCGACGTCGTCAACGGGCTCGAGCTGGCCGGCAGCGCGATCGGGTTGGTGGCGCTCGACGCGATCGTGACCGGCGCGCGGATCGCGCCCGGGGACGCGGTCATCGGCCTGCCGTCGTCGGGCCTTCACTCGAACGGCTACACGCTTGCCCGAGCCGCGCTCGCCGGCATCGGGCTCGACGACGAGCGCCTCGGGCGTCCGCTCGGCGAGATCCTGCTCGAGCCGACCGAGATCTACGTCCGCGCGGCGCTCGACCTGCTCGCCTCGGCGGTCGAGGTGCGCGGCCTCGCCCACATCACCGGCGACGGCCTCAACAACCTGCTGCGGCTCGGGGACGGCGTCGGCTACGCGATCGACGATCCCCTCCCCGTCCCGCCCGTCTTCGAGCTGATCGCATCCGCGGGCGGGATCGACGAGGAGGAGATGCACGAGGTCTTCAACATGGGCTGCGGCTTCTGCGTGACCGTGTCCGAGCAAGACGTCGATCAAACGCTTGAGGTCCTTCGTTCCCACTACCCGGCGGCCCGCCGGATCGGCGCGGTCACCGACCGTGCCGGCGCGATCGAACGCGGCTGAGCGCCCCGCGACCGCTCCGCCTCCGGTCCCCTCGAGCCCTGCCTCTACCCGATTTCGGAGGGTTCAGTCGCCCACGCCCGCGACCGGCGGACGCCCCGGCCGCGCAAGCTTTCGGTCGCCCGGCCACGATCAAGCCCGCGACTGGGTCATTCGGCCAGAATAAGCCGGTGATGACCGCATCCGAGTCTGCTTCCGGCCCGAGCAGTTGAGCAGCGCGATGATCGGGACGATGCTCTCCGGCCGTTACCGGCTGGAGTCGAAGCTCGGCAGCGGCGGCATGTCGACGGTCTACCTCGCCGTCGACGAGACGCTGGGCCGCCACGTCGCGATCAAGGTCCTCCACCAGGAGATCTCCGACCAGCAGGACCAGCTCGAGCGGTTCCGGCGGGAGGCCCGGGCCGTCGCCCAGCTCTCGCACCCGAACCTGGTGGGGGTGATCGACGCCGGCGAGGAGGGCGGGCGCCCCTACATCGTCTTCGAGTACGTACCGGGGCAGACGCTGAAGCAGCGGATCGCGACGGAAGGGCGGCTGCCGCTGGACGAGGCGACGGCCTATGCGATCGAGATCGGCCGCGGCCTGCAGGCGGCGCACGCGGCGCGGTTGATCCATCGCGACGTGAAGCCGCAGAACGTCCTGATCGACCCCGAGGGACGCGCGAAGATCACCGACTTCGGCATCGCGCTCTCGCTCGAGTCGCACGGGCTCACCGCGACCGGGCGGGTGCTCGGGACGACCGACTACGTCTCCCCCGAGCAGGCGATGGGCCGCGACATCGATCCCCGCTCCGACGTCTACTCGCTCGGGGTCCTGCTCTACGAGATGCTCACCGGGGAGGTCCCGTTCAAGGCCGAGACCCAGGTCGGCGTCGCGATGAAGCACGTCAACGAGGCCATCCCGAACGTGCAGCGGCGGCGCCCCGACTCCTCCGCGGTGCTCGCGGCGGCGGTCGAGCGCGCGACCGCGAAGGAGCCGCGCGACCGCTACCGCGACATGAGCGCGTTCCTCGCCGACCTCGAGCACGCCCTCGAGGTCGAAGTCGCACGGGCCGGGGGCGCGACAGGGGAGGCGACCTCGGTCCTCGACTCGGTCCCCGAGCGGCGCCGGCGCGTCCTCACCCGGCGGCGGATCTCGTGGGCCGGAGTCCTGCTCCTGGTCGCCGCGGCCACGATCGCGATCGTGATCGCGGCCGTGAGCGGCGAGGAGGGCCCGTCGAAGGAGGCGCCGCCGGAGGCCGACGGCGGGGAGCCGATCACGCTCGCAGCCGTCAGTGACTTCGATCCCGAAGGCGACGGCGAGGAGCACGAGGAGGAGACCGGTCTCGCGGATGACGGCATCCCGACGACCGGTTGGAGCACCGAGGAATACACGACCGGCCTCGAGGGCCTCAAGGACGGCGTCGGCCTCTACGTCGATGCCGGTGAGTCGGTGACGCCGAGCCAGATGGTGCTGCGCACCAACGGCGGCTGGACCTTCGAGGTCTACGGCTCGAACCTGGAGAGCCCGCCGACCGAGATCGCCGGCTGGGGCAGCCCGCTGACGAGCGAGCTGACCGCGGAGGGCGATCGCCAGGTCATCGACCTCGACACGAGCGAGGCGAACCGATACTTCCTGGTCTGGATCACGAGCGTCGAGGACGGCACTCCGGCCGAGATCTTCGACATCCGCCTGCTGAGCTGAGGGCTTAGACGAGGGCGGGGTTCGCCTAGAACCGGTACTCGCGCTCGGCGGCGTGGCGTTCCAGCGCCAGCGCGACGAGCCGGTCGCAGAGGGCCGGATACTCGATCCCGGTCGCCTCGAAGAGCTTCGCGAAAACGCTCGTCTCGGTGAAGCCGGGGATCGTGTTGAGCTCGTTGACCAGCACCTCGCCGTCGCCGCTGACGAAGAAGTCGCAGCGGGCCAGGCCGGTGCAGCCGCAGGAGCGGTAGACGTCGGCGGCGAGCTCGCGCACCCGGGTCACCGCCTCGTCGCCGATCGGCGCCGGGACGACGAGGTCCATGCCGCCGGGCTCGTACTTGGCGGCGTAGTGGTACCAGTCGGCGTTGACCACGACCTGGCCCGGCAGCGAGGTCTCGGGCTCGTCGTTTCCGATCACCGAGCACTCGACCTCGAGGCCGTCGCAATGCGCCTCGATGATCACCCGCGGGTCGTGCTCGAGCGCAGTCTCGACGGCGGCGTCGAGCCCGCCCGGCTCGTCGACCTTGAGGATCCCGACGCTGGAGCCGAGCCGTGAGGGCTTCACCCAGACCGGCAGCCCGAGCGCCGCGGCCTGCTCCCGCCAGCCCTCCTCCCCGGCCTGGCAGAAGTCGACCTGGGCGATCCCGCGCTCGCGGAGCAGCCGCTTGAAGACGAGCTTGTCGATCGTCACCGCCGCCGCCAGCACGCCCGGCCCGACGTAGGGGACGTCGAGGCACTCGAGCAGCCCCTGGACGGTCCCGTCCTCGCCGAAGGGGCCGTGGAGGACCGGGAAGGCGGCGTCGCAGCCGAGCAGCCCCGCGGCCGCCCGGAGCTCGACCTCCGCGTCGCCCGAGAGCCAGCGGCCGCCGCGCTCGATCACGACGTCGACCGTCTCGTGGCCGGCGGCCCGCAGGCCCTCGCCGACCGCGGCTCCGGAGCGGAGCGACACCTCGTGCTCGCTCGAGCGACCGCCCCGGATCACCGCGATCCTCACCGCGCCCGCCTGCCGGTCGTCGTCGTGTCGGTCGTGTCGGTCGTGGTGCTCTCGGGCTCGGTGAACTCGCCGACCGTCAGCGTCACCCGCTCGCCCGGACTCATGTTGGTGCCGGCGCTCGGCGCCTGGGCGAGGACGATCCCATCCTCGGAGGAGTCGGTCGTGTCGCGCTTGACGACCGAGACCGAGAGCCCCTCGGCGGCGAGCTTGCGCTGCGCGTAGGTGAGCTTCTGGCCGACGTAGTCGCTGAGCGTGATCGTGCCGACGCCACTCGAGTAGGTGATCGTCACCTCGCTTCCGACCTCGGCCTCCTCGCCCGCCGGCGGGTCCTGCTCGAGCACCTCGTCCTCGGGCTCGTCGGAGCGGGTCGGGTTCGCGTTGACGACGAAGCCGGCCCGGCGGAGCTGCGCGGTGGCGGTGACGCGGTCGAGCCCGAGCACGTTGGGGACGATCTCGGTCTCGACGCCGGTCGAGACGAGCAGCGTCACCGTCTCGCCGTCCTCGAGGTTGGTTCCCTGACGGGGGTCTGATCCGATCACCTTGCCGGCCGGCACCGACTCGGAGGCCCGCTTGTCGATGGCCACCTCGAAGCCCTTGTCGCGCAGCACCTTCCTCGCCTCGGGGACCGAGAGCCCCGCGACCCTCGGCACCTTGACGGTTCCAGGGCCGAGGCTGACCGTGATCGTCACCGCCGAGCCCTGCTCGGCCTCGGTCCCGCCGCTCGGGTCCTGCTCGATCACCTCGCCCTCGGGGATGTCGCTCTCGATCCGCTCGGTCGCCACCTCGAAATCGGCCGCCTGCAGCTCGATCGTGGCCGCGGCCTCCTGCTCGCCGGTGACGTCGGGGACCGCGACGAGATCGGGGCGGGTCAGAAACCAGGCGAGCGCGCCACCGGCGATCAGCAGGACGAGCAGCGCCGCGATCAGCCAGCGGCGCCGCGAGCGGTCCTCGCGACCGAGCGCGGCGGGCGGCGGCTGGTCGGGGTTGGCGACGGCGGCCTCGAGCGCGGCCGCCATCTCCGCCGCCGAGCCGTAGCGCTCGGCCGGGTCCTTGGCGAGCGCCTTGAGGACGACCGCGTCGAGGGCCGGGCTCACCTTCGGGTTGATTGAGCTCGGCCGTGGCGGCTCCTCGCCGACCTGCTTCATCGCGATCGCCACCGCGCTGTCGCCCTCGAAGGGGACGCGCTTGCAGAGCATCTCGAAGAGGATCACGCCGATCGCGTAGATGTCGGCGGCGCCCGTCACCTCCATTCCCTGCGCCTGCTCGGGGCTCAGATACTGGGCGGTCCCCATCACCGAGCCGGTCCGGGTGATCTCCGAGCCGCCGGCGCGGGCGATCCCGAAGTCGGTGACGCGGACGCGGCCGTCGCGGTCGATCAGCACGTTCATCGGCTTCAGGTCGCGGTGGACGATCCCGTGCTCGTGCGCGAACTCGGCGGCGGCGAGCATCTGCCGGGTCACCTCGACCGCCTCGTCGATCTCTAGGCCCTGATCGATCAGCTCGCGCAGCGAGGAGCCCTCGACCAGCTCCATCGAGATGTAGTAGCTGTCTTCGTAGGAGCCGCGGTCGAAGACGCTGACCACGTTCTGGTGCTGCAGGCCCGCCGCCGAGGACGCCTCGCGCCGGAAGCGCTCGACGAACTCCTTGTCGCGGGCGAAGTTCTCGTGCAGGAGCTTCAGCGCGACGTCGCGGCCGAGCTCGGTGTCGCGGGCGCGCCAGACGTCGGCCATTCCGCCGGAGCCGAGCCGGTGCTCGAGCCGGTAGCGGCCGTCGATCACGATCCCGGGCTCGAGCTTCATCCGCCCAGGATCTCCGACATGACGGCGGTGGCGATCGGGCCCGCGACCTCGCCCCCGAAGCAGCCGGCGCAGGGGTCGGTCGTCACCGCGACCGCGATCTGCGGGTCCTCGACCGGCGCGAAGGCGATGAACCAGGGCTGGGCGATGTCCTGCTCGATGTTGATCTCCGCGGTGCCGGTCTTGCCGGCGAAGCTCTCCGCGCCGGGAACCGAGAGGCCGGCAGCGGTCCCCTCGACGGTGACGCTGGTCATCATCTCGGCGAGCGCGGCGGCGGTCTCGTCGCTCATCACCTCGCTCTGCACCTCGGGGTCGAGCTCGTCGGTGACGCGGCCGTCGGGGTCGATCACCTTCTCGATCAGGGTCGGCTTCATCAGCTCGCCGCCGTTGGCGACCGTCGCCGCGACCTCGGCCATCTGGGTGACCGACGCCCGGACCTCTCCCTCCTCGCCGCCCTGGCCGATCGCGACGCGGGCCAGGTCGAAGCCCTCGTCGACCTGCTTGAAGCCGCCCCGCTTGTCGTCGATAACGAAGACTCCGCTTGCCGCCTTCTGCTCGTCGGGGAGCTGCACCTCGGGGTCCTTGCCGAAGCCGAAGCGGTCCATGTACTCGAGCAGGGTCTCGGTGCCGACCATCTCACCGAGCTGGGCGAAGTAGGTGTTGACCGAGTGGGTGAGCGCCGTCCGCATGTCGATGTCGCCGAACGGCTCGCCACCGGCGTTCGACAGCGGCACGCCGCTGAAGGTCTGCGGGCTCGCGCCGCTCAGCACGGTGTCCGGGGTCGCCGCGCCGGAGTCCAGCGCCGCGGCCGCGGTCACGACCTTGAACGTCGAGCCCGGCGGGTAGAGCTCCTGGATCGCGCGGTTGGTGAGCACCGACGGATCGGCGTCGTTGAACTCATCCAAATCCTCGGGCACCCGGTTGGGGTCGAAGCTCGGCGTGCTCGCCATCACCTTGACGGCGCCGGTCGACGGCTCGATCGCGACGACGGCGCCGGGGCGGCCGGTCGCCTGCAGCTGGTCGGTCGCCAGCTGCTGGGCGGAGGCGTCGAGCGTCGTGACGATGTCGCTCCCCTCGCGCCGCTGGCCGCGGATCTGGTCGATGATCGAGACGAACTCGTTCTCCTCACCGGTCAGCGTCGCGTTCTCGGCCCGCTCGAACCCGCTCGTCCCCTGAGTGATGAAGCTGTAGCCGATCGGGTGGGCGAACAACGACCCCGTCGGGTATTGGCGCACGTACTGGAAGGACTCGTCGTCGCCCTCCTTCCTCGAGTTCGCGATCACCTGGCCGTCCGCGGCCGTGATCTTGCCGCGCTTGATCTGCTGGGCCTCGAACAGCGGCCGCTTGTTGTCGACCTTCGCCTCGAGCTCGGCGGCGTCGAAGACCGACCACTGGCTCGTGAAGCCGACGAGCAGTGCGAACAGGACGAGGGCGACGGCGAGCAGCCGGCGGATCGGCACGTTCATCGCGGCGCCTCCGGCTCCGGCCGCCGCGCCCGGTCGGAGATCAGGAGCAGCAGCGCGACGAGGACCATGTTCGCGATCACCGAGCTGCCGCCGTAGCTGATCAGGGGCAGGGTGACGCCGGTCAGCGGGATCACCCGGATGACGCCGCCGATGATCACGAACGCCTGCAGGGCGAAGACAGCGGTGAGGCCGGCGGCGAGCAGCTTCGAGAAGCCGTCGCGGGCGAGTGAGGCGATCTTGAAGCCGCGGGCGGCGATCAGGGCGTAGATCGTGATCACCCCGCAGCCGCCGAAGAGGCCGAGCTCGTTGACGATCAGCGCGTAGATGAAGTCCGTCTCCACCGCCGGGATCAGCGTGTTCTCGACCGTCTCCTTGGCGCCGGGCGCCCACAGCAGCGACTCGCCGATCCCCCTGCCGAACAAGCCGCCGTCGGCCTGGGCGAACATCGACTGCAGGACCTGGTAGCCGGTGCCGCTCGCGTCCTGGTAGGGATCGAGCCAGGTGTCGATGCGGTCACCGACGTGGCCGACGGTGGTCGCGAAGAACCAGGCGCCGACGAGGAACATCGCAAGGCCGATGATCACGAACGAGACCCGGTTCGTCGCCGTGTAGATCAGCGCCAGGAAGGCGCCGAAGAACATCAGCGAGCTGCCGAGGTCGCGGATGAAGACGAGCATCAGCATCGCCGCACCCCAGACGACCAGCATCGGACCGAGGTGCTTGAGCGGTGGGAAGGTGATCCCGGCGATCCGCTTGGCGCCGACGACGAGCACCTCCCGGTGCTCGCGCAGATAGCTGGCGAGGAAGATGACGATCGCGAGCTTGCCGAGCTCGGCCGGCTGGAATGAGAGCGGGCCGAGCTCGACCCCGAGGTAGGCGCCGTTGACCTGGGAGCCGATCCCGGGCACCCGCGGCAGCAGCAGCAGGGTCAGTCCGCCGACTACGATCAGGTAGCGGTAGCGCTCGAGCACGTGATAGTCGCGCAGGAAGATGATCGTGAGCATGAACAGGGCGAGTCCGACCACGAACCAGTTCGCCTGGTCGCGGGCCAGCCCCTCGTCGATCCGGTAGAGCATCACGAGCCCGATCGCGGCAAGCAGGGCGACCAGCGGGAACAGGTAGGGATCGGCGTTCGGCAGTCGGATCCGCAGGAAGATGTGCGCCGCGAGGCAGATCGCGAAGAAGTAGGCGCCGAAGATCAGCGACGCGTCCGCGACCTCGTCGCTGCGGACGACGAAGACGGCCGCGAAGCCGGCGATCAGGAGGCCGGCGACCGGGATCAGGCCGAGCAGCTCGCGGTTGCGAGCGCTCAACCCGCGCCCCCGCCGCCGGCGCCCTGCGGTTGGCCGCCGCCCTGCGGCTGACCTCCCCCATCCTGGCCACCGCCCTTTTCGGCATCCCCGCCCTTGCCGCCGCCACCCTCGCCACCCCGGCGGGGGGCGGTCGCCGCCGAGCCCTCGAGGTCCTCGAGCAGCGAGCGGGCGTCGTCCTCGGATCGCAGCTCGTGATCGGTGGCGACCGTCCGGCGGGAGTGTGGGAGCGCCTGCAGGGGGACGGCGCTGACCTCCTGGACCGAGTAGAGCTCGATCCCGAACGGCAGGTCATAGGGCAGGCCGCGGAACAGCGCGATCCGGGCGGTCGGGCCGTCGTCGGTGCCGATGAACCAGACCTGGCGCGCCCCCCAGACCGCCGCGAACGCGACGGCGGCGGCGAGGAGCAGCGCAAGCGCGCCCTTGAGCAGCCGCCGCGGCCAGCGCCGGCCCGATGACTTCGCCGGGGCCGGGGCGGGACGGCGCGAGCGCCGCCGCGGCGGCGCCTCGGGGGCTGCGGCGCCCCCGGTTGATGCCACACCGCCACGCGCGGCTTCGGCGCTCAGCCCGGCCTCGGCGGCAGTCGGCCCGATCAGCGTCTCGCCCTCCGCTCCGGCTTCGACGTCGGCAGCCTCGAGCCGGAACAGGACGACGGTGATGTTGTCGCGGCCGCCGCGCTCGTTGGCGGCGCGGACGAGCCGCTCCGCGACCCGGTCGAGGCCCTCTTCGCGATCGAGCGCCTCGGCGACGTCCTCGTCGTCGAGCATCGTCGTCAGCCCGTCCGAGCAGAGCAGGAAGACGTCGCCGGGCCGGGCGCTGAAGGTGAGCGTGTCGACGTCGACGGTCGGCTCCGGCCCGAGCGCCCGCGTGATCACCGACCGCTGCGGGTGCTCAGCGGCCTGATCGCGGGTCAGCTTGCCCTGCCGGCGCAGCTCCTCGACCAGCGAGTGGTCGTTCGTGATCTGCCGCAGCCGGCCGTCGCGGAAGACGTAGGCGCGGCTGTCGCCGACGTGGCCGAAGCTGATCTCGTCGCCGTGCAGCAGCGCCGCGGTCAGGGTCGTCCCCATCCCCGAGCGCGAGCTGTCGCCCTGGGCGAGCTCGAAGATGTCGCGGTTCGCCTCCTGCGCCGTCCGCCGCAGGAGCTCCTCCGGAGCCGCCCCCGCCTCGTCGACTCGCTCGAAGGCCTCGACGGCCATCCGCGAGGCGACCTCGCCGGCCTGGGCGCCGCCCATGCCGTCGGCGACCGCGAACAGCTGCGACCGCGAGAGGTAGGAGTCCTCGTTGGCCTCGCGCTGGCGGCCGGTGTCCGTCAGCTGCGCGGCCTCGGCGATCCGCAGCATCAGGCGGGGTCCCCCTCGAGGATGAGCTCGAAGCGCAGCACCGTGTCGCCGATCTGGATCTCGTCCATGTCGGAGAGCGCCGCCTCGCCGCGAAGCTCGGCGCCATTCAGATAGGTGCCGTTCGTCGAGTCCATGTCCTCGACGAGATAGACGTTGCCGCGGGTGTGGACGCGGCAGTGGATGCCGGAGGCGAAGCGGTCGGTGATGCGGACGTCGGCCTCCTCGGAGCGCCCGATCGTGACGCCGCCGAAGAGGTCGATCCGCTCGCCGGGCTCGAGGCCGCCACCCTGGACGGCGACCAGCGCAGCGTCGGTGGCCGCGACGCGCCCGCCCGCGATCGCGTGCATCCCGGTGCCCTCCTCGGCGACGGCGCGGCTCCCGCGCAGGTCCTTGAGCGCGCTCCGCGCGATCACGAGCAGGAACAGGTAGAGGACGCCGAGGAAGGCGAACTTGAGCGCTACCGCGGCGGGCTCAGCGTCCATCTTCTGCAGCCCCGTCGGGTCCGGTTCCGGGCGGGCCGGGCAAGCTCACTCACTGCTCGATGTCGAATGTGAACGCGATCGTGCCGAGCGCGACCTCGTCGCCGGGGGCCAGCCGCGAGGTGTCGACGCGGCGGCCGTTGATCTTCACGCCGTTGGTCGACCCGAGGTCGACGATCTGCCAGTCGCCGGATTCGTTGCGGCGCAGCTCGGCGTGGCGACGGGAGACGTTCTGATCGTCGATCACGCAGTCGCACTCGCGCGAGCGGCCGAGCGTGGCGATCGGGCCGTCGAGCACGTAGCGGCGGTCGCGGAAGGAGACGATCGCCTTCGTCTGCGTGAGCGGCGCCGCCGGCCGTCGCGAGCCGCGCGGCTCCTTCTGCTTGGCAGCCGGCGCCGAGTAGACCATCGTGTGCCCGTGCTGTCCCTGCTCGCCGCTGTCCCCCTTGCGGACCGGTGGCTTGACGAGCCGCGGCTGGATGCCGAACTCGCCGAGCCGGAGCCGGTCGTCGGTCTCGATCTTCACCTCGGGCCGGGTCAGGAGCGCATAGTCCTGGCGGCGGGCATGCTCGAGCAGGTAGGCGGAGAGCTCCTGCGAGAGCGAGCGGGTGTAGCCCTCGAGCCGCTCGTGGTCCTCGGGTGAGAGCCAGACCGTGTAGCTGTTGGGCGCATACGTCTGTGACACCGAGGCCGTCTTGTGCGAATCCATCTCCTTCGCCAGCTTGCGGGCGATCTCGACCGGCTGCACCTGGGAGCTGAAGGCACGGCTGAAGACGCCTTCGACGAGACCCTCGATCCTCGCTTCGAGATTGCGTAGAACGCTCATGGCATAGTCCGCTCGTCGACCCCGGCCACACCCTCCGGGCCTCGAATCGAGGCCTCAATGCTACGGCAACCCGGCGTGCGAACCGGCGCCGTGAAGGGCTGCTCGCACGTGCTTGGTCGCCGTTCGGGTGGCCCTGATGCGGCCATCCGCGGGCGGTAGCGCGGCCGGGTTGCGCGGCCGCCGGGGGGCAGTTCGCCGCGATTTCGTGGGCCGCTCAGGGCCGCGGTGACGCGCTGTCACGGTGCGGCCCGATGGGGGCGCGGTGCGGCGGGGGCGCAGATCGGGGCGACCGGCCCGGTCCCAGATCGCCCAGGCGACGCTGAGCAGCAGCGCCGGCGCGAGCAGGGCCGCCGTCGCCCCGTCCCCGGCGGCGCCGAGCAGGGCGACGATCGCGCCGGCCCAGATCAGGCCGCCCACGGCGGCTCCGGCCGGCGAGGTCGCGTCGAGGAGCAGCCCGAGCAGGATCGCTCCGCCGATCCAGGTGAGGGCGATCGCGATCGCCGTCGGGGTCAGCATCGGCGCGATCAGGGCGTCCATCGTGGTCGGTCCGGACCCCGCCCAGCCGGCCGGATCGGCTGAGCCGAGCGGGACCCCGAGCGGTCGTCCTGCGAGCGTGCCGGCAACGGCGGTCCAGGCCCAGGCGAGGCCGGCCAGGGTCGCCCGCTCGGCGAGGCGCTCGCGGCGGGCGGCGACGGCGAGGAAGGCCGGCGCCGCGCCGACGAGGCCGAGCACCGGCGCCGCCGCGGGCAGCGCCCAGTCGCGGACGCGATGGAGGGCGAGGGCGGCCGGCGCGAGCAGGACGGCAAGCACGAGCGCCAGGCCGGGTAGCCCGGCAAGCATTCCGAGCAGTGCGACGGCGCCCGCGGCGAGGAGGACCGCGAGCGGGCGGGCCGGGACCCCGGGCGGGAGCGTCGCCACGCCGAGCGCCTCGGCCGGCGGGGGCACGGCGCGGTCGGGGTGGAGGGCGCCGCGAACCTCGATCAGAACCTCGCGCAGGGCGCCGAGGTGGGGGCGCTCGGCGGGGTCGGGGTCGAGGCAGGCGTCGACGGCGCCGCTCAGCGCCGGCGGCAGCTCCGGCCGGGCCTCGGCGAGCGGCTCGACCGGGTCGCCGATCGCGCGCGCCGTCGCGGCCGGGCTGAGGCGGGCGACCGGGTTGAATCCGGCCCAGAGCTCGTAGAGGGTGAGCCCGAGCGAATAGACGTCGGAGGCCGGGCCGACCCCCTCGCCGGTGGCCTGCTCGGGCGACATGTAGGCGAGCGTGCCGACGACTTGGCCGGTCGCGGTCAGGGTCGGGGCGTCGTCCAGGGACGCGATGCCGAAGTCGGCGAGCAGCGCCCGCTGCGCGGGCCGGCCCTTGACGCTGCGGCTCCGGGCCGGGCGGACGAGCACGTTGTCGGGCTTGATGTCGCGGTGGACGACACCACTGTCGTGCGCGTGCTCGAGCGCAGTGCAGAGCTCGGCGCCGAGGTCGGCCAGGTCCCGGTCGCTGAGCTCGCCGGCAGCGGCGAGCTCGCGCAGGTTCGGGCCCTCGACCAGCTCGCTGACGAGGTACGTGCAGTCCGGCCCGCCGCCGAGCTCGTAGAGCGTGACGATCCCGGGATGGTTGAGGCGCGCCGCGGCATGGGCCTCGCGCATGACCCGGCCGGCGCTCTCACCGGCGATCGCCTTGACCGCGACCTCGCGGCAGAGGCGCTCGTCCCAGGCCCGGTGCACGGTCCCGTGACCGCCGCCGCCGATCCGCTCGCCGATCGTGAACCGGCCCAGTACGCGCTCGCCTTCGACCACGGCCACCCGATTCGCCGCCTCGACCCGCCCTCCTTCGCTTGGGCGATCGCTACCGGACGGGCTGGATCGGCGGCTGCTCGGGACGGCGGAAGGCATCGATCCAGGCCGCCTCGCCGGCGCGGTCGTCGCCGGCGCGGCCGGCGGGGCGGAGCGTCCGGGCCCTCCCCGCGGCGCGCTCGCCGGCGAGCGTCCCGCCGGCGCGCGCCAGGAGCTCCGGGCGGCGGAATCGCAGCGCCACCCAGAGGTAGAGGCCGGCGGCGCGAAAGCGGTGGCCGGAACGCCGCAGCGAGGATGCAATCCAGCGCCACCACCCCTCCCCGCCCATCCGGACGCCGAGCGAGCCGGCAAGGTCGGCATGCTTGGCGCGGAGCCGCCGGAACTCGGCGATCGCGGCGGGTGCGTCGAGGTGCATGTTCTCGGGATGGGTCAGATAGCCGACCAGCGGGGAGTCGCAGGCGGCGGCGGGCGCCGCGGCGGCGAGTCGGATCCACATGTCCCAGTCGGCCAGGATCGAGAGGCTCGGGTCGAAGCCGCCGACCTCGCCGAGCAGGCCGCGGCGGGCGATCACGCTCGACGGCGGGCCGATCACGTTCATGCCGAGGATCGCGCGCTCGAGACCGGCCGCGGACGGCGGCGAGGAGACCCGGCGCCGCTCGAGCGCCTGATCGGTGGTGACCAGGCCGGTGTAGGAGAAGCCGGCGCCCGCGGCGGCGCAGGCATCGAGCTGCGCGCGGAGCTTGCCCGGCGCCCAGAAGTCGTCGTCGTCGAGAAACGCGACCCACTCGCCGCGGGCATCTCCGATCCCGCGGTTGCGGGCGTTGGCGACGCCGGTGGGCTCGTCGTTTCTGAGGCCCCGCACGCGGTCGTCACCGAGCGCGGCGAGCTGCGCCGGGGTCTCGTCGGTCGATCCCTCGTCGACGACGACGACCTCGATCTTCACGTCCTCCTGGCCGAGCACGGAGGAGAGCGCGCGGGAGAGAAGCGGCCAGCGGTTGCGGGTCGGGATGACGACGGAAACTAGCGTCGCAAGATCATCGTCGCCTCCGGCCACTGGTCCGGGACCGTCAGCGTTCAAGGTTCATCGTGGCCCGGTCGATTCTTCACCGGGTCGCTGGAATGCGGCGGGACGCCTTTCTATGTGCAAATCTGACCCGATCATGAGGAGGATGCCATGCCCGAGGTGAGCGTTGTCCTGCCGACGCTCGATCGCTGGGCGCTCCTCTCCCGCGCCCTGACATCCGTTCTCGAGCAGCGAGACGTCGACCTCGAGGTGCTCGTGATCGACGACGGCTCCAGCGACGGAACGCCGGCGCGACTCACCGCGATCGACGACCCGCGGCTCCGCGTCCTCCGCCAGGAGACCAACCAGGGCGTCGCCCGTGCCCGGAACCGCGGCATCGAGGCGGCGCGCGGGGAATGGGTCGCCTTCCTCGACGACGACGACTTCTGGGCGCCCACGTGCCTGCGCGAGCACCTTCAGGCGAACGCCGACGCGGGGGCATCATGGGGCTACGGGGCCGCGATCTCGGTCGGGCCGGCCGGGGCACGCCGGGTGATGATGCCGGCGCCGCCCGACGCCCTGAACGAGGGTCTGCTCGAGCTCAACGTGGTCGGGCCGCCTTCGACGGCAACGGTCCGCACCGACCTCCTCCGCGAGGCCGGCGGCTTCGACGACCACCTCAGCGTGATCGCCGACTGGGATCTCTGGGTCCGGCTCTCCCGCCGCGAACCGGCCGGCTTCTGCTCGGTGCCGCTCGTC
>DASSEM010000213.1:0-2045 GCA_035695265.1 Solirubrobacterales bacterium
GCTCCGAGTCGGGAATTTTCACGACCACGCCGAGCAAGATCGCCAGGATGGGCCGGCTCGAGCCCGCCCAGCTCTTCGTCGTCGACCTCGACACCGGCCTCGTCAGCACCGACGGCGAGCCCGAGCTCACGGTCGCGAGCTCCGCCCCGTACGGCGAGTGGTACGCGGAGGGCAAGCTCGGCGTGCGCCAGCTCCCCGACCCGATGGCGACGATCCAGCCGGTCGAGCCGCTGCTGAAGCGGCAGCTCGCGTTCGGCTACTCCCAGGAGGACCTGCGGACGATCCTGGCGCCGCTGCTCCGCGACGGCCGCGAGCCGACCGGCTCGATGGGCAACGACCTCGCGCTCGCGGTCTTCTCCGACCAGCGGCCGTCGCTCTACAGCTACTTCAAGCAGCGCTTCGCGCAGGTCACCAACCCGGCGATCGACTCGGTCCGCGAGCAGTGCGTGATGAGCCTGCGCACCGACATCGGGCCGCAGGGGAACCTGCTCAGCGACGAGCCGCAGGTCGTAAGCCACGTCGAGCTCGCGCAGCCGATCCTCACCGACTTCGAGCTCGAGCGGCTGCGCCGCAACCCCCACAATGCGCTGCACAGCACGACGATCGACATCACCTGGTCGCTCGACGACGGCGAGGACGGGCTCGAGGCGGCGCTCGAGCGGATCCGCGCCGAGGCGGTGGCCGCGGTCGAGGCCGACACGACGCTGCTCGTCCTCAGCGACCGCCCGACCAGCGCCGAGCGGGTCCCGATCCCGTCGCTTCTGGCCTGCTCGACCGTCCACCACGCGCTCACCCGGCAGGGCACCCGGCTGCGGGCGGCGCTCGTCGTCGAATCGGGCGAGCCGCGCGAGACCCACCACCTCGCCGCCCTGATCGGCTACGGCGCGACCGCCATCAACCCGTATCTGATGCTGGAGACGATGACGATGCTCGACGAGCCGACCGTCGGCCTCGACGGCCCGCTCGCCGACGCCAACGAGCTCGCGATCGCGGCGATCAGCAAGGGCCTTCTGAAGATCCTCTCGAAGATCGGGATCGCGACGATCCGCTCCTACCGCGGGGCGCAGATCTTCGAGATCGTCGGCATCGACCCCGACGTCGTCGACGTCCACTTCACGGGGACGCCGTCACGGCTCGGCGGCATCGGCATCGACGAGCTCGCCCGCGAGGCGCTCGACCGCCACGCCCGCGCCTACCCGGAGGCGCACGGGCTGGCGCTGGCCGAGCACGTCGAGGACGGGCTGCTCGCCGCCGACAGCGAGAAGCTCCTGCCCCAGGGCGGGGTCTACCGCTGGCGCCGCGACGGCGAGCGTCACATGTGGGACCCCGAGACGATCGCTTCGCTGCAGCAGGCGGCGCGCGCCGAGGACGGCCGCGAGGAGTCCTACGAGGAGTTCAGCCGCCGGGTCAACGACGAGAACGCCGGCAAGGCGCTCCTGCGTGGACTGCTCGAGCTGGTCGAGCCCGGCGAGCCGGTGCCGCTGGAGGAGGTCGAGCCGGCGGCCGAGATCATGAGGCGCTTCTCGACCGGCGCGATGAGCCTCGGCGCCCTGTCCCCCGAGGCACACGAGACGCTCGCGATCGCGATGAACCGGCTCGACGCGTACTCCAACAGCGGCGAGGGCGGTGAAGATCGACGCCGGAACATCCCCGATCCGAACGGCGATGAACGCCGCTCACGGATCCGCCAGGTGGCCTCGGGCCGCTTCGGCGTCGACGTCGAGTACCTCTCGCGCGCCGATCAGATCCAGATCAAGATCGCCCAGGGCGCCAAGCCCGGCGAGGGCGGCCAGCTCCCCGGCCACAAGGTCGACGACTACATCGGGGCGCTGCGCTACGCGCTGCCGGGGACCGAGCTGATCTCACCGCCCCCCCATCACGACATCTACTCGATCGAGGACCTCAAGCAGCTCATCTACGACCTCCGCGCCGCCAACCCGAGCGCCAACGTCTCGGTCAAGCTCGCCGCCGAGTCAGGGGTCGGCACGGTCGCCGTCGGCTGCGTCAAGGCCGGGGCCGACCACGTCGTCGTCGCCGGCCACGAC
>DASSEM010000214.1:0-5189 GCA_035695265.1 Solirubrobacterales bacterium
TATGCCCATCTCGACGTCGACTCCGAGTCGAAGCAGTATGCCGCGGCAGCCGACATCGCCGGCCGCATCCCGCTGCTCAGCCGCCTCGCAATTGCCGGTCTCGGCGGGGTCGCCGGGATCGAGTTCGACTACGAGCGCCAGGTCGAGCCCTGGGCGGGCGGAGAGGTCGCGCTCGCGGCTCTCCCCGTCGGCACCGCCGGCCAGCGGGTGCTGATGATCGAGACCGAGGACGAGGAGGGAGCCGAGGCGTTCGCCACCGAGCTGCTCGGTCCGAAGCAGTCGGCTGCGTCGGTCGCCGGGGTCGACGTCGCGCTCGGCCGGCAGGGGACCGCATGGGCGCTCGAGGACGGCTTCCTGCTGCTCGGCTCGCGGAGCGGCCTGACCGCGATGCTCGAGGGCGAGGGGGGCTCGCTCGCCGACTCCGGCGGGCCGGCCGTGCTCGACGAGCTGCCCGCCGATCGGTTCGCCTACGCCTACCTCTCCCCGGACGGTGCCCGGACGCTGCTCTGGTCGGGAGGCCTGGCCCCGCTCGACACCTTCGTCGATGCCGGCGCCACCGAGGGGGCGGCGGCGTCGCTGAGCGCCGACGACGGCGGCATCGACCTTGCGGTCCGGAGCGACCTCGACCCGTCGAAGGCCGAGGACTCGCCCGGGCTCTTCACGACGTTGCCCCGCTTCACGCCGACCTTGACGGGGTCGATCGGCCCGGCGTCGCTGGCCTACCTCGGCCTCGGCGATCCGGCGGCCGGGGTCGGGGCGTTGCTCGATCAGGCGCGGACGAGCTCGCCGGGCCTGCTCTCCGCGCTGCGGCGCGGCCTGCGCCAGCTCGGCTCCGAGGCCGGCGTGGACATCGCCCGCGACATCGTGCCGCTCCTCGGCAGTGAGGCCGCGCTCTCGGTCCAGCCGGTCGCGATCGGAGCGGAGCCGATCGTCCCCGGGGTCACCCCCGATGCGGGAACGCCATACGCGGGGCTGATCGCCGCCGGCATCGATCCCGAGGAGGCGCAGCGCTCGCTGGCCCGCCTCGAGCGGCCGGTCGAGCGGGCTGCGGATTCCGGCGACGGGAAGGCGGCCACGTTCGAGACGATCCAGCTCGCCGGCGTCCAGGCCCGCACGCTGGCGGTCAGCGACGCGGTCGATCTCACCTATGCGGCCTGGGACGACCGGCTCGTGATCGCCACCGACTCGCTCGGGATCGAGCAGGCGCGCTCGCTCGACGGTGGGCTCGACGAGTCCGAGCGCTTCCGCGACCTGACCGCCGGGCTGCCCGACGAGGTGTCGCTGATCGCCTACCTGGACCTCGCCGGCCTGCTCGCGCTCGGCGAGCAGGCCGGTCTCGCCGTCGATCCCGCCTACACGACCTACGCGGCCGACCTGCGCGCCCTGAGCGCGGCGGCGCTGACCGTGGTCGGCGGGGAGGAGAGGATCGACACCGACCTCCGGATCGCCGTCGGCCCGCGCCAGGTCCCCGAGATCGACGCCTCGCCGCTCGACGGCGGATAGGGATCAGCGGCCCCCGACACGCGCGGGTTCGGAACCGACCATCTAGCATTCGCGGACGCCCGCGGGACCGGGCCCGGCCGTGAATCGGCCGCAAACTGCGAAGAGAGGGCCAGAAGCCAGATGAGCACCGAGATCCCCGACCACATCGAGATCGGCGAGGGCGAGCACCTGTTCACCTCGGAGTCGGTCACGGAGGGCCACCCCGACAAGATCTGCGACCAGATCTCCGACAGCATCCTCGACGCCGTCCTCGCCGACGACTCGAAGGGGCGGGTGGCCTGTGAGACGCTCGTCAACACCGGGCTCGTCGTGGTCTCCGGGGAGATCTCGACCTCGACCTACGTCGACGTCCCGCGGATCGTCCGCGACACGATCACCGAGATCGGCTATGACAACGGCGAGTACGGGTTCGACGGCCATAGCTGCGCGGTGATGACCGCGATCGACGAGCAGTCGGCCGACATCGCCCAAGGGGTTGACGAGGCCTACGAGGCCCGGACCGATGCCGGCGACGACGACGAGATCGACCGCGACGGCGCCGGCGACCAGGGGATGATGTTCGGCTACGCGACGAACGAGACCCGGGCGCTGATGCCGATGCCGATCCAGATCGCCCACACGCTGGCCCGGCGGCTGACCGCGGTCCGCAAGGACGGCACGCTCGACTACCTGCGCCCCGACGGCAAGACCCAGGTCACGGTCCGCTACCGCGACGGCGAGCCGGTCGAGATCGTCCGGATCCTGATCTCGACCCAGCACGCCGACGGCGTCGACTGCGAGGAGCGGATCAAGCCCGATCTCTGGGAGCACGTGATCGTCCCGGTGCTCGACGAGGAGGGCGGTGGCCTCTACGACCCCGACTCGCTGCGGCGGACGCTGCTCGTCAACCCGACCGGCAAGTTCGTGATCGGCGGCCCGGTCGGCGACGCCGGCCTGACCGGTCGCAAGATCATCGTCGACACCTACGGCGGCGCCGCCCGCCACGGTGGCGGCGCGTTCAGCGGCAAGGACCCCTCGAAGGTCGACCGCTCGGCCGCCTACGCGGCCCGCTACGTGGCCAAGAACGTGGTCGCGGCCGGCCTCGCGGACCGCTGCGAGGTCCAGCTCGCCTACGCGATCGGCGTCGCCCACCCGGTCTCGGTGATGGTGCAGACGTTCGGCACCGGCAAGGTCGACGACGCGAGCCTCACCGCCGCGATCCGCGAGGTCTTCGACCTCCGGCCCGGGGCGTTCCGGCGCTACCTGAAGCTGCACCGGCCGATCTACAAGGAGACGGCCGCCTACGGGCACTTCGGCCGCGAGGGTGAGAACTTCACCTGGGAGCAGACCGATCGCGTCGACGAGCTCCGCGCCGCGGCCGGCCTCGGCGAGCGGGTCGGCGCCTCGGCCTGAGCCGTCGAGGCGGCCGCTACAGGCCGGAGTCGAAGCGGGTCTCGGCCTCGTCGCCGCCGGCCGGCGGGCCGGAGCGAACCGGCTCGGTCGCCATGTGGACCCGGTGGACGACGTCCTCGGGGTCGGCGACGCCGGCGAAGACGAAGTCGGACTCCGCGTTCTGGGCGGCGGTGTCGAAGTCGACGTCGCCGATCTGCATGATCCGCTGGTAGAGCGACTGGCGGTAGTTGACATCCTGGACCCGCTCGATCTTCGTCTCCTGGACGTCGCGGGAGATGATCCCGTGCTTGATGTTGAGCCGGCGGGTCGTGATCGTGTAGCGGGTCGAGACGCGGCGCAGGAAGCCGATCAGGACGACGAGGGCGGCGCCGACGATGACGATCAACGTGATCAGCAGGGCATCGGAGCCGCCGCCGATCAGGGCGACGAGGGCGGCGATGACGGCGACGATCAGAATGCCCTTGATGTAGAAGCCGAGGATCGCCCGCCAGGAGGGATGACCCTCGAAGACGACCTGCTCTCCGGGTCCCAGGTTCAGCGCCACCGTCGCAACATATACCGCCGTGGAAGCGCGTAGCGTCAGGCTTTCCGATGGAGATCGCCAAGGTCGAGCCGATGACGACGGCACGCGCGCTGCGCGGCCCCTTCGACTACCGGCTGCCCGGATCGATGGTCGCGGCCGGGGTCGGGGTCGGCTCGCTGCTCATGGTTCCGTTCGGGGGCCGGCGGCTGCTCGGGGTGGTCGTCGACGTCGCCGCCGAGAGCGAGTTGCCGCCGGAGCGGCTCGCCGAGCCGATCGAGGCCCTCGAGGCGGGCGCGCCCGCGGACCTGGTCCGGCTCGGCCTCTGGGTCGCCGAGCGCTACTGCTCGGCGCCCTCGCGCGGGCTGGCGCTGGTCCTGCCTCCCGGCACGGGGACCGGCCGCCTCGCGCGGACCCCGAAGCCGCGGACCGAGCGCCGGGCGGCGATCACCGCCGCCGGGCGCGCCGCCCTCGATCCCGCTGAAGGCGCCGGGCGACTCGGCGCTCGCCAGCGGGCGGCGCTCGAGCGGCTTGCCGCCGACGGGGAGCTTCCGGCCGCGCGACTGCGCGAGCTGACCGGTGCCGACCCGGTCGTGCTCAAGAGGCTCGAGCGGCGCGGCCTCGTGGAGCGGTCGGTGCGGGAGCTACGTCGAACGCCGACGGTGGCGACGGTCGGCGCGACCGCCGGGGCGCCGCGGCTCTCGGACGAGCAGCGGCAGTGCGTGACGGCCCTGGTGGCCGCACTCGACGGCGAGGGTCCGCGCGAGCGGTTGCTCCACGGCGTGACCGGGTCGGGCAAGACCGAGGTCTACCTCGCAGCGATCGAGGCGACGCTCGAGCGCGGGCGCGGCGCGATCCTGCTCGTGCCCGAGATCGGCCTCACTCCGCAGACGGTCAGCCGGGTCGCCGCCCGTCTCGGGGACCGGGTCGCGGTCCTCCACTCGGGGCTCACCGAGGGCGAGCGCTTCGACGAGTGGCGGCGGCTGCGCTCGGGAGAGGCGCGGGTCTGCGTCGGTCCGCGATCGGCCGTCTTCGCCCCGCTGGCCGATGTCGGGCTGATCGTCGTCGACGAGGAGCATGACCCCTCCTACAAGCAGGAGGGCGACCCGCGCTACGACGCCCGCGCCGTCGCCCGCCACCGTGCCGCGGAGGCGGATGCCCTCTACCTGGCCGGGAGCGCCACGCCGCGACCGGAGAGCTGGGCCGACCTCGACCGCCTCGAGCTGCCGGAGCGGATCGACGCCCGGCCGCTGCCGCCCGTCGAGGTCCTCGACATGCGCGAGGTCGCGGGCGGCGCCGGGCCGCTTCATCCGACGACCCGCGAAGCGCTGGCGACGCTCTCGGAGGGCGTCGAGGGTGCGAAGGCGATCGTGATGCTGAACCGGCGCGGCTACTCGCCGCATCTGAGCTGCAGCGCCTGCGGCGCGGCGGTTTGCTGCCCGCAATGCGACGTCTCGCTCGTCCTCCACCGGGGGCGCGCGCTCGTCGGCTGCCACCACTGCGGCCATTCCGAGCCGGTGCCCTCGGCCTGTGCCGAGTGCGGGTCGGTCTCGATCGCCCGCCACGGCGCCGGCACCGAACGGATCGAGCGGATCATCGGCGAGCTGGTCGCGCCGGCTCCGGTCTTCCGCCTCGACGCCGATGCGGTCGGGGCCCGCGACGGTCACGGCCGCATCCTCGCCGCGTTCGAGCAGGCCGAGGGCGGCGTCCTCGTCGGTACCCAGATGGTCGCCAAGGGCCACGACTTTCCTGACGTCGCGCTGAGCGTGCTCCT
>DASSEM010000215.1:0-6392 GCA_035695265.1 Solirubrobacterales bacterium
GTCGAGCCGATGAACCCGGCTCCTCCGGTGACGAGCAGCCTCATCCGGGACCGATCAGCTCGAATCCGGCGTCCGCGTAGTGGCGGTCGACCGTGAAGGCGCGGTTGATCCCGGTGCGTCTCATGACGTCGAAGGAAACACGATCGACGACGTTGACGTCCCCGCCGTCTACTCCGCAGCGGTCAGCAGCGTCTCCCCGCCTCGACGTGGCGTGACTGAGCCCGCCGTCTGATAGAACCCTCCCACGTGCAAGCGGGGGAAGGGGAAGGGATGCGACTGACGGTTCCACGGATGGTGCTGCTCGGCCTTGCGGGGGTGGTCTCGCTGGCGCTCGGTCTGGTGCCCGCCACGGCGACGGCGGCGCCGACGCTGACGCTGACGCAGAGCTGCGACAGCTACCCGCCTTACCACGCGATCGACATCCGCATCGAGGGGCTGTCGCCGAACGAGTCGTTCACGGGCACGCTCGAGTGGTTCGACGAGTCCGGCAACTACGTCGGCGGCGTCGGGCCCGGCACCTTCTACGCCGACGAGAACGGCGTCTTCGACTGGCCGGGGTTCTGGGGATTCGGGATCACGACCCCTCAGACCTACAAGGCGACGGTCGAATGGTCCGGCGGCACCCTCGAGGCGACCAAGCACTCCGACTGCACGCTCCCGGGAGGGGCGCCGACCGCCAACGCCGGAGTTGACCAGACGGTTGCCTCGGAGGCGCTCGTCAACCTCGACGGGAGCGGGTCCACCGACCCCGATGGCGACCCGCTGACCTATGAATGGACCCAGACCGATGGTCCGCCCGTGAGCCTGAGTGGAGCGGCGACGGCGACGCCGACCTTCACGGCGCCGACCGGTGCGGCGACGCTTGGCTTCGAGCTCGAAGCCTGTGATGACGGCACCCCGCCGCTCTGCGACACGGACCCTGTGACGGTCAGGGTCCAGGGGCCCCCCGTCACCGAACCGCCGACGGTGACGCTGACGGCCAACTGCGACGACTATCCGTTCAAGACCTCGATCGACATATCCGTTCAGGGGATACCGGGCTATGAGACCTTCACTGGAACTCTCAAGACGTTTGACGACAGCGGCACCCTGCTCTCCACCCTCGGACCGCTTCTGCTCGGTGCGGACGAGAACGGGAGCTTCGTCCAGAGCCTCGGCGCCAGATCCGGGGACACCTACGAGATGACGGTCGAATCGGCCGGCGGCACGGTGACCAAGTCCCTGACCGTCAATTGCGAACCGCCGGAGAACGGCAACGACTACGCCGCAACGGTGATTGTCAACAGGCCGACCTGGGCGAGTGGCGGCGGCCATCGGAACCGGGGCTTCGTCGTCAAGGTCACCAACCTCGGCAACGACCCGCTCACCGTCAGCGAGGATGACATCGCCGCCGAGGTCCTCGTCAACGGCAGCGCGACCGGCGCGGTCGAGTTCGTGTCGTCAAAGGTGACCAAGCCCGGCGAGCGGGTCAAGTTCCGCTACGCCTGGAGGTACGAAGGCGTCGCGGTCGGCGATGACGTCGAGTACTCCGGCTGCGTGAACGCCGCCGGCGACCCGAACGCCGGCAACGACTGCGACAGCCACCTCACCACGGCCGAGGCGAAGCCCTAGCGGTCCAGCTCGCGGTCGTCGAGGTAGCGGCGGAGCGCCTGCTGCCAGGGCTGCAGGAGGATCGCGTCCTCGCGCGAGTGGCCGAGGACGGAGTTGGCCGGGCGCGTTGCCTTGCGCGCCATCATCTCTGTCGTCGCCGACATCACCCGGGTCTCGGAGCGGGCTTGATCGAAGATCTCGACCGCGAAGTCGAACCAGCTGCAGGCGCCGGCACCAACCATGTGATGGATGCCGTGGGCGTCGGTCGCGACCAGCTCGACCATCCCTTCGGCGAGGTCGGCGGTGCTGGTCGGGCAGCCGACCTGGTCGCTGACCACGAGCACCTCGGGCTGCTCGGCGCCGATCCGCAGCATCG
This sequence comes from Solirubrobacterales bacterium, assembly GCA_035695265.1. Classification (GTDB taxonomy): domain Bacteria; phylum Actinomycetota; class Thermoleophilia; order Solirubrobacterales; family 70-9; genus RHKX01. The sequence goes on from DASSEM010000215.1 coordinate 1,967, forward strand.
TCTCGACGAAGTTGCCGCCGCCGAGTCCGAACAGCCACGAGGTGCGAACGATGAAGTGGCGCGGGTTGGCCGCCGCGACCGAGACCTCGCCGCCGAGCTTCGAGCGCCCGTAGGCGTTGATCGGAGCCGGCATGTCCTCCTCGAGGTACGGGCCGTCCTTGCTGCCGTCGAAGACGTAGTCGGTGGACGGGTAGAGGATCGAGGCCCCGGCGCGGGCCGCGGCGGCGGCGAGCAGGCCGGCAGCGGTGGCGTTGATCGTCGTTGCGCCGCGCTCGTCGTCCTCGGCGCCGTCGACGTCGGACCAGGCGGCGCAGTCGATCACGGCCTCCGGGCGGGCGGCGCCGATCTCGCGGTCGATCGCGGCCGGATCGGTGATGTCGAGCTCGTGCCGCGTCAGGGCGGTGACCTCATGGCCGCTGCGGCGCGCCGCATCGACCACGTCCTGGCCGAGCATGCCGGCGGCGCCGGCCACGAGCACCCTCATGCGAGCGTGATCTCGGAGCGGTCGCCGACCAGCATCCGCAGCGTCTTCGGCAACCCCTCGGCGCGCGAGATGCGGACGTTGCGCCCGAGCAGGCTCGCCTCCATCCGCGAGGGCAGGTCGCGGATCGACGCGCCGGCGAGCAGGATCGAGTGCTCGACCTCGGAGCCGATCACCTCGCAATCCGCGGCGATCGCGGTGTAGGGGCCGACGTAGGAGTCGACGAGCCGGCTGCCGGTGCCGATCACGGCGGGCCCGCGCACGGTGCAGCGCTCGAGCAGCGCCCCCTCCTCGACGACGACCCGGCCGACGATCTCGCTGTCCACGCATTCGCCGGCGACGTGCGGCTCGAGGTCCTCGAGGACGAGCCGGTTGGCCTCGAGCATGTCGGCGAGCTGACCGGTGTCCTTCCACCAGCCCTTGACGCGGTGGTGCTCGACGCCGTGGCCGCGCTCGATCAGGTGCTGGATCGTGTCGGTGATCTCGAGCTCACCGCGGGCCGAGGGCTCGATCGCGCGCGCCGCGTCGAAGACGACCGGCTTGAACATGTACACGCCCACGAGGGCGAGGTCCGAGGGCGGGTCGGACGGCTTCTCGACGAGGCGGACCACGCGGTCGCCGTCGAGCTCGGCTACCCCGTAGTGCTCGGGCTCGAGCACCTGCGTGAGCAGGATCAGCGCGTCGGGCTCGTCGCGGCGGAACGCCTCCACGAGACCGGTGATCCCGTCGCGGAGCAGGTTGTCCCCGAGGTACATCACGAACGGGTCCGAGCCGAGGAACTCCTCGGCGGTGAGCACCGCATGGGCGAGGCCGAGCGGCTCCGCCTGGGGGATGTAGGTGACATCGGCGCCGAGCGCCGAGCCATCGCCGACCGCGGCGCGGATCTCCTCGCCGGTCTCGGGCGCGATCACGATCCCGATCTCGGTCACCCCGGCATCGACCAGCGCCTCGATCCCGTAGAACAGCACTGGCTTGTTCGCCACCGGGACGAGCTGCTTCGCCGACGTGTGGGTGATCGGCCGCAGGCGCGTCCCGGCCCCGCCCGAGAGGATCAATCCCTTGAGCTTCTCCATCGTCGGGAGAGGCTATCGGCGCCCCGGCGCCGGCGTCACTCCTCGGCGGTGGCGCGCAAGTAGGTCAGCACCGCCAGGACGCGGCGGTGGTCATCGCCGCCGGCGGGCAGGTCGAGCTTGGCGAAGATGGCGGAGATGTGCTTCTCGACCGCTCCCTGGGTGACGACCATGGACTTGGCGATGCCGGCGTTCGTGCGGCCTTCGGCCATCAGCTCGAGCACCTCGCGCTCCTTCGGGGTGAGCGGGCCGATGCCGGCCTCCGAGCCGGCCGGCTCGGAGGCGCGGACGAGGCGGCTCACGACCTCGCGGTCGAGCACGGTGCCGCCCGCTGCGACCCGTTCGATCGCCTCGACGAACGTGCGGACCTCTCCGACCCGCTCCTTGAGCAGGTAACCGACGCCCCCCTGTCCCGCCTCGAGCAGCTCGGTCGTATAGGCCGGCTCGACGTACTGGGAGAGGATGAGGACACCGAGCTCGGGATGGCGGCGGCGGGCCTCGAGCGCCGCCCGCAGGCCCTCGTCGGTGAAGGTTGGCGGCAGCCGGACGTCGACGATCGCGACGTCGGGATGGTGGCCGCCGACGATCCGCAGGAGCCCGTCGCCGTCCTCGGCCTGGGCGACCACGTCGATCGACTGCTCGCGAAGCAGCGCGACGATCCCCTCGCGCAGCAGCGCCTGATCCTCGACGAGGACTACTCGCACGGAAGCTCCACGGTAACGGTCGTCCCGACCTCCGCCGGGCTCTCGATCACGAGCTTGCCGTCGACCGCCTCGACCCGGTTGCGGAGCCCGGAGAGGCCGCTGCCGGCCGGGTCGGCTCCGCCCGTGCCGTCGTCGGCGACGACGACCCGCAGGACCTCGGCGTCGCGCGCCACCGCCACGGTCGCCCGCGCTCCCCGGCCGGCGTGCTTGGCGGCGTTGGTGAGCGACTCGGCGACGACGAAGTAGGCGACCGACTCGATCGCCGGAGCGAGCCGCTCGCCGGCGGCGACATCGACGTCGACCGGGATCGCCGAGCGGCCGGCCAGCGCCTCGAGCGCTGCGGCGAGCCCGCGATCGGCGAGGACCGGCGGCGCGATCCCGCGAGCGAGGTCGCGGAGCTCGGCGATCGCCGCTCCGGCCTCCGCGCGCGCGGCGCGGATCAGCTCACGGTCCTCCGGCCGGTCCCCGAGCCGCTCCTCGGCGCGGCCGAGCTGCATCGAGAGGGCGACGAGCCGCGCCTGGGCCCCGTCGTGGAGGTCGCGCTCGATCCGCTGCAGCTCCTGCGCCTGGACGTCGAGGGCGCCGCGCCGGGTGCGGGTCAGCTCAACGACGCGCTCCTCGAGCTCGTGCTCCTCGCGCTCCTCGACCTGACGGAGGAGCAGCGCGTGGAGGACGACGAGCGCCGCCAGGACGACAACCGTGACCAGCGGCCAGAAGGTGCCGCCGCCGCTGAACGCCCAGATCAGGACCAGGATCGATGCGACCCAGGCCGAGAGCCCGGCGTGGACCGCGAGCCGCAGGCGGCGACCCTCGAGTCCCTCGGTGATCTCGGGCAGGATCCAGAAGAGGCTGATCGGCACGAGACCGGCGAACCAGACCCAGGCCGGCCAGTAGCTGCCGAAGCCGGTCCCGGCCCAGATCACCGTGCAGGCGAACCCGATCACGGCGGTCCCGGTGAGAAGCAGCGAAAGCGCCGCCGCCCTCCGGCCGGCGACGGCGCTCGCAATTGCTCGTGAGGCGCTCATGGATCAGTCCTCAGCCTGGCGTCTCCGCCGCGGCCGATGATCGCACGGCGCCCGCGCATCGGCCGGACCCGCCAGCGGCGCTCGCCGAGCAGCGTCACCAAGGCCGGCAACGCGACCCCGCGGACGATCGTCGCATCGATCAGGATCGCCGCGCCGAGCCCGACGCCGAGCTGCTTCATCTCCGGCAGCCGCAGCATCGCGAACAGGCTGAACACCGCGACCATGACGACGGCGGCGCTGGTGACTGCGCCGGCGGTCGCCGCAACCCCCTCGCGGACCGCCTCCCGCGGGGTGAGCCCGGCCCGCCGCGCCTCGCGGATCCGCTCGAGGACGAGGACGGTGTAGTCCATCGACAGCCCGAACAGGATCACGAAGGCGAACAGCGGCACCCAGGTGACGATCGTTCCGTTGCTCGTGAACCCGAGCAGGGACTCGCCCCAGCCGTGCTGGAAGACCGCGGTCAGGACGCCGTAGGCGGCTCCGACCGAGAGCAGGTTGAGGGCGATCACAGCCAGCGCCAGCCACGGTGAGCCGAAGGCGGCGACGAGCAGCACGAACGCGAGCCCGAGGACGATCCCGACCACGATCGGCATCGCGTCACGGATCGCGTCGGTGAAGTCGGCGCTGTCGGCGGCGTCGCCACCGATCAGCACCGTTCCGGCGGCACGCTCGCCGCCCACCTCGGAGCGCAGGGCGTCGACGGTGGCGGTCGCGTCGTCGCGACCCATCTCGGGCATCGGCACCGAGACGAGCGCCATCCCGCCGTCGTCGGCCACCCGGACGACCGGCGCGCCGGAGCCACCGGTCACCCCGAGCGCCCGCTCGCCGAGCCGCTCGAGCCGGGCCCGGCCCACGTCCGAGCCGAGACGGTCGCCCTCGACGACCACCTGGGCGTCGGCGGGGGCTCCCGGGAAGCTCGCCTCGATGTGACGGAGCGCGGCGACCGCCGGCACGTCGTCGGGCAGGTCGGCCGCCGTCGAGTCGCCGAGGTGGAGATCGACCGCGGGGACGGCGAGCGAGCCGAGCACGCAGAGCGAGGCGACCAGCGACGCCGCCGGCCGGGCCGCGACGACACCGGCGAGCCGCGCCCAGATGCCCCCGCCCGTTCGGGCGCGGCGGCGGAAGGGCAGCCGGCCGCGGTTGATC
>DASSEM010000216.1:0-2595 GCA_035695265.1 Solirubrobacterales bacterium
GGAGGGAGCCGGCATCGAGTCCCCCGACCGTCTCCCTCCCCGCGATCGCGCGGCGCCGCTTCCTGCGGCACCTGACTCGTCGTCGCGGGGTCGGGGTTCCTGACGACCGGGACCTGGGACGGGGTCAGATCCGGTCGAGCAGCGCCTCTCGGGGGATGTGGGCGTCCTCGAGGTCGACCCGCTTGCCGGCGAACGGGATCCCCTCCTTGCGCAGGAGGCGCCGCTGCCGCTCCCCTTTCACGAAAGTCCCGTCGGCGCGGACGATCCGGTGCCAGGGCAGCCGCTCGCGCGTCGTCGCGAGGATCCGCCCGGGCAGCCGCGGCGCCTCCGGGCAGAGGTCGCCGTAGGTCGTCACGAAGCCCTCGGGGACGGCCCGGATCAACGCCAGGATCTCCTCCTCGCGCTCCTTCCCGCTCAGCATCTTCCGCTTCTCCTTGACCGCCATCGCGCCCTCCTGATCGCTCGTCCGTTCCACCGACACCATCGCGCAGCCGAGCGCATACGTGGTGCGACGAATGTGCCAAACCGTCACGGATTGACAAGAAGTCCGTGCCTCCGCATCAGTCAGGAAGCCTGACGCGGCAACGACATGCCCTCCATGCACGAGCTCCCGCGCCTCTATCTCAGCGTCGATCCTGGCCTCGACTGGCTGAGCGCGATCGAGTTCGGGCGGGTCGACGACGGACAGTCGCGTGAGAGCTGGGGGCCGGTCAGCTCGCAGTTCGCCTACCTCCATCTCGGTGACCCCGACCGCACCCCGGCGATCGGCTTCCGGGTCCAGGAGTACTCGCGGTTCGACCCCGAGGCCCACGAGGTCACGCGGATCTGGCAGGAGCCGCTCTTCCACGTTCCCCAGCTCGGCTTGCCCGAGGCGAGCGCCGGCGAGATCGTCCTCGCCGCGCGCGGGCTCTACGGAACCGGTCCGTCGCTCAACCGCTTCCTCTTCGACGACGCGACCCGGCGCGGCGGCCCGGCGGCGCTGCGGGCCTGGCTCACCTGCCTGCAGAGCGGCGACTCGATGGCCCACTTCGCGCTCGGCTACACGCTGTACGAGGAGGGCCGCTTCCACGAGGCCTACCGCCACCTCCGCTACTACGTCGGCATCGCCCCGGCCCATCCCTGGAACCACGTCTGGTTCGGCAAGGCCGCGGCGGCGATCGGCGAGGCCGGCGAGGCGCGCCGGGCCTACGAGCGCGCGATCGAGCTCACCGACGCCGGCGCCGAGGAGACCGACGCGCCCGAGCTCCTTTCCCGGCTCGAGGGCCGCGACGCGGCCTGAGCCACCGCGGGGAACGGCCGGCTACTCCGCCCACCACTGCGGGTCGACCGCCCCGTCGGCCTCGTGGTGCGGGCCGAAGGCGAGGACCTCGATCCCGTCCGGTCCCGGCGTGAAGCCGCGCCAGACCCGCGGGGCGACGCGGACCGCGTCGAGCGGGCCGATCTCGATCACCTCGTCGTCGAGCTTCATCCGCCCCGAGCCGGAGAGGACGACATAGACCTCCTCGGCCTCGTCGTGCCGATGGCCGAAGCTCACGTGCTGCCCGCCGTCGACGCGGTGGTAGGTGAACCCCGTCAGCTCGCAGTCGAGCGCCTCGTTGGCGAACCGAAGCTCGCCGCCGTCGCGGAATCCGAGGTCGGACGCCGAGTTGTGGACGTCCTTGAGGTTGCGGTGGGTGTAGTCGGACATGGTGTTCCTTCCTGCATCAGTCGGCCTTTTTGGATCAGTCGGGAATGCCGGGAGGGCCCAGGATCTCAATTCCGTAGCCGGCGGCCAGCCGTGCAAGCGCCTCGGCGTCGGGTGGCTCGGCGGCCGGCGGCGGGAGCTCGCGGGCGCCGGCTTGCTCGCCGGCGGCCCGCACGAAACCCTCGAAGCCGCCGGGCTCGGCGACGAGCAGGAACCGCGCCAGCTCGGAGCTGACCGTGAACGTGTGCGGGATCCCCTTCGGCCCGAACACGAGCGATCCGGGCGCGGCGACCGAGACCTCGCCGCCGACCCAGAAGGTCAGCTCGCCCTCAAACACGTAGAACCACTCGTGCTCACGGCTGTGGACGTGGAGTGGAGAGCCGTGTCCGTGCGGCGCCAGGTTCTCGGTTACCGCAACGGTGCCGCCGGTCGTCTCGGCTGACGCCTTGATCGTGGTGAGGGCGCCCAAGAACCACAGGGCCTCCCCCTCGCCGGGACCGGCGACGATCGGGCTCACGTTCGTCGTCTCTGCGTTGCTCATCGGCATCACTCCTCCTCGTTGGATGGACCGCCTACCCGGCAAGCCTCCCGCGTGCGACCCGATTAGTCCATGCCCTGATCAGCGGATCTGGAAGAAGCCGATGTCGGGCCGGCCACTCCGGGCGACCCGGTTGCCGAAGAAGTCACGGGTGGCGCCGGCCGGGATCCGGGCGCCGGCGCCGATCGCCGGCGAGCGCGGCCGCAGCTTGAAGGCGCGCGGCGGCGTCCCGGCGTCGTAGGGGCGGTGCTGCCGGAACCGCGGCGCCACCGTGACCGGATCGGTGCCGGCGGCGGGCATCCGGAAGAAGAGGTTGCGGCGGCAGCCGGATTCGCAGGCGAAGCCGCGGCCGGCTTCGGTCGCGACGAGGACG
>DASSEM010000217.1:0-20862 GCA_035695265.1 Solirubrobacterales bacterium
AGGAGCCCGGGGTCGTAGCGGGCGATCAGCGGTTGCGGCCCGGGGTCGGCGGGAACGACTAGCGGGTCCTCGCGGACGGCCAGGACCGCTATCAGGGCCGCCGGCACGAGCGGCACGTCACAGGCCACCACGACAACCGGCTCATCGACGTACTCGAGCGCGGCGATGATCCCGGTCAGTGGATGGATCGGCTCGGGCGGCTCGGCGAGGACCTCGCAGTCGAGCGCCGGCAGCTCCGAGTCCGGCTTGGCAACTACGAGCGGCTCGAGCCCGGCCGCGCGCGCGGCGGCGATCGGGTAGGAGATCAAGGGCCGCCCGGCCAGCTCGGCACCGGCCTTCGGGCCGCCCATCCGGCGTCCGCGCCCGCCCGCCATGATCGCCGCGCGCTTCGCCCTCATCGGCCCCAGTCTCGCAGGCGATCGGCGATGATCCCGACGATGCCGCTGACCGACATCGAGACCGCGCGATCGCTCGTCCTCGAGCGGGTGGGCTCGACTTCGGCCGAGTCCGTGGCGCTGCGCGAGGCCGGCGGCCGCCGGCTGGCCGCCGCCGTCGCCTCCCGGACCGACGTCCCCGGCTTCGACAACTCGGCGATGGACGGTTACGCGGTTCGCTCCACCGATACGGCCGGCGCCGGGCCCGGTGCGCCGTGCGAGCTGCGGATCGCGGGCGAGTCGCGGGCCGGCCATCCCGCCGCCGTCGAGCTCGGCGACGGTGAGTCGATCGCGATCTCGACCGGCGCGATGGTCCCCGACGGAGCCGACGCGGTGGTCCGGGTCGAGGACACCGAGCGTCGCAAAGGCGCGGTGCTGGTGACGGCGCAGGTCGGCGTCGGAGCGAATATCCGCAGGCGTGGCGAGGACATCTCGGCGGGCGATCGCCTGCTCGCCGCCGGCACCCGGCTCGAGGCGGCCGAGCTCGGCGCGCTCGCCGCCGGCGGGATCGCCGCGGTCGAGTGCGCGCGCCGGCCGCGGGTCGCGGTGCTGGTGACCGGCGACGAGCTCGTCGAGCCCGACCGCGAGCTCGGCCCCGGCCAGATCCACGACTCGAACGCCTACGCGGTGCCGCCGCTCGCCACCGCGGCCGGCGCCGAGGTCGGATCGGTCGCGGTGGTCGGCGACGACCGCGAGGCGACGACTGCGGCGGTCGAGCGGGGCCTCGCCGGCGACGTCCTGGTCGTCTGCGGCGGGGTCTCGGTCGGCGAGCACGATCACGTCCGCCCGGCGCTCGCCGCGCTCGGCGTCGAAGAGGTCTTCTGGGGCGTCGCGCTGCGGCCCGGCAAGCCGACGTACTTCGGCGTGGCCCCCTCGGGGGCGCTCGCCTTCGGCCTGCCGGGCAACCCGGTCTCGGCGATGGTCACGTTCCTGCTCTTCGTGCGGCCGGCGCTGCTCGCGATGCAGGGCACCGATCCCGCTGCGGTGGCGGTCAGGGCTCGGCTCGCGGTCCCGTACGCGAAGTCGCCGGGCCGTGCCGAGGCGATCCGGGTCCGGCTCGAGGCCGGAGCCCGTGGCTGGGAGGCGACCCCGACCGGGCCCCAGGGCTCGCACGTCCTCACCTCGATGCTCGGCGCCGACGGGCTCGCCTTCGCGCCCGCCGACGCCGGCGAGCTTCCGGCCGGGACCGAGCTCGTCACCGAGCTCCTGCGATGACTAGCCTCGGGACCGTGGAAGCGATGACCGTCGAGGTGCGACTGTTCGCGATCCTCCGTGAGCGCGCCGGTAGTGACCGGGTTGCGGTCGAGCTCGCTCCAGGGGCCACCGTCGCCGACGCGCTCGGTGCCCTGGCCGAGGACCCGGCACTCGGCGCCGTGCTCGAGCGGCTGCCGGTCACGATGGCCGTCAACCGTGACTACGCGGCCGCCGACACCGAGCTTCATGGCGGCGACGAGCTGGCGCTGATCCCGCCGGTCAGCGGCGGCGGCGCCGACGTCCACGGCCGGATCACGGGTGAGCCCCTCTCGCTCGAGCGGATCGCGGCGCTGGTCGTCCGCCCGGCCGCCGGCGCGATCGTCACCTTCCAGGGTGTGACCCGCGTGGTCGACAGCCTCGACTACGAGGCGTACGCGGAGATGGCCGAGGAGCGGATCGCGGCGATCCTGGCCGAGTGCTGCGAGCGACACGGGCTCGAGGCGGCTGCCGCCGAGCACCGGACGGGCACGGTTCCGCTCGGGGAGCCGAGCGTCGTCGTCGCGGTCGCCGCGGCGCACCGCGGCGAGGCGTTCGCCGGGGCCCGCGAGGCGATCGACCGGATCAAGGCGGAGGCACCGATCTGGAAGCGCGAGATCGAGGGAGGTGAGGCGCGATGGGTGGAGGGCACGAGTCCGGCCTGACCCACATCGGGCCCGACGGTTCGGCGCGGATGGTCGACGTCGGCGCGAAATCCGAGAGCGAGCGCCGCGCGATCGCCGAGGCCCGCGTCCGCATGGAGCCGGCGACGGCCCGCGCGGTAGCCGCCGGCGACGGCCCGAAGGGCGACGTCCTCGGCCCTGCCCGGCTCGCCGGAATCGCCGCCGCCAAACAGGCGGGGACGCTCGTCCCGCTCGCCCACCCGCTGCCGCTCAGCTTCGCCGACGTCAGCGCCGCGGTCGACGTCGACGGCGGTCTCGTCACGCTCACCGCCGAGGCGCGCTGCGTCGGCCGCACCGGGGTCGAGATCGAGGCGATGGCGGCGGCCTCGATCGCGGCGCTCACCGTCTACGACATGGTCAAGGCGGTCGAGCGCGGCGTCGTCATCGAGCGCGTTCGCCTGCTCCACAAGAGCGGCGGCAAGAGCGGCGAGTGGAATGCCGGCGACTGACCAGCCCCGCGCCGCGATCCTGACGATCAGCAGCTCGCGGTCGGATGGCGGGGAAGAGGGCGACGAGAGCGGTGACCGACTCGCCGCCTACGCCGCCGCGATCGGCGTCGAGGTCACCGTTCGCGACCTGTTGCCCGACGATCGCGAGTTGATCGCCGAGCGGCTGCGCCGCCTCTGCGACGAGGAGGGCTGCGCGCTCGTCCTGACGAGCGGCGGCACCGGCCTTGCGCCCGACGACGTCACCCCCGAGGCGACGCTCGCCGTCGCCGACCGCGAGGCAGCGGGGATCGCGGAGGCGATGCGCCTCGCCTCCCGCGAGCACACCCCGCACTGGATGCTGTCGCGGAACGTCGCGGCGGTCCGCGGACGGACCCTGATCGTCAACTTTCCCGGCAGCCCGAAGGCGATCGCCGAAGCCGGGGAGGCGATCGCGGCGGCCTTGCCTCATGCGCTTCGTCTGCTGCGCGGCGACGCCGACCGCCACTGAGCGGCCGGCTACGGCGTGCCGGCGCGCCCGGCGAGCACGTCGCGATCGACGTCGGCGAGCACCTCGACCAGCTCCGGCGGCCCCGACTCGGCGACGACGATCATCGAGCCCGGCCAGAACGGGCTCTGCGGCACGGCGCGGCCGAGCAGCGCCTCGGTGTAGAGCCAGTTGCCGGTGTTGTGGAGGGTGACCCCGTTCCGGCGCCAGGCCGGGGATCCGATCGCGTCGTCCTCGCCGGGCAGCGAGCCGCGGCGATGGATGTGCCCGAAGACGACGTGGTCGGCCTCGATCCCGAGCCGCTCGACGACGACGTGCATGGCGGCGACGCCGGAGCGGCCGATCTCGGCGATCGAGAGGTCGCGGTTGAAGCGGCCGAGCCCGGCCTGCTCGAGGCCGCGCAGCGTCGCCGGGATCAGGGCCGAGCCGAGCAGCTTGCCGCGCAGCGTCCGCGCCTGACCGGAGGCGCCGCCGACCGTCTGCCAGATGCGGAGCGCCCGCGAGCGGCCGTGCTCGTCGCTGCCGAACACGCGCCCGCCCTGGGCGAGGCTGAAGATCAAGTCGTAGACGGGGGCGTGGACCTCCTCGTAGTCGTGGGGGTTGGTGCGGTGGCCGGTCGGGGTGCCGGCGAGGCGGTCGACGGCCGCGACCGAGAGCCGCTCGATCGTCGGCAGCGTGGCGTGGCTGTCGAGGTAATGGCCGTGGGTGGCATAGACGTCATCGCGCACCCAGACCCCCGGGTAGCGAACCTCCAGCCCGGCCGGGCCGAGCCACGACGCAAGGGTTCGCGCCGCGGGGTGCGGCTCGGCGACGAGCTCGTCGATCGCGGCGGGCCGGCGTTCGCCGCGGGCGCGCTCGAGCCAGGAGCCGAGCAGGCGGTGGTCGTGGTTGCCGGGGACGAGGATCACGGTGCCGCCCCCGAGCGCCTCGCCGAGCTCGGAGAAGAACGGCCTCGTCTCCTCGAGCGATTCGCCGAGCGGACCGTCGCGGAGCTCGACGGCGTCACCGAGCAGGACGACGCGGTCGGCGCCGGCGGCGGCGACCGCCTCCAGCAGCCGGCGGCGGATCACGGGTCGGCGCAGGACGTCGCTGCCCGAGCGGGCGCTGAGGTGGAGGTCGGAGATCAGGACGGTGCTCGCCACGGCGCAGATCCTCGCAACTCCGATCAGTCGCGGCGCGGGTCGCGACCGGCGTCGAGTCCCCTTCCGGAGCCCGTCGCCCGGCAATAGACTCGCTGGCGGAATGGAGAGCGTGGCGTCGGCGGGCGCGAGACCCACCGCTGAGACGACCGGAATCGCGGTCGAGAACCCGGCGACGGGAGAGGCGCTGGCGACCGTCCCCGACCTTCGCCGGACCGAGGTCGAGACGATCGCCGCTGCCGCCCGCGCCGCCCAGCCGGGCTGGTGGGAGGCGGGGTTCGAGGAGCGGGCCCGCGTGCTGATGGCGGCCCGGGCCTGGCTCGTCGGCAACGGCGACCGCGTCGTCGAGACGATCTGCGCGGAGACCGGCAAGCCCGCCGACGAGACCCTGCTGGTCGAGCTCGGCTACGGCGTCTCGGCACTCGAGTTCTGGGCGAAGCGGGCGCCGGACATGCTGGCCGACGAGATCGTCGAGACCGCCTCGCCTTCGGTCCGCGGCGGCCGCGAGCTCAAGGTCCGCTACGAGCCGGTCGGCGTCGTCGCCGTGATCGGCCCCTGGAACTTCCCCCTCGTCAACTCCTTCGGTGACTGCATCCCGGCGCTCGCTGCCGGCAACGCGGTCGTCCTGAAGCCGTCGGAGGTGACGCCGCTGACGTCCCTTCTGATGGCGGAGATGCTGGCCACCGCGGGCCTGCCTGAGGGCGTCTTCACGGTCGCGACCGGCGGCGGCGAAACCGGGGCGGCGCTCGTCGACCTCGCCGACTACGTGATGTTCACGGGCTCGCTCGCGACGGGCCGCAAGGTGATGGCGCAGGCGGCCGAGACCCTCACGCCGGTCAGCCTCGAGCTTGGTGGCAAGGACCCGATGATCGTGCTGGCCGACGCCGACCTCGAGCGCGCCGTCAACGCCGCTCTCACCTACGGGCTCGGCAACAGCGGCCAGGTCTGCATCTCGGTCGAGCGGATCTACGTCGAGGACGCGGTCCACGACGAGTTCGTCGACCGGCTGACCGCGAAGGCCGAGTCGCTGCGGCAGGGTCCACCCGCCGAGCTCGGTGCGGTGGACCTCGGCGCGATCATCTTTCCGCCGCAGCTCGAGCTGATCGAAGCACACGTCCGCGACGCGATCGAGCGCGGCGCCGAGGTGCGAACCGGGGGCCGGGCGGGTGACGGCCCGGGTCGCTTCTTCGAGCCGACCGTTCTGACCGGGGTCGACCACTCGATGCTCTGCATGACCGAGGAGACGTTCGGGCCGACGCTGCCGGTGATGCGCGTCCGCGACGCCGAGGAGGCGGTCGCGCTCGCCAACGAGGGCGACTACGGCCTGCAGGCCTCGGTCTGGACCGGCGACGTCGAGCGCGGCGAGGCGCTCGCGCGGCGGATCGAGGCCGGGGTGAGCTGCGTCAACGACGCCCAGGTCAACTACTCCGCCCTCGAGCTGCCGATGGGCGGCTGGAAACGGTCGGGCATGGGCTCCCGCCACGGCGTCGACGGGATCCGCAAGTACACGCGCCGGCAATCGATCCTGGTGACCCCGGCCTACGCGCCGGCGCGCGAGGTCCACATGTTCCCCTACGTCGGCGAGGTAACCGCGCAGGTCGCCGACGCGCTCAGCGCCTATGCCGCGAGCGAGCTCTTCGACGATGGGCAGCGGTCGACGCTGAGCACCCTCTGCGACACCTGGGTGCCCTCGCTCGATCCTCCCGACGGCGCCGATCCGACCGGCTTTTGGGCACGATCGGCGAGCGACCTCTCGGTCCCGGTGGCCGTCGAGCTGGCGCTGATCGAGTCCGGGGCCCCGACCGAGCAACTCACCGCGCTCGGCGGGCTGCTCGACGCGCTCGCCGGCGAAGGGATGGCCGCGGCGGCGCCGCAGGAGGTCCGGGAGGCGATCCTCGCCGCGTTCATGGCCGACCCCGAGGCCGCAGCGGGCCTCGACGTGCTCCGCGGCGCCTGCCTCTCGCTGCACTACGCGCTGCCCGACGCGGGCACGGGCATCAACCCGAACTGGCCGGGGATCGGCTACCCGGGGCCGCAGGCGCTGCCGAAGCCGGTCGCCGACGTCGAGCGGCCGATCGAGCCGATCGAGCCGAGCGGGGACCTGACCCTGAGCGCCGACGTCGTGATCGTCGGCTCGGGGGCCGGGGGAGGGGTGATCGCCGGCGAGCTGGCGGCCGCCGGCAAGCAGGTCTGCGTGCTCGAGATGGGCGGGTACCACGACGAGTCCGAGTTCAACGGGCTCGAGCTCTGGGCCTACCAGCACATCTTCCTCAACGGGGGACCGTTCGCGACCGCCGAGGGGCAGGTCTCGATCCAGGCCGGCTCGGCGCTCGGCGGCGGCACCGTCCTCAACTGGACCAACTGCCTGCGGACCACTGATCACGTCCGCGCCGAGTGGGCGGCGCACGGCCTCGAGGGCATCGACGGCCCCGACTACGAGGCCGACATGAACGCGGTCTGGAAGCGGCTCGGGGTGACCGGCGAATGCAGCGACCTGAACGGTCCTCACCGGCTGCTGCAGAAGGGCTGCGAGGCGCGCGGGCTCGACTTCCGCGCCGTCACCCGCAACACCGATCCTGCCAGCTACGATCCGGTCACCGCCGGCTACCTGGGGTTCGGTGACCAGTCGGGCTCGAAGCGATCAACCGCGAAGACCTACCTCGCCGACGCGGCCGCCGCGGGCGCCGACTTCTTGATCCACAGCCGGGTCGAGCGGGTGCTGGTCGAGGATGGGCGCGCCGCGGGTGTCGAGGCCACCTACCTCGATCCCGACGGCCGCACCGCGCGGGTCACCGTCAGGGCCCCGGCGGTCGTCGTCGCCTGCGGGTCGATCGAGTCGCCGGCGCTCCTGCTCCGGAGCGGAATCGGCGGGCCCGCAGTCGGTGACCACCTGCGGCTGCACCCGACGAGCGTCGTCTTCGGCTACCACGAGGAGCGTCAGGACCCGTGGTGGGGGCCGCCGCAGGCCGGCCTCTCGCACGAGTACGCCGAGCTCGACGATGGCTACGGGTTCCTGATCGAGTGCGCCCAGCACACGACCGGCCTGACCGCGGCGGCGCTGCCCTGGCGGTCAGGCCGCGACCACAAGCTGGCGATGACGAAGTACCCCTACAGCGGCGGCTTCATCAACCTGACCCGCGACCGCGGCCATGGCCGGGTGACGATCGACGGCGAGGGCCGGCCCGTCATGCACTACCCGGTTCGCGACGAGCTCGACATCGCCCACATCCATCGCGGCCTCGCCGAGATGGCGCGGATCATGGAGGCCGCCGGGGCCGAGGAGATGCAGGCGCTCAGCCGGCATGCTCCGATCTGGAAGCGGGGTGACGACCTCGAGGGCTTCATCGCGGCGGTCGGCGGCCTGTCGATCTCCGAGCGGCAGATCGGTCTCTTCAGCGCCCACCAGATGGGCAGCTGCCGGATGGGCGCCGACCCCGAGACATCGGTGGCGGGGCCGTGGGGCGAGTTGCACGACGCCGGTGGGGTCTGGATCGGCGACGCGAGCGCGTTTCCGACCGCGTCGGGCACCAACCCGATGTTCACGACCATGGCGCTCGCGAGACGAACCGCGCGGGCGATTCTCGCGTCCGCTTGAGCGCGATGGCCGGGCCCGGGCTCAACGTCGCCGTCACCGGCCCGACCGGCGACATCGGCGTCGCCGCGCTGCGGGCGCTGGATGCCTCGCCCGCAGTTGGCCGCATCGTCGGCATGGCACGGCGCCCGTTCGAGCCCGCCGCCCACGGGCTCTCGCCGAAGGTCTCCTACCAGCGCGGCGACGTCCTCGACCGGGCCTCCGTCGACGCCCTGGTCGAGGGTGCCGACGTCGTCGTGCACCTGGCGTTCATCATCATGGGCGACCCGGGCGAGGCGCAGCGGATCAACACCGAGGGCAGCAGGAACGTCTTCGATGCGACCGTCGCAGCCGGGGCGGAGCGCCTCGTCTACACGTCGTCGGTTGCCGCCTACGGCTTCCACTCCGACAACCCGCAGCCGCTGAGCGAGGAAGTCGCGCCGCGGGGAACGGACGACTTCTATTACTCGGCCCACAAGGCCGCCCTCGAGACGGCGCTCGACGGCTGCCTCGCCGGCGCCGCAACCGAGGCCTACGTGTTCCGGCCCTGCATCGTCGCCGGAGCCGGGGCGCTGCTCCTGATCGAGTCCGTCGTGCGGATGCTGCCCGTCTACGGCCAGCTCCGGCTCGCGCGGCGGGCGCTCGACCAGATCCCTTTTCTCGGCCCGGTCCTGCCCGATCCGGGGATCGAGTTCCAGCTCGTCCACACCGAGGACGTCGCCGCGGCGCTGCGGGCCGCGGTCGAGGGTGCCGGCCCGCCCGGTCGCTACAACCTCGCCGGCCCGGGCACGATGACCATCGCGCGGATGGCACGGGCCTGCGGCTGGTGGTCGGTGCCGGTGCCGGGTTCGGTGGTGGCGGCGCTGAGCGGGATGGCCGATCGCCTCCCCGGGCTCCCGCCGGAGGTCGAGTGGCTGAACGCGTTCCGCGAGCCGGTGCTGATGGACACGACGAAGGCTCGCCGGCAGCTCGGCTGGGAGCCGCGCTGGAATGCCGCTGAGACGCTTGCCGACACCGTGGCATCGGCCCGCGCCGCCGGCGTCCTCTGAGCGGGCTCAGGCCGGCAGCAGGATCGCGACGACGGTGTCGCCGGCGAGGCGGATCGCCGTACCCTCGTCCACCGTCCCCGTCTCGATCTCGTCGATCGCGGCGAAGGTGACCGCCTGGATCACGCTCCGCAGCCAGCCGACCGGCAGGTCAGATCGGATCTCGTTCCGCTCGCGGGCGGCTTCGAGGAACCGGCGCGCCGGGCTGGTCCCGTCGTCCTTGAATGCCTCGTAGGTGGCGCTGGCACCGTCGCGCGCCGCGAAGAGGTGCCCGAAGCGAAGCGCAAGGGAGATCGAGGCGGCGCTGAGGTTGCGGACCGCATCTTCGGGGTCGCCGCCCGCAACCGCCGTCGCGATCTCCTCGCGGGCGCCGTCCACGATCGCGGCGATCACCGCCTCGAGCAGGCTCTCGCGATTCGGGAAGTGGCGATAGACGGTGCTCCGGCCGAGGCCGGAGGCATCGGCGACCTCCTGCATGCTCAGCTCGGGGTCGCGAGCGAGGAGCTCGACCCCGGCCTCGATCACGAGCCGGCGGTTGCGCTCGGCGTCGCTGCGGCGCTGCTCCTCGCGCGCCATCATCGCGGCGCCATCATCGCGATCAGGGTCTCACCGAGGAACGGGGCAGCTTGCTCACGCCCGATCCGGCCCGCGAGCAGGTCGCCGATCATCGCCAGCGAGATCGCGAGCTGTGCCGCCATCAGCCACCGGAGCGGCTGGTCGGTGCGGACCTCACCGCGTTCTCGCGCGCCTGCGAGGAAGTCGGTGAGTGCATCGCCGCCCCGCCTGCTCACCCGCTGGAGCGCCGGCTTGGTGACGGCCTGGTGGGCGAAGAGGAACGGATACCGCATCCCGAGCTCGACGTTCATCGCCGCGGCCGCCCGCAGCACCGCGCTCACTGCCGGGTCCTGCGCCACCGCCGCCTCGATCTCCGAGTTGCCCTGCCTGATGACCTCTTCAGCCAGGCCCTCGAACAGCGCCTTCCGGTTCGGGAAGTGACGGTAGACGGTCGTCCGGCCGAGTCCCGTTCGTTCCGCGATCTCGGCCATGCCGGCGTCGGGATCTTCGGCCAGCAGCTCGATCGCCGTGTCGACCACCGCCTGCCGGTTGGCTGCGGCGTCGCGACGCTTGCCCCCCGTGTGTTCCATATCCGGAACTGATCATAGGAGCGCGGGCTCGCCCCGGGGAAGCGGGATGCTATGTTCCGTTTCTAGGCGTTCGGTGTCGTTCCCCCGCGGCATCGGACGCCTCTTTTCGTTCCGGATCGAGCTGACTCGAATCAACCGCCGGAGGACCGCGAGACCGGCCGCCGGCCGCCGCCGAGGCCCTTCACCGGCCGCCGGGGCGTTGCTAGAATGCCCGCCCCTCGCCGCTATCGTCTAGGGGACTAGGACGCCGGATTCTCAGTCCGGAAACCGGGGTTCGAATCCCCGTAGCGGTACTCGCTCGCCTCGGAGCAGGTGGAGTAGTGCTCAGGGGTTCGCCTGCGCGTAGACGTCGAGGAACACCGGCTCGCCACCGAGTTCGATTCCGGCCGCGGCAAGGACTGGCATCAGGTGCTCGGCCTGAGCCTCGAAGTGCTCCCGAGATTCCCAGATTTCACTGACCCGGACGTTGTCGTCGTTGGGGCTGAGGAAGCAGACGTGGTACTCCAGCCCAGGGGGGTTCGGCCAGTGGCCGCCCTCCTCGAGCCTGCGAATCGTTTCGTCGTACTGGGCAGTCGTCGCCTTTGTGGGCTCGAAACGAATGAGAATGCTCATCGCAACGTCCTTCCGGTTGGGATCCATCCACCCTAGCCGTCGCTCGGCCGAAGGCGCCAAGCATTCTTTGCACCAGGCAACCGGTGGCCGGTTGCGCTCGGGCAATCCGTGGCGATGGGATGATCCGGGGCAGAGCGGGATGGAGACGGTGATCCAGGAGTTGACGAGGGGGAACGCGACCGAGGTGAAGGTCATCCTCGCATCGGTCGTCGCCGCGCTCGCCGTCTACCAGGTGGCGCTGATGGCGGTCGGCTACGGCAAGGTGAAGCCGCGCTTCCTCGGCGGGCGGGCGGCATCGTTCGCTCACCGGGCGATCGGCGACGCGCTGGTCGTGATCGTCGTCGTGGTCGCGGTCATGTGCGTCAGCTACTTCGGGATCGAGGACGATGCGGCCGTCCACTCGGGCGCCGCCGTGCTGCTGCTCGTGGCGCTGGCGATGAAGGTCGGCGTCGTCCGCGGGCTGCCGCGCCTGCACCGGTTCCTGCCCGTGCTCGGCCTCACGATCTGGGTCCTGATCGGGGTCGTGTTCGCCACGTCCGCAGGTGACTTCCTCTGGAGCCGCTGATGGATGCGAGGACCTACAGGCGCCAGCTCCTCGGCTCGCTCCTCGTGGCGGCGATGATCGTCGTGGTCGCGATCGTGGTGGTTACGGCGAAGCTCGGTCCGACGTCGGTCGTCGAGGAGGAAGCGCGGATCGAACGTCAGGAGCTGCGAATCGAGCAGGCCGAGGAGCGTCAGGAGCGGCGCCAGGAGCTGCGGGAAGACCGACGGCGGACGCGCAGCCGCTAGATTTCCCGGTCCCGCGGCTGTGGCGGAACTGGTAGACGCGCGGCGTTCAGGTCGCCGTGTCCGCAAGGACGTGGGGGTTCGACTCCCTCCAGCCGCATCGGGGACGCGGCGTGGGCACTCATGCAGCGTTGAGCCGCTGCCACCAGGCGTCGAACAGCCCCTCCGCCGCCGCGGCTGCCGCAGCCTCCTGGTCGAGCCCCTCGATCGCGAGGGCGGATGGGCTGATGCCGAGCTCGACCAGCCGCTCCTCGTCGGTGAGCGCCCAGGCGTCGGCGATCGCCGGCGTCCCCTCGGGATGGAACTGAAGGCCGAGGCTCGGGCCGAGCGCGAACGCCGCCGGCCCGGCCGCCGAGCGCGCCAGCTCCTCGCCGCCGGCCGGAACCGCGAGCTGGTCGTAGTGGAAGTGGAGCCAAGGGCCGGCCGGGATCCGCTCCGGATCCGTGGTCTCGACCTCGAGCCAGCCGACCTCGGGCGGGTCGGCGGGGGCGATCGGCGCCCCCGCGGCGGCGGCAAGCACCTGGCCGCCGAAGCAGAGCCCGAGAACGGGCACGCTGGCGGCGAGCGCCGCGCTCAAAAAGTCGACCTCCTCCTTCACCCAGGCGGGGGCATCGGCGGCGCCGGGCGCGTGCTCGGAGCCGAGCGCGCAGATCCATCCCCAGCGGGCCGGATCGCCGGGCAGGCCGTCCTCCCAGACGCGGCGGACCTCGAAGTCGATCGCGTGGCGCCGGCACCAGTCGCCGAACAGCGCCGGCGGACCGGCGTCCTCGTGCTGCAGGATCAGGCCCGCTTCCATCGGCGCAGGATATTCGCGTCCCCGCCGCCGATCCGCGACCGTGGCAAGAGCATGGCGATCGCGAAGATCGCGACCGCACAGAGCGCGACGGCCGCTCCGGCGGCGATGTCCGCCCAGTAGCTCAGGTAGATGCCGGCGACGGCGGCGACGGCGGCGACGGCGGCGCTGAGCCGAAGGGCGGGGCCGAGGCGATCACGGAGCCGGAGCGCGGTCGCACCCGGCGCGATCAGGATCGCGACGACGAGCAGGTTGCCGAGCGCCTGGACGGCGATCAGGATCGTCAGGGCGAGGAGGCCGAGCAGCAGCGTCGCCGCCCGGGCGTTGCCGCCGCCGAGGCTCGCTGCCGTCTCGGGGTCGAAGCCGGAGAGGGTGAGGGTGCGGTGGCAGCCGGCGAGGGCGGCGAGGACGGCGAGGGCGAGCGCCGCGGAGGCGAGGAGGTCACCGGTGCTGACGCCCAGCGGGTCGCCGAAAAGAAGCTCGCCGAGCCGGACCGGGACCTCCGGCGCGAGCGCGAGCAGCGTCCCGAGGCCGACGAGCGCCGTGACGGCGACCGCGACGCCGACGTCGGGGCCGACCGCCACCCGACGGGAGGCGAGGCCGACGCAGGCGACGGCGACCATGAGGCCGGCGGCGGCGCCGAGCCCGAGCGGGACCCCGACGAGCGTAGCCAGCACGAGTCCCGGCAGCATCGAGTGGGCGATCGACTCCGCCGCGTAGCTCTGCCGGTGGAGTACGACCCAGACGCCGAGCGGCCCGCAGATGGCGCCGAGGATGACCAGCTCGAGCAGCGCCCGCATGGTGATCCCGTCGCGCAGCGGCTCAACCAGGAGGTCGATCATCAGCTCAGTGGTGGTGGTGCTGGACGACGATCGCGCGCTCGCCACCCTCGAGGACCACGATCTCGGCGCCGTAGGTCTCGCCCAGCACCGCCGGCGTCATCCCCTCGGGAGGGCCGTAGAAGACCTGCCTGCCGTTCACGCAGAGGACCGCGTCGAAACGCCGCGCCTGCTCGATGTCGTGGCTGGAGACGAGGATCGCGCGGCCCTCCTGGCGAAGCTCGCCGAGGAGCGCGAGGATGCGCTCGGCAGCGGGCCGGTCGACCCCGCTGAGCGGCTCGTCGAGCAGGAGCACGTTCGCCTCCTGGACGAGCGCCCGGGCGATCAGCGTTCGCTGGCGCTGGCCGCCGGAGAGGCTGCCGAATCGCTCGCCGACCTGCTCGGCGAGCCCGACCCGCCCGAGCGCCTCCCGTGCCCGCTCCCGACGCGCGTGGCCGAGCGGTCGGTACCAGGGGGCCGTCGCGAAGGCGCCCATCAAGACGACGTCGAGGGCACTGACCGGGAAGTCGAGCCGGTAGCGCTCGGTCTGGGGCACGTAGGCGACGGGCGCGGCCACCTCTACCTCTCCCTTGCGCTCGGGGAGATCGCCGAGGAGAGCCTTGAACAGCGTCGTCTTGCCGCCCGCGTTCGGACCGAGGACCGCGACCATCGATCCGGCGGGGACGGTGAAGTCGAGGCCGCTGAGCACCTGTACGCCGGGCTCGTAGCCGCCGCCGAGGCCGCGCGCCGCGATCGCGGGCGCGGCGCTCATCGCGGAACCCCTCCCGGCGCCGGCACGACGCGGCGCTCGCCGATCCGTCGCCAGAGCAGCGCGAGGGCGAAGACGGCGCCGCCGAGGACCGCCACGACCGCTCCCGGCGGCGCGTCGAGCCGGTAGGCGATGAGGAGCCCGGAGAGCCCCTCGGCCAGCGCGAGCAATGCCGCGCCGAGCTCGAGCTCGGCGACGCTCGTGGCGAACAGGCGGGCGGTCGCCGCGGGCACCACCAGGACGGCGGTGACGAGCAGGGCGCCGACGGCATCGATCGTCGCGATCGTCGCGACGGCGACGGCAGCGAGCAGCGCCAGGTCGGCGACCTCCAGCCGGGCGCCGAGCCCATGCGCGCCGTCGCCCGCGTCGTCGAACCCCGCCGCGATCCAGGCGCGGCGGTAGCGCGCCGCGACGACGGCGACCAGGGCGAGCACCGCCGCCGCGACCACGAGCTCGGAGTCCCCGATCGCGAGAAGCGAGCCGAACAGGAGCTGCTCGACTCCGGCCCCGGTCTCGAACACGTCGCTGGCGAGGACGACGCCGATCGCGAGCGCCGCGACGAGGAGCAGGCCGGTCGCCGCGTCGCGGGCGACCGCGCCGCTGCGGGTGAGCCGCTGGAGCAGGGCGGCGAATCCGGCGCCGGTGGCAGCCGCGGCAAGGGCCGGCGGGATCCCGGCCGGCGCTGCGATCACGAGCCCGGGGAAGGCGGCGGCGCCGACTCCGTGAGTGAAGAAGGCGAGCCGGCGGAGCACGATCTGGGCGCCGAGGATCCCGGCGAGGGGAGCGAGCATCACGACCTCGATCGCAGCCCGCTGCATGAACGGGAGCCCGAGCGGATCAAGCATGAGAACCATTACCGTTAGTCGCGAGATGGCTTCGGAGCACGTGATCCCGACCCCGCCGGCCGAGGATTGGATCGCGCGCGCCGAGGGCGCCCTGCGCGCGGCCGGACACCGAGCGAGCGGGCCGCGCTCGGCGGTGCTCGAGCTGATCGGCAATCAGGAGTGCGTCCTCAGCGCCCGCGAGATCGCCGACGAGCTCCGCGCCGGTGGCCGCGAGGTCGGCGTCGCGACCGTCTACCGCACGCTCGAGCTGCTCGAGTCGCTGCGACTCGTCCAGCGGCTCGATACCGGTGGCGGATCGGCTCGCTTCGAGCCGGCACTGCCGGGCGGGGAGCACCATCACCATCACCTCGTCTGCGATCGCTGCGGTCGGGTGACCCCGTTCGAGGATCGCGGGCTCGAGCGAGCGATCGAGGCCCTCGGCCGCCGGATCGACCACACGGTCGGCGATCACGACGTCATCCTGCGCGGCGAGTGCCCGCGCTGCGTCGCATCCGGCTGAGCGCGACCCCGGCACCTCAGCCTCCGAGCCTGCACTTGACATGTCCGCCGCCGAGGCCGGCGACGAGCGCCCTGGCGTTGGCGGCGAGCGAGCCCGTGTAGGTGGATGCCGGAGAGCCGGGCGGGCCGAGCGTGTCGGTCCAGAGCTCGGCGCCGACCCGTGCCCCGGTCTCGCCGGCGATCGCCCGCTCGAGGGCGGCGCTCGCGCCGACCTCGGGGAAGACCGCGTGCACGCCGCGATCCTCGATCAGCTCGATCAGCTCGGCGGTCTGGCCGGCCGATGGCTGGGCCGCGGTGCTCAGCGCCGGGATCGCGGCGCCGATCACGTCGATGTCGTAGCGGCGCGCGAAGTACGCGAGCGAGTCGTGGCTCGTCACCAGCTCGCGGTCGGCGGCCGGAACCGCTCGCAGGCATGCGGCGATCCGCCGGTCGAGGACGCCGAGGCGGGCGGCGTAGCGGTGGGCGCCCGAGTCGAACTCTTCCCCGGACGCGGGGTCGAGGTGATCGAGCTCGCGGGCGATCGCCGCGACGGCGAGCTGCGCGTTGCGCGGGTCCTGCCACCAGTGCGGGTCGGGGCCGTCAGGGCCAGGGAGAAGGTCGACGTGATCGGCGAGGACGAGCACCGGCGCATCGCTGCCCGAGCTCGAGACGAGCTGATCGAGCCAGCCGTCGACCTCTCCGCCGGAGCGGACGATCAGGTCCGCACCGGCGAGGGCGGCGGCGTCGCTGGGTCGCGGCTCGTAGTCGTGCGGGTCGGAGTTCGCGGCGAGGATCCCGGTGACGTGGCCGCGATCGCCGAGCACCGCGCGCACGAGCTCCGCAGCCTGCGGCGTGGTCGCGACCACGCCGACGCCGCTCCCGTGCGTTTCGCCGGGAGCGCCGGCACCGGAGGCGAACCCGATGCCTACGGCGACGATAGCGATACAGAAAGTGAGAATCGTTCGCACTTCGCGGGGAGGCTACAGGAATCGCCGCGGATCCCGCCGGGGCGATCGGATAGCTTGAGGGCGACGCGACCGCCCGGGAGGAGCCGATGGATCCAAGCAGCCTCAAGAAGTTCGACCTGTTCAAGGACGTCGACGAGAGCAAGCTGAGCAAGATCGCGCCGTTCACGATGCTCGTCGAGTTCCCAGCGGGGAAGACGATGATCCAGGAGGGCGGCTTCTCGAACGACTTCTACGCGATCGAGAGCGGCACGGCGACGGTCGAGCGCGGCGGCGAGAAGATCGCCGAGCTGGGTCCCGGCGACGTCTTCGGCGAGCAGGGGCTGCTCGAGCGGCAGGAGCGATCGGCATCGGTCGTCGCGACCACGCCGCTGCGGGCGTTGAAGATCGAGACCTGGGAGATCCCCCGGATGCGGAAGGCGATGCCCGAGGTCCTCGAGGAGCTGCAGCGGACGATCGAGCGGCGCAGCTCCTCATAGGGCTGCCGTGAGCGCGGGCGTGGCGTTTCGGGGCCGCGCCGGATAGAGTGGCCGCACATACGGTCGGTGGTCCAGGGAAGTCCGGTGCGAAACCGGCGCGGTCCCGCCACTGTGACCGGGTGAGGGTGTCGCCTGGCGGTTCGGCCGCCGGCCACTGGACTCGACGAGGGTCCGGGAAGGCGCGACATCAGTCCCGGAAGCCAGGAGACCTGCCGCCGATCGAGCCATTGCAAACCCTCGAGGAAAGGGTGGCTTCATGCCAACACCTACCTTCCGCGCTTCGGCAGCAGCGCTCCTCGCCTGCCTGCTGGCGCTCACGTTCCCGGCGTTCGCCGGCGCAAAGAAGGGCTCGGCCGCGGCCGACCTGCGGGTCGTCGATCCCGGCGGCCGGACGCTCGCCGACCTGACCCAGCTCACCGGCCCTGCCCGGATCCGCACCGACCCGAGGGCCGACTGCTTCGGGCCCGGCACCGGCGGCTCCGGCGATGCGGTCACGGTCGGCGGCTCCACGGCGCTCGGCCAGCTCGCTCACGCCGGCGCCACCGACCTCCAGGTGCGACGGCTCGGGATCACCGATGCGTTCGACTTCGGGCTCGGCATCTGCCGGATCGGCCCGGCCGTCGCCCCGTCGACCGGCTATTGGTACCTGAAGGTGAACCACGAGGCTTCGTTCACCGGGGCCGACCTGACCACCGTGCGGCGCGGCGACGAGGTGCTCTGGTACCTGATCGAGGACTTCAACGATCCGGTCCCCGACGAGCTCGCGCTGCAGGCGCCGGCCGTGGTCGAGCCGGGCGATCCGTTCGCGGTCGAGGTGACCAGCTACGACGATGACGGCGACGCGAGTCCCGCCGCCGGGGTCACCGTGACCGGAGCGGCGGCACCGACCGACGCCCAGGGACGGGCGATGGTCACGGTGAGCTCCCGCACGCGAGTCCTGCGGGCGACCCGGACCGGCTCGATCACCTCCAACGCCGTCACCGTCTGCACGAAGGCCGCCGGGGACTGCCCGGCCGGCTACGCGCGGACGATCGGCGGCACCCCGCGTACCGACCGGATCGTCGGCAGCCGCGCCGCCGAGAAGATCGAGTCCGGCGCCGGTCGCGACCGGATCGATGCCCGCCGCGGGGCGGCGCGAGACCGGATCGACTGCGGGCGCGGCAAGGATCGCCTGATCCTGGCCCGTCGGTCCGACTCCCACCACCGCTCCTGCGAGCGCGTCAAGCGACGCCGATGAGCGCCGTCGCCCGGCAGCGATGAAGGCGGCCGCGCTCGTGCTCGCCGTGGCGGCGATCGCCGCCACGGCGAGCGGGTGCGGCTTCGGCCCCGGCGAGTCCTCGCCAGGCGAGGCGACCCTGCGGGTGACCCGCGAGTTCGGCACCGTCCCGATGGTCGAGGCAAACCTCGAGGACCCGACCGAGAGCGACACGGTCGTCCGCTTCCTCGATGACGTCGCCGAGATCGAGACGTCGTACGGGGACAACTTCGTCGACTCGATCGGCGGCTTCGCGGGCAGCACCGCCGGCGGCGAGGACGACTGGTTCTTCTTCGTCAACGGGTACTGGTCGGACATCGGCTCGGGCGAGCGACCCGTCCTCCCCGGCGACCGGATCTGGTGGGACTACCGCTACTGGCAGACCGCATACCGGGTGCCGGCGGTGGTCGGCTCGTGGCCGGAGCCGTTCCTGCACGGCGAGCACCGTGACGGCGCCGCGGCCCCGCCGACGATCGTCCAGTGCCTGACCGCGCGCGAGGACTGCGACGAGGTCAGCGGCGCGCTCGCCGCCGCGGGCGTCGACGCGCGACTGGTCGATCTGGCGGAGCCGCGGGAGGAGCCCGACGCGCTGCGTGTCCTCGTCGGGCCCTGGGATGCGCTTCGTGGCGATCCGGCGGCGCGAGCGGTCGAATCCGGGCCGGGGGAGAGCGGGGTCTACGCGACGATCGGGCGCTGCCGGGACGAGCTCGCGTTGACGATCGAGGACGACCACGGCCGGCCCGCCGAGCGGCTCGCGGACGCCGGCCTGATCGCGGCCGTCCGCCGTGGCGATGACCAGCCCACCTGGCTGATCACGGGCACCGATGCTCCGGCCGCCGGGGTCGCGGCGGCGGCGCTCGGAAGCGGCGTCCTTCGCGATCGCTATGCGGTCGCCTTCGGCGATGGCCGGGTGCTGCCGGTGCCCGCGGCAGCGGCCGCGGACGAGGCGGAGGGCGGCTGCCCGTGAGGTCGATGCTCGCGTACGCGCCGCGTCGCGGCCCGCTCGGGCGCGCCCGCCCCTGGATAGTCGCCGCCTACCTGGCGCCGCTCGCGATCTTCGCGTTCGCCTTCGCCAACCCGCTCGTCCTGCTCGGTGCCGGGACCGCCGCGGTGGGCGCCGGCCTCGCCGCCGGGGCGGGCCGGAGCATCGGCCAGCCGCTGCGCTGGTCGCTCGGGCTCGCCGTGATGGTCGTCGCCGTCAACGCGATCGCCTCCCAGCGCGGTGCGACGATCCTGATCCGCGGCTTCGACCTGCCGGTGATCGGACAAGTCGACGTCACCCTCGAGGCGCTCGCCGAGGGCGCGGTCCTCGCCCTGCGCATCCTCGTCGCCCTACTCGTCTTCGCGGTCTGGTCCGCCTGCGTCGATCCCGATCGGGTGCTGCGGGCGGTTCGCCCGATCGCCGCCCGCTCGGCTCTGACCGCGACGCTGGTCAGCCGTCTCGTCCCGCTCGCCGCCGCCGACGGGGCCCGCCTCGCCGAGGCCGGCAGGCTGCGAGGCCCGGCCGCGGCTCCGGTCGGCCGGGCGGCCCTCGCCCGGCGCCTGATCGCCGGCGCGCTCGATCGCTCGGTCGATGTCGCTGCGACGCTGGAGTTGCGCGGCTACGGGCTGCCGGGGCGGGCCCGGCGCCCCCGTCACCGCCGCGAGCGGGGGGAGGCCGGGCTGCTCGCCGCCGGCTTCGGTGGCCTGGCGCTGGTCGCGATCACGGCGGCCGGCGGGCTCGCCGGCTTCGATGCCTTTCCACGGCTTTCGATCGACGCCGGCAGCGTCACGCTGCTCGTCGCGGCGGCGATCCCGGCGATCGCGCTGGCGCCGCTCGCACCCGAGCTCCGGCGCCGTGGAGGCCCGGCCCGTGGCTGACCCGGTTCTCGCGATCGACCAGCTCGAGTACCGCTACCCGGGCGCACCCGGGCTCGCGCTCGGCGGGGTTGACCTGCGACTCGAGCCCGGCGAGTTCGCCGTCCTTGCCGGGCGTTCGGGCTCCGGCAAGTCGACGCTGCTGCGGGCCGCGTGCGGACTCGTTCCCCACTTCCACGGCGGCGAGATCGCGGGCGCGGTGACCGTCTGCGGGCACTCGACCCGCGACACCGGCCCGGCGGAGCTCGCCGCGGCGGTGGGCTTCGTCGCCCAGGAGCCCGAGACTCAGGTCGTCTCGACGACCGTTCGCGCGGAGCTCCAGCTCCCGCTCGAGCTCCGCGGGGCAGGTGCCGTCGAGACCGCGCGCGCGGTCGAGGAGGCGGCGCTGGCCTTGGCGATCGAGCCGCTCCTCGACCGGACCACCGACTCGCTCTCCGGAGGCGAGCTGCAGCGGGTGGCGCTCGGCGCGGCGCTGGTCCCCGGGCCGCCGCTGCTCCTCCTCGACGAGCCGACCTCGCAGCTCGACCCGGTCGCCGGCGATGAGCTGGTCGCGCTTCTTCGCCGCCTCAACGAGGAGTGGGGGGTGACGGTGCTCCTCGGCGAGCACCGGCTCGAGCGCTGCCTCGCTGCCTCCGACCGGGTCATCGCCCTCGACCGCGGGCGCGTCCTATACGACGGTACGCCGGCCGGGTTCGGACGGGCGATGCTGACCGCGGCGCCGGAGCTCACGACGCCGGTCACACGCCTGTTCGACCTCGCCGGGATCGACGGCAGCCCGGTCACGGTCAAGGAGGCGCGGGCGCTCCTGCCCGAAGCCCGGTCGGCCGTCGCCGAGCCCGTGGCTGCCGAGCCCCCGGAGATCGCGGGACGGGCGTTGCGCTGCCGCCGCGTCCATGTGGAGCTCGGCAGCGGCGGTGAGTCGCGCGAGGCGCTCCGCGGCATCGACCTGCGCATCGACCCGGGCGAGCGGGTCGCGCTGATGGGGCGCAACGGGGCGGGCAAGTCGACGCTGCTGCGGCTGCTCG
>DASSEM010000218.1:0-2815 GCA_035695265.1 Solirubrobacterales bacterium
TCCGGCGGATCTCGCGCTCGAGCTCAGCGTCGCGGCCGGCGCGGTTGGCGGCGGTGAGCAGCTCGATCGCCTCGAAATGCCGTCCGTCGTCGACCAGGCTCCGGGCCTCGATCACCTCCGGCCGCCGCTCCACAACGGTCCCCTGCTTTCGCCCTCTTCGGAAAAACATCGCGCTCCTGTCCCTGGTTCGACGGGCCGAAACACGCTAGCAGCAGACCGGCCCGCCGACCACCGCCTCCAGCCCGATCAACAAGCGTCGAGCAGGCCGAGAACGGCCGCCATCGTGGTCGTGTCGAAGGCGTGGTCCCAGTCCCGGCTCCAATCGACGACGGCGCCGGCAATCCGCCGCTCGTGCTCGCCGGCGCCGGCCGCCGCCTCGGCGAGGCCGGCCGCGATCCCGTCGATCCCCGGCGGCACCGCGATCAGGTTCGGCGAGAGCGCCGCCATCGCCGCCGCCGTCTTCGTCTCCCAGCTGTTGGTCACCGTGAGCAGCCCAGCCGAGGCCATCTCGAGCGGCACCAGGCTCGGGTGCGGCGTGCTCATCAGCGCCAGGCCGACGTCGTGGCCGACCAGGAGCTCGGCGTAGCTGCCCTGGTCGCGGCGGTTGAGGAGCTCGAGGGAGCGGCCGCCGGGAAGGCCGACGGTGCGGTCGCGCCCCTCGACCGAGCCGATCCCGTGGAACGTCCACTCCGGCCCGAACGTGCCGCGCTCGATCGCCCGGGCGAGGCCGAGCAGGCCGAGCTCGAACATGTTGCGGGCTCCGTGCGGCTCGGGGCGCGCGTAGAAGAGCAGGGCCTTTCCGTCCCGCGCAGCAAGCTCGGCGGCGGTCGGCGGCGTGACCGCGGTGATCGCGTTCTCGAACGCAACCGACCGCTCGCGGCCCTCCGTCTCGCCGGCGGCGAACACCCCGTAGCCACGAGCGGCGAAGAAGTCGCGCAGGAGCGCCGTCGAGAACAGGGCCACGTGCGGCAGCTCGTAGGTGCTGAGCGCGTAGGCCGCCCAGGAGCCCATCGGATGGGTGTAGGGCTCGAACTCCTGGATCAGGTAGAGGAACCGGGTCCGCTCGGTGCGCCCGACGGCGGCGGCGGCGATGTGCGCCGTCCACCACGTCGTCGCGACGAAGCGATCGCGCGGGTTGATCGCGACCGGGGCGTCGCGATCGCGGGCGAATGCGACCTCGACCGTCTCGAAGAGGCCGGCGAGGCCGGCGTAGGACTCGACCTGCTCGCGCCAGTCGGCGGGCAGCGCCGGCGTCGGATCGACTGTGAGGATCCGCACCCGCAGCCCGCTCTCGGCGAGCCTGCGGGCGAGGTTGAACTTGGTGATGTAGCCGCCGAACAGGTGCCGGAGCTCGATCGTCGGCAGCAGCATGTTGACGCGCTCGGGTTCGTCCTCGCTGACCGTCAGCTCGAGCGGCTCGACGAGACCGCCGAGCACGACCGTGCGCTCGTGTCCGAGGCCGCCGAGGCCCTCCGGGGCGGGATCGCGGTCGGGGAGCTGCGCGTCGTAGGGCAGGCCGGGGATCGGCTGTCCCCGGAGGGCGCCGATCGCGGCGATCCCGCGGCGCCAGAGGAGCCCCGCCGCGATGATCCGCTCCGCCCCCATCGTCTCGGTCCGGCCGAGCCGGTTGCGGAGCCGGCGCAGCTCGAGCCAGGCGAGGGCGAGCGGTGAGCCCTCGGCGGCGGCGAACCGGTGCAGGACGCGCGCCGGGCGCGCGCGCAGGCGGGGACCGGCGCGCATCAAGAGCGTCGCCGCCAGCACCCGCAGCCGGCAGTAGCCGTCGAAGTAGGCGGCCCGCGACCCGCGCGCCGCCGCGATCAGCCGCGAGAACAGCCCGCGCGGCGTGACTTCGTCTCCACCCCCGGCGGAGATCCGGTTGGCCGCCTCGTGGCCGAGCAGCGCCCCGCCGTGCTGGACGTAGTCGTAGAGCGGCCGGTCGACGTAGGCGATCCGGCCGGTGGCGAGGGCGCAGAGGCCGAGCCAGTGGTCCTGGTACTGGACGCCGGGAGGGTCGGGGAACGGCAGCGCCACCTCCAGCAGCTCACGCCGGAAGAGCGAGGCCGCCCCGGTGATCGTGTTGGCGATCAGAAGCGAGGCGAAGTTGGTGTCGTTGCGGCTGCGACCGCCGCTCCAGTAGCTCTCGGCCAGGACCTCGCCGTCGGGGCCGACGAGGCGCTGGTCGCTGTAGACGAGCTGCGCCCTGCCGAGCGCGGATCGCAGAGTCGCCAGCTTCTCGGGGTACCAGTGGTCGTCCTGGTCGCTCAGCGCGACGAGCTCGGTGCCGGCGGGGACCATGCTCAGTGCGCGCTCGAAGTTGCGGTAGAAGCCGAGCCGGCGCGGCGAGCGCGAGAGGACGAAGCGGGGGTCGTCGCCGACGGCGCGCTCGATCGCGGCGTATCCCTCCGGGCTCGAGCAGTCGTCGCTGATCAGGCAGACCCAGTCGCTCTCGACCTGGGCGCGGATCGACTCGACCTGCACCGCCAGCAGGTCGGGATCGGGCTCCCAGGTCGCCATGCAGATCGCCAGCGCCGGCTCGCCCGTGACCGCGGCGGGCGCAGGCGCCGGCGCGGCGGCGATCGGGGCGAGGGGCATCGTCGCCGAGCCGCCGCCCTCGAGCCCGGCCCGGACCGCAATCGTGACCGAGCCGGTCGCCGGCATCCACACCGGCACGGTCGCCCAGAAGCCGCTCCGGTAGCTGTGCCTGAGCGGGTCGGCGGCGGAGCCGCGGTCGTCGGCCACCCAGTCGCTCGGCGGGTTCACCTCGTCGTGGAGGTCGATGCGCGGCATCCCGAACGCCGTCGCCGCGGTCGGGACG
>DASSEM010000219.1:0-4404 GCA_035695265.1 Solirubrobacterales bacterium
CTTCCAATAGGCCGAAGACGGCAGCGAGCTTAGGCCAAACGCGTTTCGTTGGTTCCACTGGTCCGCCCCGGTTTGTGCTTGGGGGCCAGGACCGGGAGCGTCAGTCCCGCTGCGCAGTAGACGCAGCTATCGCCGTGTCCGTGCGGCATTGCGGCCTCAACGTGAAGCGCGCCCGACTGGATTCGAACCAGTGACCTTCGGTTTCGTAGACCGACGCTCTATCCGGCTGAGCTACGGGCGCGAGTCGCGGGACCCGGTCCCGCGCCGGGCGATTGTAGACGGGGCGGATCAGCTTGATCACGGCCGGTGGGGGTCATGACGGGGCTAACGCCCGAGCGTGCGCAGGAACTCACGTGACCTGGCGGACAGCCCGGCGAGGAGCGTTCGCACCTCGCTGATCCCGGCCCGCAGCTCGGCGTCGCCGGATTCGACCGGCAACATCGAGTCCTGGAGGTCGGCGAGCCTGCGGTCGCCGTCGGCGGCGGCACGAACCGCCTGCTCGACGAACGCCTTGACGCCCTGCGATCGCAACCCCGGTGACGGCACCTCGTGCTCGCCGATCTCGAAGCCTGCCCGCTCGGCGAACTGCAGCCGCGTTCGCTTGCCGCGGCCGTAGGCCTTCTGGACCGGTCCATGGAGCTCCGCCTCGAGCCGGTCGCCCGGGCCGGCGGTGAGCAGCTCGTAGGCGCTGCCGAGGCAGGCGAGCGCGTAACCGATCCGCTCGTTCGCGCCGCCGAGCTCGTCGAGGATCTGCTGTCGCGCCTCCGCCTGGGTGATCGCCATCGTCGCCGACGCTACATGTCGGGCGGAGGGCGCGGGGCAGCTGTCCGATCCAGACGGGCCCACCGACGAGGTCGGCTAGCAGGGCAGCCGAATAGCCTGCCGACCATGTGGCCCCCACCGCTCCTCGAGGAGCATCCCCGCTCACTGCAGATCGTCCTCGCCGGCATCGTCCCGGCGGTCTACGGCGCGATCACCGGTTACTTCCTCGGGGTCTCGGAGGGGACCTATGTGGTCCTCTCGCTGATCGGCGTCCTCGGCGGCATCGGGGCCGGATTCGACCATCTCGGCGGAGCCGCGGGTGCGAAGCGCGGGCTGCTGGCCGGCACGATCTTCGGCGCGGCGATCCTGATCGCCCACGAGATCCACGGCGCGACCGCGACCGCGCACCTTCCCGATCCCGCGATCGTGCTCGTCGTCGTCACCGCACTGCTCGGAACCGTCTTCGGCGCGCTCGGTGGATGGCTGCGCGGCCGGATGCACGTCCCCGCCTAACATCGCGGCCATGCCGATCGACGGAAGCCACCTCGACGAGCCCGCGCCGCCCCTCCATGATCTGCTCGCCGCCGGCCTGTCGCGGGCGCCGGAGGAAGCGGCGCTGGTCTCGGCCGAACGGCGGATGACCTGGCAGGAGCTGGAGTCGCGCTCGGCGGCGCTCGCAGCCGGCTACCTCGGGCTCGGGCTCCAGCCCGGCGACCGCCTCGCGTCGCTGATGCCGAACCGGCTCGGGCTCGTCGTCCACTACCTGGCCTGCTTCAAGGCGGGGCTCGTGGCGACGCCGCTCAACTACCGCTACACGTTCCGCGAGATCGACCACGCGCTCGAGGTCAGTGGCGCTGCGGCGCTGCTCGCCCATGCCGAGCGGTCCGAGGACCTGGCGGCCAGCAGGCTCGTCCCGACGCTCGGCGCCGGCACGATCAGCTACGGCCGTGACCCCGATTCCGGCGGCCCGAGCTTCGAGGCGCTCATGGCCGCCGATCCCCCGGCGGCAGGCCTGCCGGCGCCCGAGCCGACGGCTGCGGCGGCGATCTTCTTCACCTCCGGCAGCACCGGCCCGGCCAAGGGCGTGACCCACACGAGCGAGTCGCTGCGGTGGATGATCGCCAGCGCCGGCGCCGCGTTCGGGCTCAGCGCCGAGGACGTGTTCCTGCCGGGCTCGTCGATGTCGCACATCGGCTCGTTCCTCTGGGCGCTGAGCACGCTCTCGGTCGGCGGCCGGGTCGTCGTCGCCCGCAGCTACGACAGTCACGAGCTGCTACCGCTGCTGCGCGAGCACCGGCCGACCGTCCTGGCGATGATCCCGGCCGCCCTCGCGGCGCTGATCCGCGACCACGATCTCGAGCCGGGGGACTTCGCGTCGCTACGGATCTGCCGCGCCGGGTCGGACAAGGTCTCGACCGAGCTGCTGACCGAGTTCGCGGCCCGGGCGGGCTTTCCGATCGACGAGGGCTACGGGATGACCGAGGTCGGGCTCGCGACCCTGAACCCGCCCTCAGGGGTGATCAAGCAGGGCTCGATCGGGCCGCCGATCGCCGGCTTCAGCATCGAGATCCGCGACGAGGGCGGCGCCACGCTGGCGACGGAGGCGGTCGGCCGGATCTGGATCAGGACCAGGAGCCGGATGGCCGGCTACTGGGAGGCGCCGGAGGCGACCGACGAAGTCGTTCGCGACGGCTGGCTCGACTCCGGCGATCTCGCCCGCACCGACGAGGACGGATACCTGTGGTTCTTCGGCCGCAAGAAGCAGGTGATCGTCCACGACGGCTCCAACATCAGCCCGCTCGAAGTCGAAGGGGCGCTGATGGAGCATCCCGCCGTCGACCTCGCCGGCGTCGTCGGGGTCGAGGACTCCGTCCACGGCGAGAACGTGCGCGCCTACGTAACCCTGCGCCCCGAGGCGGAGCGCCCGGCGAGCGCCGAGCTGATCGTCTTCACACGCGAGCGGGTCGGCTACAAAGCGCCCGAGGAGGTCGTGGTCCTCGACGAGATGCCGCTCAACCCGACCGGCAAGATCGACCGCACCGGCCTCAAGCGGATGGCCGAGGACCACCTCCACCCGCACGGCCTCGAAGACCGCTAGCCGGAGTCGCTCAGGCCGTGGTCGTGGTCGCCCGTTCGGGCGGCGGGGTGGCCGCCGGCTGCCCGGCCTTCCCGGGCTCCATGATCGCGTGACGGGCGCCGGGGACGCCGAACTCGTAGGGACCGCCGACAACGCGGGGGATCTCGTCGAAGTTGAAGCGAGGCGGCGGCGAGGAGACGAGCCACTCGATCGACTTCGCGCCCCAGGGGTTGGCTGGGGCGCGTGGGCCCCAGCGCCAGCTCACGAGCATGTTGTAGAGGAAGACGAGCTGGACGGCGCCGAGGATGAATCCGAACACGGAGATCACCAGGTTCCAGTTGCCGAACTGGGCGGCGTAGTCGGCGACGCGGCGCGGCATCCCCTCCATCCCGATCCAGTGCATGGGGACGAAGGTGCCCCAGGTGCCGATCAGGGTTCCGTAGAAGTGGATGCGCCCGAGCCGCTCGTCGTACATCCGCCCGGTCATCTTCGGGAACCAGTGGTAGATCCCGGCGAAGATCGTGAAGACCGACCCCGCGAAGAGGACGAAGTGGATGTGGGCGACGATGAAGTAGGTGTCGGTGACGTGGATGTCGAGCGGCACCATCGCGGTCATCACGCCGCTGATCCCGCCCAGGATGAAGCTGCCGATGAACCCGAGCGCGAACAGCATGCCGGTGCTCTCGAGGTGGATCTTGCCGTCGAACAGCGTGCCGACCCAGGAGAAGATCTTGATTCCGGTCGGGACCGCGATCAGCGCCGAGGTCAGCATCATCGGCACCCGCAGCCAACCGAACATGCCGGAGACGAACATGTGGTGGGCCCAGACGCTGAACGAGAGGACGACGATCCCGAGCAGCGAGATCGCCATCAGGCGGTAGCCGAAGATCGGTTTGCGGGCGTGGGTCGAGATCACCTCGCTGACGATCCCGAAGCCCGGCAGCATCATGATGTAGACGGCCGGGTGCGAGTAGAACCAGAAGATGTGCTGGTAGCTGATCACGTCGCCGCCGGCGGCCGCCTGGAAGAAGTTGGTGCCGATCGCGCGGTCGAAGAGGACCATCAGCTGCACGCCGGCGATGAACGGCGTCGCGCCGATGATCAGGACCGAAGTCGCCAGGTTGGCCCAGGCGAGCAGCGGCATCCGCCAGAAGTTCATCCCCGGCGCCCGCATCGTCAGGATCGTGACCACGAAGTTGAGCGCCGCGAGGATCGACGACGCTCCCGCGAACTGGACGCCGAGGTTGAAGAACGACTGTCCGAGCGGCGCCCCGGTCGAGAGCGGCGCGTAGCCCGTCCAGCCGGCGTCGAAGGCGCCGCCGGGAGCGAGGAAGCTGCACAGGAACAGGATGCCGGCCATCGGCAGCAGCCAGAACGACAGGGCGTTGAGGCGCGGGAACGCCATGTCCGGCGCCCCGAGCATCAGCGGCAGCACGTAGTTGGCGATCCCGGCGAAGCCCGGGATCACGAACAGGAAGATCATGATCGCCGCGTGGGTCGAGAAGAGGCCGTTGAACAGCCCAGGATCGACCACCTGGGTGCCGGGCTGAGCGAGCTCGGCCCGC
>DASSEM010000220.1:0-14946 GCA_035695265.1 Solirubrobacterales bacterium
GCTCGCGTCGAGCCACCCCGCCGGCGCCCGCTCGGCGATCAGCGCCGCGCCGAGCTCAGCGACCGGGAGCAGGCGCGAGAACTTCAGTGCCGCGACCAGCCGGCGGCCGACCCCCGAGTAGGCGAGCGGCGCGAAGCCGCCGTCGATCGCGTCCGCCCGCACCACGATCCCGGGCGCCCGCTCGATCTCGCCGGCGCAGCCGGCACAGAGCCCCGGCCCGGCCGCTCCGCGGCCGAGCAGGGCGCGGCAGGAGAGGCAACGCGGAGGAGCGAGCAGGTCGAGCAACTCGGCTCTCATGTCCCGCAGCGACGCCACGCTCGCCAGCATCGCTCCGGCGCCGTAACCGATCAGCACCAAGTCGTGCCGGATCACGACGAATCTGGGTCGATGGCGTGGGCTCGCGCCCGGCCACCACCGCTACCCGGACGATGGTTTGGCGCTGAGGGAAGAGATACGGAGAGGATCGCGTTCGCGGTGGCACGGATTCTCCAGTCATGCACGGGAATATCCGCGCCACCGGCGGCCGTGGGCGGCAAACGACGCACTATGCGTCGAAATCCGCCCACCGTCCAAGCCAACGCGCGAAACCCCAGCATGCTGGGGAAAGTCGCGTTGCCTCGCCGGGCGGCGGTCTATCGTCGCCTGCCGCGGCCGGCTAGCGCGCCGAGCGACGCCCGGCCATTCCTTCACTGCCAAGACCACCGCGTGGCAACGGTGGGAGCCCGGCGTGAGCCCACATCCAACGACGACGCCTCGGCGCGGCCCACGCCGCCGCCTACGCCACCACCGTCCGGTTGCGGCCGCTCTGCTTGGCGTCGTAGAGCGCCGAGTCGGCGCGGCCGAGAAGCTGGTCTGCCGACTCGCCGCCGTCCCAGCAGGCGAGGCCGGCGGAGCAGGACTGCTCGGCCGGAGTCACCTCGCGCAGCCGGTTGACGAGCTCGGCGGCCCGCTGGAGGTCGCAGCCGGGGAGCGCCACGGTGAACTCCTCGCCGCCGTAGCGAGCGAGCAGATCGGACTCGCGGAGAACGGCGCGCCAGGCGCTCGCCGCCTCACGGAGGACGCGGTCGCCGGCTTGGTGACCATGGCGGTCGTTGTACTCCTTGAATCGATCGAGGTCGAGCATCGCGACCGCGAGCGGCTCGTTCTCGCGCCGCGCCCGCGCGACCTCGCGCTCGAGCGCGTCGTCCCAGGCGCGGCGGTTGACGAGCCCGGTCAGGTCGTCGGTGTGGGCCATCCGTTCGAGCCGGTCGAGCAATGCCGCGCGCTCGATCGCCACGGCGGCCTCAGCCGCGAGCAGCCGCATCAGGCGCTCGAGCCGTGCCGACGGTGCCTCCACCGACTGCTTCCAGCCGATCATGATCACGCCGAGCGCCTCCTCGCCCTGGAGGATCGGAACCCAGTAGACCGAGACGAGACCGAGCGACTTGAAGAACGCCCGGCGCACCGAGCGGTCCGACGCCACATCGGCGGTGAAGTAGGGCTCGCGGCTGCCGAACGCCCGCACGGCTCCCGCCGTCTCGGTGAAGCGAACGAGATCGCCGACGATTTCGACCCCTTCCGAAGCCGTCGTCTCCAGCGCCGTTCCGGACGGATCCGGCTCCATCAGCCCGGCGGCATCGGCCCCGGCGATCCGGGTCACGGCGCGACAGATCGCCCCCCGGGCCTCGCTGGCGAGATTGCTGCGGGCAAGCTCGCCGACCGCCTCGGCGAGCGCCGCGAAGTCGCTCGCGTTCTCCTGCAGGTCACGCTCGGCCTGCTTGCGATCGGTGATGTCGTGCATGAGGCCGTGAGCGACGGTCTCGCCGTCGATCTCGGCGATCGTCACCGCCAGCTCGAGCGGGAAGGTCCGCCCGTCCTTGTCACGACCGTTGCGCTCGGCGCGGATCTCGAACCGGCCCGCGGTCGGGACCCCCGGCCAGCTCCGCTCCAGCATCATCGAGAACTCGTTGAGGTCCTCCGCCGGCACGATCAGGTCGGCGACCGGCCGGCCGATCGCCTCGTCGGCGCTCCAGCCGAACGTGGTCTCGGCGGCGCGGTTCCAGCCGGTGACGATCCCGGCCGCATCGGTCGAGACGTAGGCCTCGTTCATCAGATCGAGGATGACCTGTCTCTGCGCCGCCTGGTGGGTGAGCTCGCGTTGGCCACTGACGTTCTCGAACGCGCCGATCGCGCCGACGACCTCGCCACGCTCGCGCAGCGGTGCCGTTCGCACCGCATAGACCTCGTCGGTGAACTGGCCCCGGTACTCGAACGCCCGCTGCTCGCCGTCCAGCGCCGCCCGGTAGCTGGAGATCAGGCTCGCCGTGGCAGCCGAATCGGGGAGGAGCTCGCTCACGTGCTTGCCGGCGACGGGCTCGCCGTCGATCTGCTCGCCGGCGCCGAACGCGACCCGGACCCGCAGGTCGGGATCGATCAGCACCACGGTCGTTTTCGGGAGCTGGGCGAGGAGCTCCCGGTGGCGGCGCTCGCGCACGAGGTGCCGCCGCGCCAGAATCAACGCGACGACAACGGCCGACACCGTCGCGACGAGTGCGATCTCCAAGGCATGCAGGGCTGTCATCCGTACCGATCCCCTCAGCCGGCCAGCGGGCCGGGCACCTTCCGTATCGGCCCGCCGGCGCCTGGACTTGACGCGCGCGAGCGCTATCTCAATCGGCGAACAGAATCCGCTCCGCCGCGGTGAGGTCGGGCTCGCAGCCGATCACGGCCGGCGCCTTGCCGAGTGCCGTGTCGGGATCCTTCAGCCCGTGGCCGGTGAGCACGCAGACCACCGTCTCCGGCGCCCCGCCGCCCGGCATGTCGGGCAGGCCGTGCGCGAGGAGCCCCGCAACCGAGGCGGCTGACGCGGGCTCGCAGAAGACGCCCTCGCCGGACGCGAGCAACCGGTAGGCGTCGAGGATCTGCTCGTCGTCGACTGCGGCGATCCGTCCCCGCGACGAGGTGACTGCGTCCATCGCCTCCTCCCAGCGAGCTGGGTTGCCGATCCGGATCGCCGAGGCGACCGTCTCGGGGTCTTCGATCGGATGGCCGGCGACCAGCGGCGCCGCCCCGGCCGCCTGGAAGCCGAGCAGCATCGGCGCGGTGCCGTACTCGTCGAAGCCGCGCCGGTAGGCGGTCACGTTGCCGGCGTTGCCGACCGGGATCGCGAGCGCATCGGGCGGGCCGCCGAGCTCGTCGCAGATCTCGAAGGCGGCGGTCTTCTGGCCCTCGATCCGGTACGGGTTGACGGAGTTGACGAGCTCGATCGGATGGCGGTCGGCGAGCTCGCGGACGATTCGCAGCGCGTCGTCGAAGTTGCCGCGGAGCGCGATCACCCTCGCTCCATGCATGAGCGCCTGCGCCAGCTTGCCGATCGCGATCTTGCCCTCGGGAACGATGACGGCGCCGCGCAGCCCGGCGCGGGCCGCGTAGGCGGCGGCGCTGGCGGCGGTGTTCCCGGTCGAGGCGCAGATCACCGCCTCGGATCCGTCCGCGACGGCTCGCGAGACCGCGACCGTCATCCCCCGGTCCTTGAACGAGCCGGTCGGGTTCGCCCCCTCGACCTTCAGGTGGACGCTGGCGCCGAGCCGCTCCGACAGGCGCGGCGCCGGCAACAGCGGCGTCGCGCCCTCGTCGAGGCTGACGACGGGATCGCCGGGGTCGATCGGCAGCCGCTCGCGGTAGCGCTCGATGAGGCCACTCACGAGTACTCCTTCTCGATCACCCGGATCGCGCGCGGCGCCGCGCCGAGGAAGTCGAGCTCGGAGATCTGCTCGAGGGCGGCGTAGAAGTCGCGCTCGGCGGCCCGGTGGGTGACCATCACGAGGCTCGCCTCGCGGCCGGTGCCGCGCTGGACCACGCTCTTGACCGAGATTCCGTTGCGGCCGATCACGTCGGCGATCCGCGCCAGGACCCCGGGCTCGTCGGCGACCTCGAGGTGCAGGTAGAAGGAGGACTCGAGGTCGTCGAGGATCTCGAGCCTGCGGTCGGCGAAGTGGACGGGCGCCTCCCCGGAGAGGATCGAGGAGACGTCGGCGAGGACCGCCGAGGCGGTCTCGATGCCGCCCGCCCCGGGACCCGAGATCGTGATCTCGCTGATCGTCGGGCCCTCGAGCGTGACCGCGTTGAAGGGGCCCTCGACCGGCGCGAGCGGGTGGCCGCGGTAGAGGAAGCAGGGGAAGACGCGGACGCTGATCGCCCCGCCGTGCTTCTCGGCGACGCCGAGCAGCTTCAGGGACAGCCCGAGCTCCTTCGCGTAGGCGAGGTCGTCGGGGCGGATCTCCGTGATCCCCTCGAAGGAGACATCCTCGAGGCCGACCCGCGTGTCGAAGGCGAGCCGCGCCAGGATCGCCATCTTCGCCGCGGCGTCGGCGCCGTTGACGTCGTCGGTCGGGTCCGCCTCGGCGTAGCCGAGCTCCTGGGCGCGGGCGAGGACCTCGGCGTAGGAGGCGCCGGTGCCGGCCATCTCGCTGAGGATGAAGTTCGTGGTCCCGTTGACGATCCCCGAGATCCGCTCGATCGGCAGCACGCCATGGCCCTCCTGGACGACCCGGATCACCGGCACCGCGCCGGCCACCGCCGCCTCGTAGCGGATCTGAACCCCCGCCGCGCGGGCCGCCTCGAAGAGCTCGTCGCCGCACTGCGCCACGAGCTGCTTGTTCGCCGTGACGACCGGCTTGCCGGCCTCGAGCGCCCGCAGCACGTAGTGGCGGGCGGGGTCGATCCCGCCGATCAGCTCGACGACCAGGTCGGAGTCGGCGAGGATCGATTCGAAGTCCCCCTCGCTGCGACGGAGGATGCCGGTGACCTCGGGACGGATGCCGGATGCGGCCTCGACCGCGGCCGCTCGCTCGCCGATCAGATCGAGGAAGGCAGCCCCGACCGTGCCGCGGCCGAGCAGCCCGATCCGCGTCAAGGCGGGCTCAGACATCGCGAGCCATCAGGTCGTCGTAGGTCTCGCGGCGGACCGCCAGGCTCGCGCTGCCGTCGGCGCAGAAGATGACCGGCGGCCGGGGGATTCCGTTGTAGTTGCTGGCCATCGCGTATCCGTAGGCGCCGGTAGCGGGGGTGACGAGGAGATCGCCGGGACGCGGGTCGGCGAGGTCGACGTCGCGGACAAGTATGTCGCCGGACTCGCAATGCTTGCCGGCGACCGTGCTCGTCACCGCGGCCGTCTGATCGGCGCGGTTGGCGATCAGCGCCTCGTATTCCGAGCCGTAGAGCATCGGCCGCAGGTTGTCGGACATACCGCCGTCGACCGCGACGTAGGTGCGGACGCCGGGGATCGCCTTGACCGCGCCGATCGTGTACAGGGTGACACCGGCGTTGCCGACCAGCGAGCGACCCGGCTCGAGCAGGACGCGGGGCAGCGGGTCGAAGCAGCGGGCGAGGGCGTCGACCTTGAGGTTCACGTATTCC
Organism: Solirubrobacterales bacterium; assembly: GCA_035695265.1. GTDB lineage: Bacteria > Actinomycetota > Thermoleophilia > Solirubrobacterales > 70-9 > RHKX01. Next base: position 5,398 of record DASSEM010000220.1, read on the forward strand.
TCGATCGAGGGCGGCCGGTCGCCGGCCCCGTAGGCGATCCCGAGACCGCCGCCGACGTTCATCACCCGCGGCTCGTGCGGGCGGCAGAACTCCGCCATGACCTCGATCGCCCGCACGTAGGGATCGAGCTCGTAGATCTGCGAGCCGAGGTGGGCGTGGAAGCCCGCCAGCCGCAGGTGCCGCGCACCGCGCACGGCGGCGACCGCCTCCTCGGCCCCTCCACCATCGATCGCGAACCCGAACTTCGAGTCGATCTGGCCGGTCTGGACGAACGAGTGGGTGGCCGCGGCGACCCCAGGTGTGAGCCGGATCAGCACCTCCTGGTCGCGGTCGGCGAGCCAGTCGGCGCGCTCGATCTCGTCGAGCGAGTCGACGACGATGCAGCCGATCCCGGCCGCGAAAGCCATCCGCAGCTCGGCCGCGGACTTGTTGTTTCCGTGCATGTAGATCCGCTCCGGCGCGAACCCGGCTGCGAGCGCCATCTGCAGCTCGCCGCCGGAGGCGACGTCAACGCTCAGGCCCTCCTCGCGACAGACCCGGTAGATCGCGGTGAGCGGTGCCGCTTTGCTCGCGAACAGGACCTCGGAGTCGACGCCCCGTTCCCGGAGCGCATCCAGGTACATCCGCGCCCGCGCCCGGATGTCATCGGGCGCATAGATATAGGCGGGGGTGCCGAACTCGCGCGCGACCGCGACCAGGTCGCAGCCGCCGACGACGACGTGGCCATCGGCGTCGATCGTGCTGCCGAGCGGGTAGGCGGGCGATCCGGTCACCGGATCGCCCGTCGCCTTCGCGGTTGTACGGGCCATCCGGGCCATTCTCACACGCACCCAGCGACTTGAGGCCTGACGCGGGTCCCCCACGCACGCGCGGAACCCCCGTCAAGCCTCTACGGTTTGGGCGGCGGTGCGGCTGACGACTCCCGATCCTCCCGATCGCGACGGCGTCCACGCCGGGCGGCCCTGGTGGATGTGGCTGCCGGCGGGCGAGCCGCCGTGGCCGGGGATGGTGATCGTGCACGGTGCCGGCTCGGCGAAGGAGAACCACGCCGACTTCGGCCGCCTCTGCGCCGCGAACGGCTGGGCGGCGGTGAGCTACGACCAGCGGGGCCACGGCGAGAGCGCCGACGAGATGGCCCCGGCGGCGCTCGCGGACGTCGGCCGGATGGCGAGGCTTCTTGGGGGTGTCGAGGGCGTCGACGGAGCCCGGGTCTGCGTGCGCGGCTCGAGCATGGGCGGCTACCTGGCGATCCTCGCGGCCGCCACCGAGCCGGCACTCGCCGGGGTGATCGCGATCTGCCCGGCGAGCGAGGCGGGGCTCCGACGGGGACTACGCGGCGGCCGCCTCGAGATGCGGGCCGACGTCGACTCCCTGGCCGCCTGGCTCGGCGAGCACGACCTCCGTGAGGCGGCCGCGCAGCTCGCGCCGAAGCCGCTCCTGCTGCTCCACGCGCGCGGTGATGAAGAGGTGCCCAGCGAGTGGTCGGAGGAGCTCTACGCGCGGGCGGGCGAGCCGCGTCGGATCATCGTCGTTCCAGGCGGGCACCACCGCTCGGTCCAGCACGACCCCGAGCTACAGGTGACGGCGCTGCGCTGGATCGAGCGCGAGCTCGGAGCCGCTTGAGCCGCTACAGGTAACCCATCGGATCGACGGCGGCGCCGCTGATCCGGACCTCGAAGTGGAGGTGGTCGCCGAAGCAGTGGCCGGTGCAGCCGACGTAGCCGATCAGGTCGCCCTGCTGGACCGACCCAGAGGTGATCGCGAAGCTCGACTGGTGGGCGTAGCAGCTCGACAGGCCGCCCCCGTGATCGATGCAGGTGAAGTTCCCGTAGCCGCCGCTCTCGGCCTCCGACTGGGCGAAGGCGATCGTCCCGTCCTTGGCCGCCCGGATCGGCGTGCCGCTGGCCACGGCGATGTCGACGCCGTTGTGCATCCGTCCCCAGCGCATCCCGAAGCCGGAGACGACCGAGCCGTTGACCGGCCAGATGAATCCGGCCGAGCCGCCCTGGATCGGGCCCGCCGGCAATGGCGTCACGCCGCTCGCGGCGGCGAGCTGGGCCTGGATCTTCCGCTCGAGGTCGCTCACGTCGCCCTCGAGGTGGTCGGCATGGTCGTCGACCCGGGCGAGCGCTCGCTCGCTGCGGTCGCGGGCGGCATCGAGCTGCGCCTCGCGCGCCTCGAGCGCCTGGCGGGTGCGGACGAGCTCCGCCTTCCTCGCCGCGATCGCGTCGCGCGTCGCGCGGACCCGCTCGACCGTCGCGGCGGTGTCGTCGCGGAGCTCGCGGACACGGCCGACGATCTCCGAGTTCCGCTCCTGGATTCGCTGTAGGTACTCGTAGCGGCCGAGCGCGTCGTCGAACCCGTCCGACTGCAGGACGATCGAGATCGTGCTCGGGTCGTCGGCCTTGTAGATCGCGACGAGGCGGTCCTCGAGCGCGTCGATCGTCCGGGCGAGCCGCTCGCGCAAGATCCTCAGATCGTGCTGCTCGGCGACGAGCTGGGCCTCGGCCCGGTTGAGCTCCTCCTGGACAGCCGCCTCGCGCGTTCGCAGCGCCGCGACCTCACCGGTGAGCTGATCGATCCGGTCCTTGTAGCGGGAGATCTCGGTTGTCAGGACCCCCTTCTTCTCGTTGACTCGGTCGAGCTCGGCCTGCTTCTCGTCGAGCTTGCCCTCGAGGTCGGCGGCAGGGGCGCCGGCGACAGCAGCGAGGGTCATCGCGATCGCCGCAATCAGGACGGCGGCGGTCAGCAGGCCCGGGTGCGGGCCGGTGCGAGTTTCGGAGGGGGGCACTTCCATCGAGCTCGGACGAGGCGCCACGGTAGCAGCGCAAACCGCCATTGTGAGCATTCCTTCATACCTTTCGCCGGCCCTGCAACGGGGTTTGCAGGACCCGCGGGGAGCTCGAGCCGGCCGCCCTGAGCTCCGTTCGGGGGCGTTCTGCTCAGGCGAGCGCGGGCTCGCGGGCGAGCTCGCGCTCGGCGCTCTCGAGCGCGGCACGTGCCCCCTCGAGCCGCTCTCTGTACTCACCGACCTGCATCCGCGAGATCACGAGGCGCTGGACCTGCGCCGTGCCCTCGAAGAGCTGGAAGATCTTCGCGTCGCGGAACCACTTCTCGAGCGGCGAGGACGCGGCCGTTGGTCCGATCAGGTCGATCAGCCGGGTCGTCGCCCACATCGTCACGTCACCCGCCTTGAGCTTCGACATCGAGCCCTGCCCACCGGAGAGCGGGATGCCGTTGCGACCCATCCAGGAGGCGCGCTGGCAGAGCAGCCGCGCCGCGTCGATCTCGGTGGCGACGTCGGCGAGCACCTGCTGGACGTGCTGGCGCTCGAGCGGCGGCCGTCCGGCGGTCGAGCTCTCGTCGAGGGTCGCCTCGAACGGATCGGCGATCACGCCGTCGCCGAGCAGGTGCTCGAGGGTCCACTCGTAGGCGGCCTGGGCGATCCCGACCGCCGAGATGCCGACGATCGGTCGGGTCAGCTCGAACGTCGCCAGCGCGTTGGAGGCGCGGCCGCTGCTCTCACCGGCCCGGGCGCGCTCGAGCTTGCGCTCGAGCTTCTCGAGCCCGCCGAGCAGGTTCTCGACGGGGATCCGGCAGTCCTCGAGCACGAGCTCCGCGGTCTGCGAGGCGCGGATCCCGAGCTTGCTCTCCTTCTTGCCCATCCGCAGCCCGGGGGTGTCCTTGGCGACGATGAACGACGCCTGGCCCCGGTGGCCGAGCTCGGGGTCGACGGTGGCGACGACGACGTTGACGTCGGCGATGCCGCCGTTGGTGATGAAGACCTTGGTCCCGTTCAGCACCCACTCGTCGCCGTCGCGGTGCGCGGTCGTGCGCAGGCTCTTGACGTCGGAGCCGGCCTGCGGCTCGGTCACTGCGTAGGCCCCGAGCTTCAGCTCGTCCCCGACGCCGAGGCACTGCGGCACCCACTCGGCGATCTGGTCGGGCGTCCCCGAGGCGGCGACGCCGGCCGCCGCGAGCCCGGAGCCGCTGATCGCGAGCGCGATCCCCGCGCACCCCCAGTGCATCTCCTCGGCGTGGATCAGGCCGAGCTGGCCGTCGGGATCGGTGGCCGTGTACTGCATGACCTCGAGGCCGCTCAGGCCCTGCGCCCGCGCCTCGCGCATGACCTCCCACGGGATGCTCTCGTCGGCGTCGTGGATCGGGGCGGCGGGGCGGATCACGTCACGGGCGAAAGTGCGGCATCGCTCCTTGAAGGCGAGCTGCTCGTCGTTCAGAGCGAAATTCATCCTGATCCCTCCCGGGTCGCTCCGGACTGCGCTTCGACCGGAGTCGCGTTGATTGACTGGTCAGTCAACCAGCCTACCGGGCCGGGCGGGCAGTTCGCGCAGCTTCGCCTCCGAGGTGGCGGACATTTCCGACTGCATGGCGGGGGAAACATCCGCCACCGTCTGCGGTGGGAATGTGGGTGGGGCGTCGCGGCGTCTCCGTCACCGGGGTGCGACGGCCGCCGATTGCGCAAGACTGCCGCCCGATGCCTTCGATGCCCGAGCCGCTGCCGCCTTCCATGTGGACCGATACGGCCCGAGGGGTCGCGATTGCGATCGGGCTGTTCGTCCTCGCCGGAATCGGGTTCGGGCTCGGCTACCTGGTCTACGGTCAGGCGGAGCAGTCCACCGGGGACGCAGCCACGACAAGCGCCGTCGTCGACCCGGGTGTCCCGGACCCCGGGGCGGGGAGCGGCTACCCGGTGCTGGCAACCCGCAACACGACCCGGGCGTGGGGCGCGGACTCCGCGGGCGTGGCGGCCTCGGTCGCCCTCGCCACCTACCCGAGCGCGGGCGGATTCGGTACGGCCGCGGCGACGACGATCGTTCCGGCGGACTCGTGGCAGCTCGCGCTCGCGGCCACGCCGCTCACCGCCGATCCGATCGGGGCGCCGATCCTGCTCGGCGGCGACGAGGTGTTCGAGGCGACGGCCAGCGCCCTCGATGCCCTCAAGCCCACCGGCCTGGAGACTGCCGGCGGCACGCAGGCCTTCGTCGTCGGCGACCTCGCGCTGCCCGGGAAGCTGAAGTCGACGACCATCGACGGATCGGATCCGGCCGATGTCGCAAACCAGATCGACCTCGAGCGGGCGAAGATCACCGGCGTCAAGGACCCTGCGCACCTGCTCGTCGTCAGCTCCGAGAACGCCGGGCTGTCGTTGCCGGCATCAGCATGGGCCGCGCGATCGGGCGACCCGATCCTGTTCGCCGACGGTGACGACGTCCCGGCGGGCACGATGAAGGTGCTCGAACGTCATCCCGACACGCCCGTGTTCGTGCTTGGTCCCGAGTCCGTGGTCTCCGACAAGGCCCTCGAGAAGCTCGGGAATGCGACCCGGATCGGCAGCGAGGGCGTGGTCGAGAACTCGATCGCGTTCGCCACCTTCACGAGCGGCGACTTCGGCTGGAACATCAACGACCCGGGCCACGGGTTCACGATCGCGAACGTCGTGAGGCCGCTGGACCCGCCCGCGGCGGCGGCGCTCGCCAGCACCGGCGGCAGCCCCGGGCCGCTGCTTCTCACCGACGATGCCAAGACCGTGCCGCCGGCGCTGCAGTCCTTCCTCAGCGACACCCAGCCGGGCTTCGAGGACGACCCGACGCGGGCCGTCTTCAACCACGTCTGGATCATCGGCGACACGACGGCGATCTCGGTGCCGTTCCAGGCCCAGGTGGACCAGCTCACCAAGCTCGCCCCGGTGAGCAGCGCAACCACGCCGCCCGACGGCACAACCCCAGGCGCGACCGAGGGGACGACGACGCTGCCCGAGCTCGGCGACCTCGGCGCCACTACGCCGACGGCGCCGGAGACGACCACCACGACCCCGACGACCACGGAGCCGACCACGACGACCACCACCGACGATTCGGGTGGTCGCCAGGGCGACTGACCGGCCTGCTCGACTGGACCATCTAGGCTGGCGGCGATGAGCGAAGCCGAGCGACCGGACCTGCGCGACCCGGCCCACCGCCTGACGGCCGACGACGTCCGCGCCCTGGTCGGCCCCGCGACGCCGCACTTCGCCCTGCAGACGCGCAACCGTGTCGCGGCGCTGATCGAGCGGCTGCCGGCCGACGATCCCGCCCGGATCGAGGGCGAGCGGCAGATCGCCCGGCTCAACGACCTCGCCCGTTACTCCGGCGATCCCCGCGGGCCCGGACCGACCCCGCCGGATCCACAGGCGGGGCCGTAGCGGCCCGGCGGCCCGGGCGCGGCTTCCACGAGGGGCGTTTCGGCAGGGAAGGGATGCGTGGCCCCTCCCCAGCCCGGACGCTTCCCCGTCGCTTGTGGCGACAAGGTGCGCCAAACAACCACGCGGGTTCGTCCGTCGGCCTCAGACCCGCTGGATCAGCGTTCCGGTACCGAGACCCCCGCCGCAGCACATCGTCACCAGCCCGACCTCCTGATCGGTGCGCTCGAGCTCGTGCAGGAGGGTGGTCATCAGACGGGCGCCAGTCGAGCCGAGCGGATGGCCGAGCGCGATCGCGCCGCCGTTGACGTTGACGCGCTCGAGGTCGGGCTCGAGCTCGAGCTGCCAGGCGGCGAGCACCGATGCGAAGGCCTCGTTGACCTCGAACAGATCGATGTCGTCGATCTTCATCCCGTTGCGCTCGAGCAGCTTGCGGGTCGCCGGGATCGGGCCGGTGAGCATGATCACCGGATCGACTCCGACCGTCGTCTGATCGACGATCCGCGCCCGCGGCTGGAGTCCGAGCGCGTCGGCCTTATCGCGGGCCATTAGCAGCACCGCGGCAGCACCGTCGGAGACCTGGGAGCTGTTGCCGGCGGTGATCCGGCCGCCCTCCTTGAACGCGGGCTTGAGCTTGCTCAGCGCCTCGATGTCGGTGTCGGGTCGGATGCCCTGATCGGTCACGTAGGTATCGCCGTTCACCTGGAAGGGGACGATCTCGCGCTCGAAGCGCCCCTCCTCGGTGGCCCGGGCGGCGAGCTGCTGGGAGCGGACGCCGAGCTCGTCGAGCTCGGAGCGGGGGATCTCCCACTGCTCGGCGATCATCTCCGCCGACAGTCCCTGGTTGACGAGATCGAAGCGCTCGAGCAGCTCCGGGGTGAACGCGGCGCCGTGCTCCTTCATCACCTCGAAGCCGTCGGCGAACGAGATGTGGCCCATGTGCTCGACGCCGCCGCCGATTGCGACGTCGTGGACGCCCGAAGCGATCAGCGCCGCCGCGAAGTTGATGCCCTGCTGGGCCGAGCCGCACTGGCGGTCGACGGTCGTCGCCGGGACCTCGACCGGAAGCCCAGCCTGAAGCCAGGCGTTGCGACCGATGTTCATCCCCTGCTCGCCGAACTGCTGCACGCAGCCGCAGATCACGTCGCCGACCTCCGCCGGGTCGATGCCGGCCCTGCCGACCAGCTCCGAGTAGACCGTGGCAAGCATCGTCGAGGGATGGGTGTCCTTGTAGTAGCCCTTCTCCTCGTGACCGCGACCGACGGGCAGACGCGCCGCCTCCACGATCACCACCTCGCGTCCTTCGAAACTCGTATCCGCCATCGGCCTGCCGCCTTTCTCCAAGTTTGACCGCAGGCGGACGTTAGACGATCGCCGTCGTGGCCCCGAGCCCTGTGCGGGCCGGGGCGCTCCTGTGGCAGACTCGGCCGCCCGCGTGCGCCGGAGCCTGCTGACACTTCCAGCCAGCCCCCGCCTGAAGTGGGCCTTCCTCGCCGCCTGGCTCGTGATCACGTTCGCGATCGTCGCCGGCGACCTGCCGGCGAAGTTCGACGACGCCCAGAACAACGAGTCGTCGTCGTTCCTGCCAGGCGACGCCGAATCGACGAAGGCCCTCGAGGCCAGCGAGCAGATCCAGGGCGACGAGCTGCTGCCGATCGTGATCGTCTACCAGCGCGCCGGGGGCAAGCTCGACCGCGCCGATCTCGAGCGGATCGCGTCTGACCGCGAGGCTCTCAACGCCGACCTGCCACGGCGGACCAGCCCCTACTCGAAGCCGGAGCCGTCCCCGGACGGCAGCGCTGCGCTCCTGACCGCGCAGATCCGGGCCAACGGCGAGTCGCACACGATCACCGAGCCCGTCGACCGCGCCCGCGACCAGGTCGAAAGCTCCGCCGAGCCCGGCGTTGAGACGGCGGTGACCGGCGGCGCCGGCTTCTCCGCCGACGCAGTCACCGTCTTCGAGTCGATCAACGGAACGCTGCTCCTGGCGACCGCGAGCATCGTCTTCATCCTCCTCCTGATCGTCTACCGGAGCCCGATCTTCTGGTTCTTTCCGCTGTTCGCCGTCGGCATGGCCGAGCTCGCCACCCGCGGCGTCGGGTTCGGCCTGACCGAGATCGGCGTCACCGTCAACGGCCAGTCGGCGGGGATCCTCCCCGTGCTCGTCTTCGGCGCCGGCACCGACTACGCGCTGCTGCTCGTCGCCCGCTACCGGGAGGAGCTGCGCCTCCACGAGGACAAGCACGAGGCGATGGCGAAGGCGCTGCGCCGGGCGGGGCCGGCCATCATCGCGTCGGGGCTGACCGTCGTCGCGGCGCTGCTCTGCCTGCTCCTCGCCGACGTCGAGGGCACATCGGGCCTGGGGCCGATCGGAGCGACCGGGATCGGCATCGCGATGGTCTCGATGCTGACGCTGCTGCCGGCGGTGCTGGTCATCGGCGGGCGCTGGGCCTTCTGGCCGTTCATCCCCCACGTCGGCGACCACAAGGCGGACGAGACCCACGGCACCTGGCGGCGGATCGGCGAGTGGATCGGCGGTCGGCCGCGGCGGATCTGGATCGGGACGGTCGTCCTGCTCTTGATCCTCTCGCTCGGCTGGCTCAACATCGACACCGGCCTGACCCAGACGAGCAGCTTCCGCAACGACGTCGAGTCGGTCCGGGGCCAGGAGCTGCTCAGCGAGTCGTTCCCGGCCGGGGCGAGTGCGCCGGCCTACGCGATCGTTCCCGACCCCGAGAAGGCGCCGGCGGTCGCGCAGGCGCTCGCAAGCCAGGACTCGGTCGAGGACGTCCGCCTCGACGGCACCGGGCCGCCGGGCCAGCAGCTCGACGTCATCCTCGCCGACGACCCCTACGCGACCTCGACCTACGACGAGATCCCGAAGCTACGCGCCGTCGCCAAGGAGGCCGGGGGCGCGGACGTCCTGTTCGGCGGCCCGACCGCGATCGAGCGCGACCTCCGGGTCGCCGCCGCCCACGACTCGAAGCTGATCCCGCCGGTTGCCCTCGCGGTCGTGCTGCTGATCTTGATCGTCCTGCTGCGGGCGCTGATCGCTCCGCTGGTCCTGATCGGGACGGTGATCCTCTCGTTCACGGCCGCGCTGGGCGTCGGCTACATCGTCTTCGACGTCGTCTTCGACTTCGCCGGCAGCGACCCGTCGCTGCCGCTCTACGCGTTCATATTCCTCGTCGCGCTCGGAGTCGACTACAACATCTTCCTGATGGCGCGCGTCCGCGAGGAGACGAAGCGGAGCGGTCCGCGCGAGGGGGTGGTGCGCGGGCTCGCGGTCACCGGCGCCGTGATCACGTCCGCCGGGATCGTCCTCGCCGGCACGTTCTCGACGCTCGCCG
>DASSEM010000221.1:0-6222 GCA_035695265.1 Solirubrobacterales bacterium
GGCGATCGCGGGCGCCGGGCTCGTCGCCGGCGCCAACGTTCCCGATGCGCACCTGATCGGGGTCGAGCCGGGCCGCGACTTCTCCTACGAGGCCTGCGACGTCCGTTCGGTCGAGGCGGGCGACCTGACCGCTGCCGGGGATCCGATCGAGATCGAGACGGCGATCGAGGTCGGCAACATCTTCAAGCTCGGCACCCGCTACTCGGAGGTGCTCGGGGCCACCTACCTCGACCCCGACGGAGTCGAGCGGCCGATTGTGATGGGCAGCTACGGGATCGGCCCGGCTCGAATCGTCGCCGCGGCGGTCGAGCAGCGAGCCGATGAGCTCGGGATCTCTTGGCCGCCGGCGATCGCTCCCTGGCAGCTTCACGTCTGCGCGCTCGGCAAGGGCGGCGACGAGGTCGCCGCCGCGGCCGAGGAGCTCTACGAAGCATGCACGGCGGCCGGGATCGAGACGCTGCTGGACGACCGTCCCGGCGCCGGGACCGGCGAGAAGCTGACCGACGCCGAGCTGCTCGGATGCCCGCTGCGGCTCACCTTCGGCAAGCGTGGGCTCGCCGACGGCGTGGTCGAGGCGCGCGTCAGGGCCACCGGGGAGGAGGAGCGGATCCCGCTCGCCGAGGCGCCGGCGCGCGCCGGCGCGATCCTCGCGGGGATTCGCTGAGGCCGTGCCCGCGGAGAAGCGCCGCGTCCTCACCCGCCGCCGCCTGCTCGGCATCGATCGCTCCGGCCCCGAGCCGCCGCAGACCAGGGCGGGCCAGCCACTCAGGCCGTTCACGGCACCGAACCTGATCGGGTACATCAGGCTCGCTGCGATCCCGGTCTTCCTCGTGATCGCACTCAGCTCCGGGGACGGCCGCGACGCGCTCGCGTCGGTGATCTTCCTGGCGATCGCGCTCGGCGATCTCCTCGACGGCTTCGTCGCCCGCGTGACCGGCCAGTACAGCCGCCTCGGTGCCCTTCTCGATCCGGTCGTCGACCGGCTCACGATCCTCGCCGGGGCCGTGGTCTGCTGGCACTTCGAGCTCCTGCCGCGGGCCGCGATCGTCATCCTCGCGGTCCGCGAGGTCGCGACCCTCCTCCTCGCTCGCTACGGGCTCCGCCACGGTGCCGACCTCGAGATCACCTGGGTCGGCCGGATCGCGGTCTTCCTGATCATGGGCGGGATCTTCTGGTCGATGGTCCTCGACTGGACGATCATCGAGGTCGGCTTCTGCGTCGGCGTGGCGCTCGCGGTGATAGCCACCATCCTCTACGTTCGCTCGGCGGGGCGCCGGATCCGCGCAGCGCGCGAGCCTGTGCAGAGCGGCGTTCAACCTTCAAGTTCTGATTGACCCTTCGGGTCCTGGGCCTATAATCGCTGTCCACCGGCGATCCGCCGGTTCCGCGAACAGCGACAGGAATGGGTCTGTGATGGACGAGACGTTTCCCGACATCGGCGCGATGAGCGACGAGGAGCTGAAGGAGATGATCGACGAGCTCACCAGCGAGGAGCGGGAGGTGTCCTACCGGCGGCGGATGCTGCACGGCAAGATCGACATCCTCCGGGCCGAGCTGGTCAACCGGCTGCGAACCAGCCGCGAGTCGGGTGACGCGCTGATCAGCGGCGCCGACGTCGACAAGCTCTCCGACATCCTCGCCGGCAAGGTCAGCGGAGAGGGCGGGGTCTAGCGACGAATGGCCCTGCATTGCCACGAGTGCGGCTTCGTCAACGACGAGGGAGCCAACTACTGCCAGAAGTGCGGGGCCTACCTCGGTCGCCCCGAGGGCGCCGAGGAGCCTTCGACCCTGACCTACAAGATCGCCGATACCGGTGACTTCCAGCCGATCGACATCGAGGCGCTTGTCGCCGAGGAGGGGGCAGCCCTCGTGATCCGCTCCGGCGGCGGGCGCTCCGGCGAGAGCTTCGCCATCGACCAGGACCGGATGAGCATCGGCCGCACGCCGGATGCCCCGGTCTTCCTCGACGACGTCACCGTCTCGCGCAACCACGCGCTCCTCGTCCGCCGGCGCGACGGCCTCTACATCGACGACCTCGGCTCGCTCAACGGCACCTACGTCAATCGTCACCGGATCGAGTCGCACCTGCTCGCCGACGGGGACGAGATCCAGATCGGCAAGTTCAAGCTCGGCTACCTGGAGCGCTGAGATGGAGTCCGCGACGAAGCCGGTCACTGGACGCGAGCAACGTGACTCGCGACCGCGGAAAGCGCTGACGATCGGCGCCGTCTGCAAGGTCCTCGGGCAGGAGTTCGACGACATCTCGATCTCGAAGATCCGCTACCTCGAGGACCAGAAGCTGCTGACCCCGCGCCGCACGCGCGGCGGCTATCGCCTCTACAGCCAGGCAGATGTCGAGCAGCTCCGCGCGATCCTGCGGATGCAGCGCGACGAGTTCCTGCCGCTGCGGGTGATCCGCCAGGAGCTCGCGGCCGGCAAGATCGGCGGCGAGCGCGGAGCCGCCCGTGCTGGGGCAAGCCGGCGGGCGATGACGCTCGAGGAGCCCGACGAGTGGGTCAGCCTCGAGGACCTGCTCGAGCAGACGGGCGCAACCGTGGACCTGATCCGCGAGCTCGAGGACTACGGGATCGTGCAGCCCAACCAGCGCAGCGGCTCGAAGCAGTTCGACGAGACCGACGTCGAGATCGTCCGGGCGGCGACCGAGCTCGCCCGCTTCGGGGTCGGCGGCCGAAACCTCCGGGTCTTCCGGACCTCGGCCGATCGCGAGGCGGCACTGCTCGAGCAGCTCATGGCCCCGTCGCTGCGGTCGCGGAGCTCGGCCCGTCGCAAGGAGGCGCTCGAGAGCCTCGAGGGGCTCGCCGCGACCTGCACCCAGCTCAAGCATCTCCTCCTGGTCCGCGACCTGAGACGCCTGCGCGGCTGACGGCGATGCCCACCGTCGCCCGTAGCCGTGTGATCGGCGCGAGCGCGACGACGATCTGGAGCCTCGTCGCCGACCCCCACAACCTGCCGCGCTGGTGGCCCGAAACGAGCCGGGTCGAGGACGTCGAGGGAGAGCCCGGGGCGCGCCGCGGGCGGTTCACGCAGGTGATGAGGACGAGCGGGGGCCGGCCGGTCCGGGCCGACTACCGCTGCGCGGAGGCGACCGCCCAGAGCCGGCTGCTCTGGCGGCAGGAGCTCGACGGGACACCCTTCGCCGGCTTCCTCCGCAGCGCCGAGCTCGAGATCCGCCTCGAGGCGGGAGAGGGCAGGACCGCCGTCACGATCCTGGCCCGGCGTCGCCTCCGCGGCATGTCGCGGTTAGGCTCGCCGATGATGAGACGCGCGACCGGTCGCACGCTGGAGCGTGCGCTCGACGGGATTGAGCGTACGATTCCGGGTGGAGATGGGGTGGAAGGGCAATGACGCCCACACGTGAGCTGCTGAGGCGCGATGCCGCATACGACCGCTGGGGCGAGCCCGGAGCCGACGGCAGGCTCGATCCCGCCGCCGAGCAGATGCTGCGTGAGCGGATCGGGCTCGGCGAGCCGCTCGAGCCCGTCTCGCTCGGGGCGGTCGAGGTCACGCCCGCCACCGTCCTGCCGGAGGCGGTGGTAGCCGCCTGTGGCGGTGAGGACGCGGTCTCCAGCGACGACGAGGACCGGATCCGCCACGCGGCCGGCAAGGGCTATCCGGACCTGATCCGGATGCGCTCCGGCCGGATCGAGAGCGCGCCCGACGCGGTTCTGGCGCCCCCCGATGCCGCCCATGTCGAGGCCACGCTCGGGGCCTGCGCGGCGAATGGCGTCGCCGTGGTCCCATTCGGAGGTGGCACGAGCGTGGTCGGCGGAGTGGAGCCCGATAGCGGCGGCTTCGAGCGGCTCGTAGCGCTCGATCTCACCGCGCTGCGTACGGCTGCTGTCGACCCGGTCTCGATGACCGCCCGCCTCGGTCCCGGGCTGCGCGGCCCTGAAGCGGAGGCGCTTCTGAACTCGGAGGGGTTCACGCTCGGCCACTTCCCGCAGTCCTACCGCTACGCGACGATCGGCGGCTACGCGGCGACCCGCTCGGCCGGGCAGGCATCGAGTGGCTACGGTCGCTTCGACGAGCTCGTCACCGAGATCGAGCTGGCTGCGCCCGCGGGAATGCTGAGGACGCTCGCCACGCCGCATACGGCGGCGGGTCCCTCGCTCCGCGAGCTGGCGCTCGGCTCCGAGGGCGTCCTCGGGGTCATCACCGACGTCGGCGTGCGCCTCCGCCCACTGCCCGAGCGGAAGCGCTATGAGGGCTGGTTCACGCCCGGGTTCGCGGAGGGGATCGAGATCGTCCGCGACCTCGCCCAGGCCGGCGAGCTGCCCGACGTCGTTCGCCTCTCCGATCGCGAGGAGACGGAGGTCTCGCTGACGATGTCGGGGCTCGCGGGTCTGAAGCGAAGCGGCCTGGACGCCTACCTGCGGCTGCGCCGCCGCAGCGACGGCTGCATGCTGATCGTCGGCTGGGAGGGTGAGCGCGATGCGGTCGAGCGCCGCCGCCAGCTCTCCACCGGGATGCTCCGCGCTCGGGGTGCGGTCTCGCTGGGGACGTCGGCCGGGGACTCCTGGGAGCGCGGGCGCTTCGAGGGCCCGCACCTCCGCGACGTGCTGATCGACCGGGGGATCCTCGTCGAGACACTCGAGACGTCGCACACCTACGCCCGCATCGAGGAGCTCCACGACGCCGTCGGCAAGGCGCTGAGAGGGACGATCGAGGCCGGGGGAGGGGCGGCGGTCGTCATGTGCCACGTCTCCCACGTCTACCGGGACGGCGCAAGCCTCTACTTCACCTTCCTGACCTCGGCCCGGGCCGGCGCCGAGATCGAGCAGTGGGGGGAGCTGAAGCGCGCCGCCTCGGAGGCGATCGTCGCCACCGGCGGCACGATCACCCATCATCACGCGGTCGGCCGCGACCACGTCACCTACATGGAGGCCGAGGTCGGCGCGCTCGGGCTCGACGCCCTGCGCGCCGTGAAGGAACGCCTCGATCCGTCCGGGATCATGAACCCGGGCAAGCTCGTGGGGTAGAGGCTGGTCGAAGCGGCGGTGAAGTGCGAATTAGTGCCCCCACAGGGACACAATTTGCATCTCGATACGCATGCCAGGGCCGAGGCAGCGGATCCCGGCCGAATTCTCCCCTCGCTGCCAACCAACGCCCAGGCAGCGGTGGCGGCCCCGGCGGGAGCCGAACACGCTCCTCAGCCCCCGTTGCCCCCGCCCTGATCTTGCTGGCCGGTTCCGCCCTGACCCTGCTGGCCGCCCTGGACCAACGGGATATTGCCGGAAGCGAGCTCGTCGCCGACGAAGGGGAGGACCGGAACCTCCTGCTCGGTCGCCTGCTTGATTGCGTCCTGAAGCTCCCGGACCGGGGTCGAGGAGACCCGTACCGATCGTGCCTGATTGCCGACCACGACCGCGATCGGGGTAGGCACCGCGAGCCGGCCAGAGAAGCTGCCGTTCTCGTCGGCCTCGAGGATGTCGATCGGGTAGCCGGCGCTTTCGCCGACCATCAGCCAGATCACGTGATTCCGGCCCGAGGGCAGGTCCGGATCGAGGCCCTGGAGGTCGACGTCGACGTAGAGCTGCTCGTCGGAGAGGCCGAAGACCGCCTCACCCGCGACCCCGCTGCCGCCGACCGGCTCCAGCGGCACGACCGTGGGCTCCGCCGGAGTAGTCGCTTCCGGGCTGTCGGGAGTGGCGTCGTCAGCGGAATCGGAGCTGGAGAAGACCCCGGTCAGCACCAGGACCGCGATGACGATGGCCAGCCCGGCGATGCCGAGGGCGGCGATCAGCATCCGCCGGCGGCGGTCGTCGCGATCGTTGCCGGCATCCGGCGGGCCCGCGTCCACGGGCCGTGTCTCGGCCTCGCCCGGGAGCGCCGCCTTGCGGCGCTTGCCACGGGGCTCCGGCAGCTTCGGCTGCTCCGCTCCGGGGACGACCACGGCCAGGCCGGTCTGGATCCGCCGCGCGAGATCGAGCGCCGCGGGGTCGGCCTGCAGGTGGCGAATCGCGTCGGCGCGGCCGATCGGGTCGGCCTGGCCGAGCAGGTAGTCGGTGAGGCCGACGTTCCGATCCGGATCGGCGCCGCCGAGCTCGGTGAGCGCGGCGCGGGCCCGAGCGCGCACCTCGGTCTCGTCCTCGCCCAGTAGCTTCGCCAGGTCGGCGTAGCTCTGTCCGCGCTCGAGCAGCAGCTGCAGGGTCGCCTGCTGATCCGGCGTGATCGTCATAGGCGCGGAAGCCTACGGGTTGG
>DASSEM010000222.1:0-10868 GCA_035695265.1 Solirubrobacterales bacterium
ATCAGCGCGATGTGGCGGTCCCTGCCGCCGACCTCGGCCCGGGCGAAGGCGGTGAAGACGTCGCCCTTCGAGCCGTTGCCGATGTAGCGCTTCTCGCCGTTCAGGACCCAGGAGCCGTCGGGCTGGTGGACCGCGCGGGAGCGCAGCTCGTAGGCGTCGGATCCGGCCTCGGGCTCGGTCAGCGCGAAGCCGGCGAGCTTGCGCCCGGCGGCGAGTTCGGGCAGGAACCGCTCCTTCTGCTCGTCGGTTCCGAACAGGGAGATGCCCTTGTAGCCGATCGACTGGTGGACGCCGAGGACGATCGAAAGGGTCGCGTCGATCTGCGCGAACTGCTCGAAGACGCGCGCGTAGCCGGTCTGCGAGAGCCCTTGGCCGCCGTAGCGCTCGTCGACGTAGAGGCCGCAGAGGCCGGCGTCGCCGAGCTCCGTGATCACGTCGTCGCCGATCCAGCGGTCCTCCTCGACCTTGCGGTGGTCCATCGAGTCGCCGATCGCGCGAGCCCGGGCGCAGAGCTCGCGGACCAGCTGCTGCTCGCCCTCGTCCGGCTCCGGCCACGGGAACACCATCTCCTCGTGGATCTCCCCGAGCAGGAGCGACTTCGTGAACGAGGAGGCGGCCTCGCCGCTCTCCGGCTTCTCGACGACGCTGGACTCCACGGCGGCTCCTCCGGTTCGCTCGACGGCTTCGCGGTCGCAAACGACCCTAGTCGACCGCTCCGCTCTCAACTGCCCGGCGCAGCGGCTACGAAACGGCGTCGAGCCGGTCGGCGATCAGCTCGGCCAGGGCGAGCGCCGAGGTCGCGGCCGGCGAGGGGGCGTTGCGAACGTGGACGGCCCGCTCGGTGGTCGTGACGACGAAGTCGTCAACGAGCGTCCCGTCGCGGGCGATCGCCTGAGCGCGGACGCCGACGTGCGGTGAGCGCTCGACGTCGGCACGGCGGAGCGCGGGCAGGTAGCGGCGGCAGGCGGCGACCAACGAGCCGATGCTCGTGGCGTGGCGGAGCTCGACCAGCCCGGTCCGCCAGAAGCGCCGCATCATCCGCCGCGTGCCGGGCCAGAGCAGCGAATCGGCGAGGTCGCGGGGAAGAACCCGGCCGAGCCGGTAGGCGTCGCGGGCGGCGGCGAGCATCGCTGTCGGCCCCAGCAGGACCGTACCGTCGGGCCCGCGGGTCATGTGGATGCCGAGGAACGGCAGGTCGGGGTCGGGAACCGGGTAGATGCTCGCCCGGACGAGCTCCGAGCGCGCCGGCTTGAGCTGAAGGTAGGCGCCGCGGAACGGGACGACGCGCGGGTCGGGATCGGCCCCGGCGGCGATCGCGAGCCGGTCGCCCCACGGCCCGGCGCAGACGATCGCCCGCCCCGCCTCCGTGCGCCCGCCGGAGTGCTCGACCCGAAGCGATGATGGCCCCGGGTCGAGGCCATGGACGGTGCAGCCGGTGACGATGCGGCCACCCGCTCCCCGCAGGTCAGCAGCCATCGCGGCGGTCACCGCCCGGAAGTCGACGATGCCGGTGGCGGGCGAGTGCAGGGCGGCGAGCCCGGTCGCATGTGGCTCGATCTCGCGGAGCTCGGCTGGGCCGATCCGGCGCAGGCCCGGCACGTTGTTGGCATTGCCGCGGCGCTCGAGCTCGGCGAGTCGCGGCAGCTCGGACTCGCGGACGGCGACGATCACCTTGCCGTTGCGGCGTGCCGGGATGCCTCGCTCCTCGCAGTAGGCGTAGAGACGCCGGGCGCCGTCGACGCACAGGCCCGCCTTCAGCGAGCCCGGCGGGTAGTAGATGCCGGCGTGGATGACGCCGCTGGAGTGGCCGCTCTGGTGGATGGCGAGGTCACGCTCGCGCTCCAGCACGGCGACCTCGGCGCCGGGATGCCGCTGCTGCAGCTCGCGGGCGGTGGCGATGCCGACGATGCCGCCGCCGACGACGCAGATGTCGCAGCTCGGTGGGGCCACCGCGTTCACGTCGCGAACGGTAGGCGCGACTCGCCGTCGACGCTGGTTGAATCGTGGCGATGGCAAGCCAAGCTCGCAGGCCACCCCGCAGCCGCGGCTGGTCGATCGCCCTCGCGGTGCTCGGCGCGGTCGTCGCCCTCGTCGGCGGATTCCTCTTCTACGCCCGCCAGGAGATCTTCAACCCCGACAACCTCGCCGAGCGGTCGAAGACCGCTCTCGGCGACGAGCGGACGAGGCTCGCGATCGCCCAGCCGATCGTCGACGGGATCGTGGACTCGGGGTCGGGCGAGCTCGTCAACGCGCGGCCGCTGGTCGAGTCGATCGTCGTCTCCGCCCTCGGCACGCCACCCGCGAAGGCGGCTTTTGCCGAAGCGGTCCGTTCGATCGACGCCAAGCTCGCCAACCGGGCGCCGGACACGCTGTTCCTCAACCTCACCGACGCGACGGTCGTGGCGGCCAAGGCCCTCGACGCCCTCAACCCCGAGGTCCGCAAGTCGCTGCCGAAGGAGGTCAACGACGTCAAGGCGGCGATCCTCGACAGCGAGCTGACGGTCACCCCGATCCACTGGGTCCACCAGGTGGACGTCTTCGGCATCGTTCTGCCGTTTCTGGCGCTGCTGCTGCTCGCCCTCTCGGTTGTCGTGGCGCCGGTCAGGCGCACCGCCGTGCAGCGGGCGGCAATCGCGGTCGCGGTCGCGGCCGTGGTCGGCCTGATCGTTCTGATCGCCGGCCGAGCGCTGGCGCTCGCCCAGATCGCCGACCCGCTCTACAGCGACGCCGCTGCGGCCGCCTGGGATGCCGTGCTCGGCGACCTCACGGAATGGACGATCGGGATCGGGCTCCTGGCTCTGATCCTCGCCGCCGCCGCCCGCTTCGACGACGGCGCGGTCGATCCGCTGCGGCCGCTCACCCGAGCGGCGGAGCTCGCCCGCCGTCACCCGAAGCGGCCGGCCCTCGGTGTCCTGCGCGGAGTCGGGATCGGGCTGGTCGGCCTGCTGTTCGTCGTCGAGCCGGATCTGTCTCTTCACCTGATCGCGATCGCGGCCGGCGCCTGGCTGATCTACGTGGCGATCATCGAGATCCTCGCGATCATCGCCCCGATCGTTCCGGCCGGCGAGTCCCGCGCCGGCTCGCGCCGGTTCGCCCCGATGCGGCTGGCGGGCGCCGCGGCCGTCATCGCGGGCGCCGTCGTCGTGGTGCTGGTCATCGGCGGTGACAAGCGCTCGCAGGCCCGGCCTCCCGGCGCGCCCGAGGCCTGCAACGGCTACCCGCAGCTCTGCGCGAAGCGGATCGACCAGGTGACGATTCCGGCCACCCACAACGCGATGTCGGCGGCCGCCGAGCCCGGGTGGTTCCTGCCGAACCAGCGCTACGGGATCGTGCGCCAGCTCGACGACGGCATCCGCGGCCTCCTCATCGACAGCCACTACGGGATCCCCCGCGGGGAGGGCGCCGGGCGCGAGTTCGGCAGCGTGATCACCGACCTCGCCCGCGAGAACAAGACGCGCCAGGAGGTCGTCGAGGAGCTCGGCGAGGAGACGGTCGTGCGGGCCGAGAACCTGATCGGGAGGCTCGCGTTCGGAGAAGAGCCGCACGGCGATGCGGAGCCCTACCTCTGCCACGTCATCTGCGAGCTCGGTGCCACCAAGCTCGGCACGGCGCTCGCGAAGATCGACGACTGGCTGAGGACCCATCCCGACGAGTTCCTCGTGATCGTGATCGAGGATTACGTGAGCCCGGAGGAGACGGCCCAGGCGTTCGAGCGAACCGGGTTGCTGCACTACGCCTACACGCCGGAGCCGGCCGCGGTTCCGCCGACGCTCGGAGAGCTGATCGAGCGCGACAAGCGGCTGATGATCCTCGCCGAGCACGACAACGGCGACGGCAAGTACCCCTGGTACCAGTCGGCGTTCGACCTGATCCAGGAGACGCCCTACACGTTCAAGACCGTCGACGACATCACCGGCCGCCGGAGCTGCCGCGAGAACCGCGGCGACCCCGACAACCCGCTGTTCCAGATCAACAACTGGATCGAGAAGGTGCCGCGGGACCCCGGGCTGCAGGGGGAGATCAACGCGCTGGACGTCCTGGGCGAGCGGGCCCAGACCTGCCGTCGCGTGCGCGGCATGGAACCGAACGTGATCGCCGTCGACTACTACAACGAGGGCGACGTGATCGGGGTCGCGAAGGCGCTCAACGGCATCCCGGACGACGAGGAGCCACAGGTCAGGACGCTCCGGTGAGCGCCGCGCCGAAGCCGCCCACACCGAAGCCGCCGTTGGTGCCACAGCTCGCCCGCTCGGCGAAGAGGATTCCGACCGGCGACGACTGGGCCTACGAGCCGAAGTACGACGGCTTCCGGGCGCTGGTGTTCAGTGGCGGGGAGGAACCCTTCATCCAGTCGCGCGGCGGCAAGCCACTCGGCCGCTACTTCCCGGAGCTCGACCTGCCGGCCGGCGACTACGTCCTCGACGGCGAGCTCGTGATCCTCGACGACGACGGTGCCGAGGTCTTCGACGCGCTCCAGAACCGGATCCACCCGGCCGAGTCGCGGATCAACCGGCTCGCCGAGGAGACGCCGGTCCGGTTCCGCGCGTTCGATTTGCTCGCCCGCGACGGCCGGAGCCTCATGGAGGCGCCGTTCGCCGAGCGCCGCTCCGCGCTCGTCGAGCTAGTCTCCGGTGCCGCCGCCGCGACCGAGGCCGGCCCGGGCGGCTGGACCGCGGGCTCGGTCGAGCTGACGCCGCTCACCCTCGATCCCGACGCGGCCGCCCCCTGGCTCGAGAGCGGGGAGGGGGTGATCGCGAAGCTGCTCGACTCGCCGTACCTGCCCGGCAAGCGGACGGCGATGGTCAAGGTCAAGCGCATACGCACGATCGATGCCGTGGTCGCCGGCTGGCGACCGGGCAAGGAGCCGGACACCGTCGGCTCATTGATGCTCGGCCTCTACGACGGCGACGAGCTCCGCGTCATCGGCCACACCTCGGGCCTGAAGGCGGCCGAGAAGCGCGAGCTGGTCCAGACCCTCGCGCCCTACGAGACCGGCGACCGCGGCTCCGCCGACCCGAGCCGCTGGGCCGGCGACCGCGACCTCGAATGGGTCTCCCTCCGCCCCGAGCTCGTGATCGAGGTGAGCTTCGACCACGTCAGCGCCGGCCGGATCCGCCACGGCGCCCGGATCCTCCGCTGGCGCGAGGACAAGCCTCCGGAGGCCTGCACGATCGACCAGCTGGAGCAGTAGGGAACTCCGACCGGATCCTCCGCTTCGCGTCCGGTCCGGTCGGTTCGGTGGCGGCAGTGCGCGGTGGGCTCGCGCCGGGCCTCCACCGTTGGTTGTGGGCTCACGCCGATATCTCACCGTTGCCACGCGTGGGTTTGGCACCGAAGGGAGGATTCTGGGCCGGCGCTAGCCGCAGTGGGCGGGATTTCTCCGGCATGTCGGCCTAATCCCGCCCATTGCATGACGATGCCTGGTCGTCGGCGATCGAGTGGCAGGTTCTCGTGGACTATTCCCACGTTCCTTCCTCTCGTTCGCTCACCCCTCCCCTCACCAGCCGCACGGGCAATGGTGGCGGCGCCGGCGTGAGCCCACGGCCCAACGGGTGAAAGCCTGGCGCGAGCCGACCCGGCCCCTACTTCTTCGCCCGGCTTGGCTGGACCCGCTTCGGCTCGCCCTTCTGCTTGCGGAAGTGAGGGGGCCAGGGGGCGTCGCCGAGGCCCTCGGCCTCGTCGCGGGCGGCGAGGTCGAGGAGGGCGTCGAGGCGGCCGGCGTGGTCGTCGATCGCGGCGCCCGGGTCGCCGACATCGCGGAGCCGGTCGGGCACGGTGCGCAGCGTGAAGACAGCCGGGTCGACGTCGGCGACCTCGTCCCAGTCGAGGGGCGTGCTGACCCGGGCCTCGGGGACCGGGCGGACCGAGTAGGCGGAGGCGACGGTGCGGTCGCGGGCGTTCTGGTTGTAGTCGACGAAGACCCCGTGGCGCTCCTCCTTCCACCACTTGCTCGTGGCCAGCTTCGGGACTCGGCGCTCGATCTCGCGGGCGAGCGCGAGGGCCGCGCGCCGGACGTCGTCGAAGTCCCACTCGGGCTCGATCCGCACGTTGACGTGGATGCCGCGATTGCCGCTCGTCTTCGGGAAGCCGGTGAGCTCGTGGTCGGTGAGGACGTCGCGGGCGACGAGCGCGACCTGCCGGACGTCGTCCCAGCTCGCCTCCGGTGTCGGGTCGAGGTCGACGCGGAGCTCGTCGGGGTGATCGAGGTCGGCGCGGCGGCACGGCCACGGATTGAAGTCGATGACGCCGAGGTTGACCGCCCAGACGAGATGGGCGGCGTCGTTGGCGCAGAGCTCGCGCGCCGAGCGGCCGCTCGGGAAGTGGACGGTCGCCGACTCGAGCCAGTCGGGCGCTCCCTTCGGCACGCGCTTTTGGAAGAAGAAGTCGCCGCCGGCCCCGTCGACGAACCGCTTCAGGGTCGTGGGCCGTTCGCGGAGGTGGATGACCGCGGCATCGGCGACGGTCACGTAGTACTCGGCGAGCTCGCGCTTGGTGATCGCCGGCTCGGTCGTCGCGAAGAACGGCTTGTCGGGGTTCGACAGCCGGACCTCGCGCCCGGCCGCCTCGATCGCGATCGCCTCCGTCTTTGCCACAACGCTCAGGGTATCCGTGAGCGGCGCAGCGGATACGTTGCACGGGCGAATGGGGAAGCCGGAGACACTGACCTACGCGCGCGACGGGCGGATCGGGCGGATCACCCTCGACCGGCCGGAGCGCGGCAACGGGATCACGCTCGAGATGCCGGCCGAGCTCGCAGCCGCGGTCGAGGAGGCCAACCTCGACCCGGGTGTCCACGTGATCGCACTCGCCGGCAACGGCAGCGGCTTCTGCGGCGGCTACGACCTCGGCGCTGCCGAGGCCTTCGCCGCCGGCGCGGGCGAGGGCGGCGCGGGCCGCCCCGACGATCCCGCGACGATCGCCGCCAACCATGACCCCGGGCGCCCGTGGGACCCGGTGCTCGACTTCCAGATGATGGCCCGGAACCTGCGCGGGTTCATGTCGCTGTTCCACTCCGACAAGCCGGTGATCTGCAAGATCCACGGGTTCTGCGTCGCCGGCGGCACCGACATGGCGCTCTGCTCGGATCTGATCGTGACCGAGGACCGGGCGAAGATCGGCTATCCGCCGGCTCGTGTCTGGGGCGTGCCCACATCGATGCTCTGGGCCCACCGGGTCGGTCTCGAGCGCGCCCGCCGGTTGCTACTGACCGGCGACTCGATCGACGGAACGACGGCGGTCGAGTGGGGGCTCGCCTCCGAGGCGGCGTCGCGGGCGGAGCTGGACGGCGCCTTCGAGCGCCTGCTCGAACGCGTCGCCCGGCTGCCCGTCAACCAGCTCGTCATGCACAAGCTCGCTATCAACGCGCCGCTCACCAGCCAGGGCCTCCACGCCAACCAGGTGATGAGCGTCTTCTTCGACGGGATCGCCCGCCACACGCCGGAGGGCTACGAGTTCGCCCGGCGGGCGGGCGCGGAGGGGTTCCGGGAGGCGGTGCGCAGCCGCGACCAGCCGTTCGGCGACCACGGGCTGGGGCGATGATCAGGGTCCATCGGGTTCCCTTCTCGACCAACGTCGAACGCGTCGCGCTCGCGGCCGGACACAAAGGGATCGAGCTCGAGTGGGTCGACCACCCCGACGACGACCGGTCCGCGGTGATCGAGCTGAGCGGCCAGCGGCTCGTCCCCGTTGCCGAGTTCGACGGCGAGGTTGTGCGCGGGTCGATGCGGATCGTCGAGCGGCTCGAGGCCGAGCAGCCCGATCCGGCCCTGATTCCCGCCGACGAGGTCGGGCGGGCCACGGCGTTGATCACCGTCGACTGGTTCGACCGCGTCTGGAAGGGGCCGCCGAACGCCCTCGACGGCCCCGAGCCTCCGGACGCCGAGGCGCTCCGCTCCCGCTCCAGCCTCTGGACCCGCTGGCTCGTCGACCTGCTCGGCGGTCGTCCCTACTTCGGCGGTGAGAAGCTCGGGATCGTCGACGTCTGCGCCTTCCCGTTCCTCAAGTACGCGGTCCTCGACCCAGACCCCGCCGACGGGGACCGCTTCCACGCGATCCTCGCCGAGCTGCTCCGCGCCGACGACCATCCGCTGCTCGACGAGTGGGTGCGCCGCGTCGAAACCCACGCCCGAGCGTAGAAAGGCGGCGCACCGCTTCCGGCGCCTCCGCAGGGCGAAGCCCGAGGAGGCGCCGTGATCTCAGCGCCGCCGCAGACCCGCCAACGGTCCGGTGGAAGCGGACGGGCGAAGCCGGGAGCATTCCGCCGGCAGTGATCTGTTAGCTCGGAACGCGGTGGATCTCGAACAGGTTGGTGCCGAGCTCCTGGTCGGGCAGCCCGGCGGTGACCGCGATCAGATCGCCCGGCTTGGCGACCCCTTCGCGGCGGGCGATCATCGCGCAGGCCGCGAGCAGGTCCCGAAGCTCCCCCCACTGCTGGTGGAGGACGCAGCGGACGCCGAACAGGAGGTTGAGCCGGCGCACGGTCGCCTCGCGTGGTGAGATCGCCAGGATCGGAACCTCGGGGCGGAGGGCCGAGACGATCCGCGCCGTGCGGCCGCTCAGGGTTGGAACGATGATCGCCGCGAGCCCGAGCCGATAGGTCGACCCGACCGCGCCCTGAGCGACCGCGGTCGCGATGTCGTCGCCGTCGATCGCGACCCGGTTCAGCAGCCAGTCCCCGTAGGGAAGATCCTGCTCGGTCGCCCGGGCGACCCGGTCCATCGTCGCCACCGCCTCGACCGGGTGGTCGCCGATCGCCGTCTCCTCCGAGAGCATCACAGCGTCGGTCCCGTCGTAGATCGCGTTCGCGACGTCGGTCACCTCGGCCCTCGTGGGGCGGTCGCTGGTCACCATCGAAGCGAGCATCTGCGTCGCGGTGATCACCGGCTTGGACTTGCTTCCGGCGAGCCTGATCAGGCGCTTCTGGGTCGCCGGCACCGCCTCGATCGGGAGCTCGATCCCGAGGTCGCCACGAGCCACCATGATCCCGCTCGTCGCCGCCTCGACGATCTCCTCGGCCTGCTCGGCGGCCTGCGGCTTCTCGATCTTCGCGATCAGCGGGATGTCGGCGTGGCGCTCGGCGAGCCGCTCGGCGACCGGCTCGAGGTCCTCGGCCGAGCGCACGAACGACACCGCGAGCAGGTCGATGTCGTGGTCGACGGCGAAATCGACCCAGCCGATGTCGGTCAGCCCGGCGGCGGGCATGGCGTCGCTCGAGCTCGGCAGGTTGACCCCCTGGTGGGAGGCCACCCGGCCGCCGGCTTCGACGTTGCAGCGGATCGCATCACCCTCGACTTCGAGCGCGCGCAGGCGGACGCGGCCGTCCGCCAGGTAGATCGGATCGCCCTCGTCGACCGCCGTCGTGAGGCCATCCCAGCCGACCGACAGCAACTCGCGCGAGCCGATCGTCCCGTCGTCGGTCGTCAGCGTCACCTCGTCGCCCGTCTCGATCTGGACGAAGCCGTTGGCGACCTCGTCGAGCCGCAGCTTCGGACCCGGCAGGTCGCCGAGGATCCCGACCCATTTGCCCATCAGCTCGCCGGCGGCGCGGATCCGCTCGACGTTCTCGGCGTGGCTCGCCTCGTCGCCGTGGGAGAAGTTGAGGCGGAAGACGTCGGCGCCGGCCGAGATCAGGCGCTCGAGGATCTTCGGCGAGCGCGACGCAGGGCCGATCGTGGCGACGATCTTCGTCCGTCGGTGGTCGGCCATCAGTCCGCCCCGGCGGGTGGCCGCCGCCGCTCGCCCCCTGCATCGGGAAGCTCGAGCCGCTGGATGAAGGGCAGGCGCCAGAGCGCGCTTGCGGCGACGAGGCCGACCGCGACCGACAGCATGCAGACGAACCACTGGCCGGCGCTGAGCAGCTCGAGGTCGAAGAAGGCGCGGGCCGGCTCGAGCGCGAGAATCGCCGCGTAGAGGCCGCCGAGCGCCGTCACCATCGCCAGCATGTAGCCCTGGATCGCGATGTGCTCGCGGCCGGGACCGCGCTCGAGCAGGAGGATGAAGGCGAGGCCGAGCACGATCAGCGTCGTCGTCGCGGCCGTCCGGCCCTCGTTCAGGGTGCCGCCGAAGATCCCGTCGACGAGCCCGAACGAGAGCAGCGAGCCGACCCCGATGCCGATCCCGGCCGGCACCGCGAAGGCGGCCAGAGCCCGCAGCAGCCGGCCGCGATAGAGCGGCCCCTCGCTGGGCGCGAGCGCGAGCACGAACGACGGGATGCCGATCGTCACGAGCGCCGCCGCCGTGAGCTGGCGCGGCAGGAACGGGAACGTGAACCCGATCAGGGCCGCCGCGACGATCAGAAAGCCGGCGTAGACGGTCTTGGTCAGATAGAGGCGCCCGAGCCGGTGGATGTTGCGGGCGATCCGGCGGCCCTCGGCGACCGCCCGCGGCAGCATCGAGAACTGGTCGCGGAGCAGGACGATGTCGGCGATCCCCTTGGTGATCTGGCTGCCTGAGCCCATCGCCACCGCGAGCCGCGCCTGCTTCAGCGCGGGTACGTCGTTGACTCCGTCGCCGATCATCGCCGTGAATCTTCCCGAGTCCGAAAGCGCCCCGACCAGGGCCTTCTTCTGATCGGGGGTGATCCTGCAGAAGATCGTGTTCTCGTCGGCCGCCGCGGCGAGCGCGTCCGGGTCCGCGGGCAGCGCCGGCCCCTCGATCACCCCGGCGTCGCGCGGCACGCCGAGGGCATGGGCAACCGTGGTGACGGTCTGAACGGCGTCGCCGGAGATCAGCTTCAGGTCGACCTCCTGCTCGCGCATGAACTCGATCGTCTCCGCGGCGTCGGGGCGCAGGGTCTCCTCGAGCACGACGAGGGCCCGCGGCTCGAGCGGCGGCGGTGGCTCGCTGCCGGGATCGGCGGTCAGCCCGTC